>JBGUIY010000265.1:0-15569 GCA_045113475.1 Christensenellales bacterium | reverse complement strand
CGCGAAGGACATGGGCGGCATGACGAGCAGCTCAAGCACCAGCGAGAACAGGGTGATGTAAGCGGTGTTCCCGTAGGCGTACCAGAGGGTGGGGTTTTCCAGAACGGTCTTGTAGTTGCCCAGGTACAGGGACTGGGGCAGCGTGAAGAAGCTGTTGGCGCTTTCGCCGGAGGTCTTGAAGGTGGTGACCACGGTGATGTACAGCGGGAACAGAATGAGCAGCGCGCCGAGGATCAGGATGACGTATGCGGCGGTGTTCATCGCACGTTTTTTCTCTGCCATTCATTCCACCTTCTTCCCGTTCGTGTACTTGATCTGGATAAAGGAGATCACGGCGATGATAAGGCCGGTGATGACCGCCTGGGCGATCGCGTAGCTGAAGCGGTTGCGCTCCCACGCGTTCTGCCAGATGAGCAGGGCGATGGAGGTGGTGGCGCCGCCGGGACCGCCCTTGGTCATGGAATTGATGTAGTCGAAGACGTTCAGGCCCTGCTTGACCGCCAGCACCAGCACCACGCTCAGGGTGGGCATCATGTACGGCACGGTGATGGAGCGGAAACGATGCCAGGCGTTGGCGCCGTCAATGGAGGCCGCTTCGTACAGATCGGCGGGAATGGTCTGCAGCCCTGCCAGGAACAGCAGCGTGGGCAGCGCCAGGCCCTGCCAGAGGTGTACGAACAGGATGCCGTATATGGCCAGCTGGCGGTTGGCGATGATGTTTTCCGACAGCGTCGCGCTGCCGATGGCCTTGCCGATGGAGGGGAGCACGTAGAAGTACACCTGCTTGAATACGAGGCCGATGGTGATCATGGACAGCACGGCCGGCATGAAATACAGCGTGCGGAAGAAGGTGCGGCCCTTCATCTTGCGGTCCAGCAGCATGGCGAGGATGAAGCCCAGGACCACGATGCCGAGGACCAGGAAAATCGTATAGCGCAGGTTGAAGATCAGCGCGTTGCCGAAGCGCCGGTCGCTGGTGAGCACCTTGACGTAATTGTCGATGCCGATGAAATTGAACGTGGTGCCGATGCCCGTCCAGTCCGTCAGGGAGTAATAGATGCCCATGACGATGGGGGTGATGAGGAAAACGCAGTACAACGCGAATCCCGGGAGGGCCATCAGCAGGTAGGTGGTCCACTGCTCTTTGCGCATCAGGTGATGCGGTCTGGGTTTGCCAGGCACGACCGTCATACCTTTTCACACTCCTTGCATAAAATAATGGCGGGACCGGCGCCCGAGGGAGTGACGGTCCCACCGAATGGGAATGATGCGGGATCAGTTGTTGTAATAGTCCTCGATGGTCATCTGCGCATCGGCATAGAAGGTCTCGATATCCTTGTCGAGGATCAGGTTGGTGGCGGCGTCGCCCAGGGCCTTGCGCATGCCGGAGGGCCAGATGGCGTTCAGGCTCAGCGCGGTGTGGCCGGCGGCCATGGCGGCGTTGATCTTCTCAAGTTCCTTGACGCTGTATACGACGCCTTTGATCACGTTGGGGCTGCCTTCGATATCGGTGTACACCTGCGCGACGTCGGTCTTGCTCAGGTATTCCATGAACTTGAGGCAGGCTTCGGGATACTTGGTGTTCGCGGAGATGCAGAAGCTGGTGTCGATGGAAACGATGACGTTGCTCTGCTCACCCAGCGGGTTGGGCAGCGGGATCATGGCGACGGGGAGGTCCGGCTTGAAGCCCAGCAGCGTGCCCAGGGACCACTGCCCGTTGATGGTCATCGCGGCGCCGTCGTTCAGGAACAGCTGGTAGCTTTCGTCGTAGCCGGCACCCTTGGAATCGGGGTTGGTGTACTTGGCGATGTCCAGGGAGGCTTCCGCATAGCCCTTGAGGACCTTGGAATCGTGGGGATCCAGTTCGCCGGCGGCGATGGCTTTGAATTCGTCGTCGTTATCCGCCAGCATGGACATCATGCGCTCCATGCGCTGATAGACCATGTCCTTGTCCGGGAGGCCGAAGCCGTAGATGCCGGCGGCCTGCAGCTTCTCGCAGGCGGCCATCAGGTCTTCCCAGGTCTCGGGCAGCTCGATGCCCTGCTGCTCGAAGATATCGGTGCGGACATACAGGCCGTAGCAGCTCAGGCTGTAGGGCATACGGTAGATCTTGCCTTCGCAGGCGGACAGGGCCAGGGTGGAGGGCTCCACGTTGTTCAGGAACTCTTTGCCGGTCAGGTCCATGATCAGGCCGCTCTTGAACATGAGCTCATAGGTGGTGGAGGTGGTGATGCCGAACATGTCGGGCAGCTTGCCTTCGGTGGCACGGCTCTGCAGCACGGTGGCGGCGTCGGGGATCTGCACGAAATTGACCTTGATGCCGGGGTTCTCGGCGTTGAACTGGTCGATCACCTTCTGCATGGCCTGGATGGCGGCGGTCTCAGACTTGTGGTAGAGGAATTCGATCTCTGCCACGTCGTCGGCCAGGGCAAAGGACGCGGCAGACATCAGCATGACCGCTGTCAGGAGGAGGCACAGAAACTTTTTCATATGGTTTCCTTCCTTTCGTGTGATTAATGAAATTTTGGGCAGTAAGCGCTGCCCTGATCAACACTAATATTACACCTGAAAGCCTGATGTGTCAACAAAGAAAAGTTCAATCTGAGACGGATGCCGCCGTATTATACATATGCGATACATATAATGAAATCCGGGCTGCGCCCGTGTGAGGCGGTCAGCCCGGAGAAAACGTTCCCTGATTCGGGCGGGGAGGTATCACAGATACCGCTCTACCTCGGCCTGCT
Source organism: Christensenellales bacterium (assembly GCA_045113475.1). Classification (GTDB taxonomy): domain Bacteria; phylum Bacillota; class Clostridia; order Christensenellales; family Aristaeellaceae; genus UBA4246. The sequence goes on along the minus strand of JBGUIY010000265.1, from coordinate 12,825 downwards.
CCGGCACGCTGCCGATGCCGCCGTGCTTCTGGGTGGACAGGCTGGCGGCGGTGCAGGCGAAGCGGACGATCTGCGTGAGCTCCTCCGCGGTCAGATCGGCAGGCGCTTTCCCGTATTTCAGGAACTGGCTCATGGCGCTGCCGCCGAAGATATCGCCCGCGCCGGTGGTATCCACCACGCGGATGCCGGCGGGGCTGGATACGGTCACGGCCGCGCCGCGGGTCGCCGCGCGGCAGCCCTTGGGACCGAGGGTGGCGTAAACCAGGGAGACGCCGTATTCATTCAGCAGCTTCCGCGTGCCTTCCTCGGGGGAGACGCCCCAGAGCCATTGGATCTCCTCGTCGCTGATCTTGACGATATCCGCCTGGCGCAGGCTCCACTCGATGGCGGCCTTCGCGTCCTCCTCGCGCTTCCACAGGGGCTTGCGCAGGTTGGGGTCGAGGCTCACCAGCAGTCCGCCGGCTTTTGCCGCTTCGATGGCCTTCCTGGTGGCGGAGGCGGCGGGCTCGTCGGTCAGGGACAGGGTACCGAAGTGGAAGACCCTGGCGTCTTTGAGCAGGGACAGGTCCAGTTCCTCCGGCCGCAGGCAGGTATCGGCCCCCGGCTTGCGGGCGAAGCTGAAGTCGCGGTTGCCGGAAGCGTCCAGGGACACGAAGGCGAGGGTGGTGAACACGCCGGGATCCACCACCACGCCCTTGGTTTCGATGCCGGTTTCCCGCAGGGTGTTCAGCAGCAGGCGGCCGAACATGTCGTCGCCCACCTTGCCGATCATGGCGGTGCGGCGGCCGTATTTCGCCAGCGCGGCCAGGAAATTGCCCGGCGCCCCGCCGGGATTGGCCGCCAGGGTGGGATAGCCCGCCCCGTCGACGGATTTGGGTGCAAAGTCGATCAGCAGCTCGCCGAGGGCAACAACGTCGTACATAGTCATCCTCCTTGGATTTGTCCGGTCTTCACATTTCCCGTGCACTGGCCATTATGTATTCGCTCCAGGCCATGATGAGCCATATTCCGCCGCCGTCCGGATCCGGTTCGCGGCCGGCCAGGCTGCGGAAGGCGGTGAGGCCGGGCGCCAGATAGCGCTCCGGGTCCAGCAGGCCCAGGCGTACGCCTTTCATCAGGGCATAGGCGATCATGGCGCTGCTCTCCGCCTGCCCGAACAGCCCTGTTTCCGGATCGGCCAGGGGCAGGACGCCGCGGCAGGCCTCCAGGAACAGGTCCATGAGCAGCCGGCGGTGCTCGTAGAGCTGCTCCGCCATCTGGCCGACGCAGTCCGCCAGCGCCATCAGGTACAGGCCGGTCTCAGTGAGGCCGGACAGGGACATGTTTTCGTGGGCCGCGCGGAACTGCCCGGCGATGCCGGCGGCCTCCAGGCCGGAAAGGAAACGCCGGTCGTATCCGGCGCGGAAGGGCTGGGTCATATACAGGCAGTACGGCAGGCTCCGGCCGGAGCGCGTTATTGCATCCGCAGGCGCGCCGAGCTGCGCGTGCAGGTGATCGGCCGCCTTCCGGTACCGTTCGTCGCCCGTTTCGTCCAGGGCGAAAAGCAGCGCCCCGCCGCAGCTGAAGATGCCGGGGCCGCCGCCGGGTTCCGGACCGGGGATACTGCCGTCTGCGTCCACCATGCTTTTGATGCGGTCGAGCGCAAATTGGCGGTCCGCCGGATCGCCCGCGGCGCGGTAAAGGTCGATGAAAGCCTTGAGTATACAACCGGTCTCGCTGTTCCAGCCGGCCGTGCTTCCCGTGTATTGCGCCCTGCACCGGCCGATGTAGCTTCTGATATCCTGCATGCCGCGCTCCTTCCCCGGACAGCCGGACGCCGCCCTGGCTGCAGCGGCTTCCGGATCGGTCACTTTTCATTAAAACAGATTTTACCTGATAGCCATTTTGCTGTCAAGAGCCGTGTGAGTTCAGGACAGCAATGACTTTGACAGAATAGATGATGGATTTGGGAATAAAAGCCACAAAAATATCAATATATGTACTTGACTTTTTATCGGTGGCGAACATATAATAATACGAAACTGATCGCGCCGGACGGGTGCGCTCAGACAAACTGAATAGACGGAAAGGAAGGTATCCCCATGAAAAAACGCTTGATTGCACTGATGCTGGTTTTCGCGATGCTGTGTGTGGCACCGGCCGCCCTGGCGAAGACCTACCTGACCATGGCCGCTGTTGCTTCCAGCTCCGGCCTGTTCCCCTATGTCGTATCCATCGGCAAGGTGCTCAACACCTACTGCCCGGATTATTCCATCACGGTATCTGAATCCGGCGGCAACGTGGACAACACGAAGCGCCTGCGCAACGGCGAAGTCAAGATCGCCAACTCCATTTCCAACACCGACTATGAGAGCTATACCGGCACCGGCACCACCTTCAACGGCAGCCCTTACAAGGACTTCCGCATCCTGTGGTACTATGAGAAGAGCCCCATCCAGATCTGCGTGGCGAAGGACACCGGCATTGAGAGCATCTATGACCTGGAAGGCAAGAAATTCAACCCCGGCGGCACCGGCACCGCGGCGTCCGTGGTCATCCACGCGGCGTTCGACGCGCTGGGCATCCATCCCGATTATTTCGAGGCCGGCCAGGCTGACGCCGCCGACGCCTACGCCAACCGCCAGATCGTGGGCGCGGTGAAGACGGGCCCGTCCCCGGACAGCTATGTCATGCAGCTCAACTCCAACCGCCCGGTCCGCATCCTGGCGATCTCCGACGAAGACATGGCCAAGATCCTGGAAGCCATCCCCAGCGTGAAGTCCGCCATCGTGCCCGCCAACTCCTACGAGGGCGTGGACTATGACGCGCAGTGCATCTCCACCTACCAGGGCGTGCAGGTCAGCATGGACTTCAGCCAGGAAGAGGGCTACAAGTTCTTCAAGGCCATGTGGGAAGACGGCAAGGAGATCTGGCAGAACGCCTATCCCGTCGGCGCGAACAACGACGTGCCCGCCATGACCCTGCAGGCTGCGGCGACCCCGCTGCACGCCGGCACCGTCCAGTGGCTGGTCGAGCATGGCTATGAAGTGCCCGAGCACCTGATTCCTCCGGAATACGTTCCTGTGAAGTAACAGACCGTCATACGGCGCCGTGCGTCCGCCAGGCACACGGCGCCCCCTTTTTGATACGGACGAAAGGACGTGCCATTCATGCGTAAGCTGACAGGCCCCTGGAAGGTGATCGTGGACGTGCTGTCCGTCCTGCTGATCACGTTCCAGATCTACACCACGGCCCGCGGGCCGTTTTCGGATATCATCCAGCGCAGCGTCCACCTGTCCTTCGTGCTGACGCTGCTGTTCCTGCTCAAGCCTCCGCGGAAGCTGAAGGAGGGCGAGGAGCAGCACAGCGTGCCCTGGTACGACGTGGTGCTGGCGCTGCTGTCCGCCGTGTGCTGCGTATATCTGGTCACCATCGCCAACCGGGTGCTGTACGACCCGCTGCAGTGGGTGTCCTGGTTCGACAAGTTCGCTGCCGTGGCGCTGGTGGCACTGATCCTGGAGGCGAGCCGCCGCTCCGTGGGCTGGACGTTCCCGATCCTGGGCCTGGCGTTCCTGTTCTATGCGTTCTTCGGCGAATGGTTCCCGGATATCTGGGGCCACCAGAACTTCACCTTCAACCTGGTGTTCCAGACCTTCTACCACAATACCCGCGGCATCTGGGGCACCATGCTGGGCCTGAGCGCCACCATGCTGGCCATGTTCGGCATCTTTGGCGCGATCCTTTCGGGCACCGGCGGGGCGGAGACCTTCATCCGCATGGGCCAGCGCTTTACCGGCCGCTTCACCGGCGGCTCGGGCAAGGTGGCCGTCATCGCGTCCTCCCTCTTCGGCATGATCTCCGGCAGCGCCATCGGCAACGTGGTCGCCACCGGCGTGTTCACCATCCCCTCGATGAAGAAGGCGGGCTATTCCAATGAATGGGCGGCCACCGTGGAAGCCGTGGCCTCCACCGGCGGGCAGATCATGCCGCCGATCCTGGGCGCTGCCGCCTTCATCATGGCGCAGCTGATCGGCGTGTCCTATATCGAGATCGCCAAGGCGGCCATCCTCCCGGCGTTCCTGTATTACCTGTCCACATTCATTGCCATCCATCTGGTCTCCGTGCGGGACAAGATCCGCGGCACCAGCGAAAAGCCCTCCATCCGCATTGGAGAGTACCTGGTCATCCTGATCCCGCTGGGCATTTTCATCGGCTATCTGCTTTCCGGCTACACGGTGCTGGTCGGCGCCTTCTACGCCACTATCGGCGCGCTGATCACCTATGTCCTGAACTTCCTGGCCGTGAGCAAAGGCAACGTAAAGGAAGCGGCGAAGCAGACGGGCCACGTCATCTGGCATACGGTTCAGGGCGGCACCAAGAGCATCGTGGATATGTGCGGCATCCTGGCCGGATCCCAGATCACGGTCGCCCTGATCAACCTGACGGGCTTCGGCGTCAAGCTGTCGGACGTGATCGTGTCCGTAGGCCAGGGCAACGTCTTCCTCTGCCTGGTGTGCTCCATGCTGGTCTGCATCATCCTGGGCATGGGCCTGCCCACCACGGCGGCCTACGTACTGGGCGCGGCCGTGCTGGCGCCGCCGCTGATCACCCTGGGCCTCAAGCCCCTGGTGGTGCACCTGTTCGTGATGTACTACGCCTGCCTGAGCGCCATCACGCCGCCGGTATGCGTCGCCGTGTTCATGGCCTCCGGCCTGGCCAAGGCCAAGTGGATCAAGGTGGGCGGCATCGCCTGCATGATCGCCCTGCCGGTTTTCATCGTTCCCTTCACCTTCTGCTACAACCCCGCCCTGATCCTGGACGGCGAGCTGCTGCCCATCGTCATCGGCCTCGCCACCGCGATGATCGGCGTGGCGCTGATCGATATCTGCCTGGTGGGCTATATCCGCCAGCCGGTCAACCTGATCCTGCGCTTCCTGATGCTGGCCGGCGGCGTGCTGCTGCTGATCCCGGACTACATCGTCAGCCTGATCGGCCTGGCGGTGGGCGGCGCGGCCTTCCTGATGGCGTGGCTGCCGCAGCGGGGCATAAAGAAGGCGGGTTGACATCCCCCGTGTGAAGGCATATCCTGCCGCGAAGCGTATCGCGGACTGAAAGAAAGCAGGGCTGCTGCAGTTTCGATTCTGCAGCGGCCCTGTTTCGTTCTGCCGGCCGAGATAACATCTTGACGTTCCTTTGCGGAACATGTAAAATGTCGGTGCGGTCTGTGGAGAATGCCGCGGGAACAGGAGCGGGTATGCGCAGGAAAGCGATTTTTTTTGACATCGATGGTACGCTCTGGGATGAGCAAAGCCGCATGCCGGAGAGCGCGTGCCGCGCCATCCGGGAGATGAAAGCCGCCGGCCACGCGGTGCTGATCTGCAGCGGCCGCAGCATGGGCTACATCTTCGACGGGCGGCTGAAGGCGCTGGAATTCGACGGCTGCGTGAGCAGCGCCGGGGCCATGGTGGAGGTCGGCGGGAAAACGCTGCTGTGCCGGCTGGCGTCCGCGGAGGACCTGATGATCGGCGTGAACGCGGCGAAGGCGTACCGGTATGCCCCGCTGCTGGAGGGCAACAGCTATCTGTATATGGACCGGGAGGATTTCATCCCGACGCCCTATATCGACAAACTGTACCGGGAGCTGGACTGGCGCATCCGGTCCCTGAAAGGCACCTGGGGCGAGTGGCCGGACGTGACCAAGCTGAGCATGATCGCCACCGCCGAGCCTGCGCCGCAGGCGGTGATCGACGCCGTCCGCGGGCATTGGGACGTGATCGTCCACGCCCCGGGGCTGATGGAGATGGTGCCGCCCGGCATCGACAAGGGCACGGGGCTCAAAATGGCGCTGGAGGCGCTGGGCATCAGCCGCCGGGACAGCGTGGCTTTCGGCGACAGTGCCAACGACATGGCGATGTTCCGCGAAAGCGGGCTCAATATCGGCATGGGCGGCGGCTCGCCGGCGCTGCTGGCGAAGGCGGACCATGTGACCACGCCCCTGCACGAGGACGGCATCTGGAACGCCTGGCAATGGCTGAAGGAAAGAGCGTGAACACGCGGGACATGACCCGGGGCAGGGCGCTGCCGCATCTGTGGGCGTTCGCGCTGCCGGTGCTGCTGGGCAACTGGCTGCAGCTGATGTACAACGCGGTGGACGCCATGCTGGCGGGCCAGTTTATTGGCAAGGAGGCGCTGGCCGCAGAAGGGATCGCCGCGCCGGTTATGAACCTGGTGATCCTGGGCGTGAGCGGCCTGTGCACCGGCGCGGGCGTGCTGATGAGCGAGCATTTTGGCGCCGGCCGTTTGCCCGCCCTGCGCAGAACCCTGGGCGCGCTGATGCGCTTCGGACTGATCGCTTCCCTGGCGCTGGTGGCGCTGGGCTGGGTTTTCTCGCCGCACCTGCTGGCGCTGCTCAACTGCCCGGCGGAGATACGGGAGATCGCGGCGCTGTACCTGCGCATCACCTTCCTGGGCGCGCCCTTCACCTGCATGTACAACGCCCTGGCCGCGGGGCTCAAGAGCGCCGGCAATACCCGGGCGCCGCTGCTGTTCCTGACCTGCTCGGCTCTGCTCAACGCGGGCCTGGATCTGTTTTTCCTGGGGGTGCTGCACTTCGGCGTGGTCTGCAGCGCCGTCACCACGGTAGTGGCGGAGGCGGTCAGCGCGGTGCTGGCCTTCACCTATACCCGCCGCAGGGTGGCTGAACTCTGTCCGGCGGCAGGAGACCTCCGCTGGGACGCGGCCACGACCAGAAAGCTGTTCAGCTACGGGGCTCCCGCCGCGCTGCAGCAGGCCATCCAGCCCATCGGCAAGGTGCTGATCCAGGGCCAGGTCAACGCCCTGGGCGTCAGCGCGATCGCCGCTTACAACGCGGTCACCCGCATGGACGACTTCGCCTGCATCCCCGAACAGGGCATCGCGGCGGCGGTCTCCACGTGGATCGCCCAGAACCGCGGCGCGGAGAAACCGGAGCGCGTGCTGAAGGGCTTCCGGGCGGGGCTGATGATGGAGATCGCTTACGGCGTGTTCATCGCCCTGTTCGCTTATCTCCTGCGCGGTCCGCTGCTGCGCCTGTTCGTGCACGCGGAGGACGCGGTGACGGTGGCGCCCATCGGCATGGACTACCTGAGCCTGATGGCCTGGCTGTACGTGCTGCCCGCCCTGACCAACTGTTTCCAGGGCTATTACCGCGGCACGGCCCGCTTCCGGGTCACGGTGCTGGGCACGCTCATCCAGGTCACGCTGCGGTTCGCCTTCACCTGCCTCCTGGCGCCGGCCATGGGCATCCGCGGCATCGCCGCCGCCTGCGGCATCGGCTGGTCCGTGATGCTGGCGGTCATCGTGCCTTATTACTTCGTACTGAAACGCCGTTCCCGGCAAAACGCGTGACGGACGCGGCGGATTATTTTCCGTGACATGCAGGAAATGCGCGGGATGTTACGTCTATATCACTGAGGAGGATACTGTTTGCTTATGCGCTGGAGAACGATGCTTGCGCTGCTGTGCGCGCTCCTGCTGCTGACACAGAGCTGCCTGGCCCTGTCGGGCACGCTGGACGCCCTGGACGCGGCGGAAAGCCTGACCCTGACGGTCGGCGGACTGAAGGTGGAGCGGCTGACGGGCTCGGATAAGGGGCTTCAGACGCTGAACGCTTTCGCGGCGCCTCTGAGCGCGAGCGTGGCGGTCGGCGGCGATACGGCGCTGCTCCGGCTCATGGCCGGCGACAGGGAGATTTCCTCCCTGCGGATGGACGCGGACGCGGGCACGGAACGGCTGCCCCATAAAGCCCTTGAAGCGGTATTCACCGAGGCGCTGCCTGCGCTGTTCGACGCCTGCATGCCGGCGGAGGAGCCGCCTGAACCCGAGGAGCGCAGCGTGAGCGTGCGCAACCTGGGCCGCAGCACGCGGCGCACCACCCTGACGGTCACGCCGGAGCAGTTCGCCGCCGCGGGACCGGCGCTGGCCGGTTTCCGCGAGTGCGTTTCCAGGCTGAGCGCCTATCTGCCGCACGCGGCGGAGATCATGGCCTGGTTGGATCAGATGGAAGCGGTTTCCGACCTGACGCTCAAGCGGCTGGAAAACGACAGCGGCGAGGCGGTGGCCTGGCAGCTGACCGGGCAGATCGCCAGCGGGGGAAAGGACGTTCGCAAGCTCACCCTGTACGGCGGCGTCAACGGGAAAAATGTCTATGTGTCCCTGAAGCTGCCGGCCCGCTCCGGCAAAAACAGGCTTGAACTGACCGTTGACCTGAAGGACAAGGCCGGAAAAAAGAAGAATACCTGGAGCGGAACGGTCACTTATAAGCGGAACATGAACGGCGTCAGCCTGACCCTGAAGGATACGGTTGACCTGACCGATGACCACAGCGACGGCGAGAAGATCACGGGCTCGCTCAAGCGCGAGCACACCGCGGACGGCATCAAAACGGTATGGACCGTGACCCCCAGCCTGCGGGGAGACGGCCGCAGCCTGGAAGGCAGGCTGACCTGCAGGAAGAAGCATGCCCAGACCGTGGTGTGGCAGGCTGAACTGACGGTATCGGCCGCCGTGGGCGCAGACCCCGGCGAAGCCGCGGCCGCGGACGAGACCCTGTTCGCCGCGCAGGTGCTGAATTACCTGACCGGCTACCGGAATTCGCTTCCGGAGGCGGACCGGCGGCAGCTGGACCACATGCTCCGTACGGACAGCTGGATGAACGGCGCGGTCATCCCCGTGCCTTCGGCAAAGTAAACAATTCAGATCCATGATGCGCATTTACGACCAAAGAATGGAGGAATCCCTGATGTTGAAGAAGATTGCAGCCCTCTGCCTGTGCCTGACGATGCTTTCCGCGCTGGCTGTGCCGGCGATGGCGGAAACGACCCAGCTGACCAAGCTGCAGGGCCAGTGGAAGAGCTCCGGTTTCCGCGGCACGCTTTCCGGCCAGGTGACCGGCGAGGCGTCCGGGCTGACCGGCGAAGCGCTGTGGGAGACCCTGAGGACGCTGTTCAACACGCATGAGCTGGGCATCACGCACACCGTCAAGGATTCCCGCGTCAACGAGGGCGAGGAGGCGGTGATCACCCTGACCACCAAAGCTGGCAAGGAGATCGGCCGCCTGAACGTGCTCTCCGACGCTTCCGGTGTGGTTTACCTGCAGTCCGACCTGCTGGACGAAGCCGGGCTGTATTACGCCTTTGACAGCGGCTTCGACTGGACGAGCATGTTCAACGAGAACGGCTGGCCCTCCATGCTGCACGTGCTGTCCGAGATCAGCGGCGCCAGCAAGGGCTGGCAGGAAAAGGCGAATCCCTTCATGGAGCAGGTATCCCTGGGCATCACCCGGTGGCTGCAGGGCTATGTCACCACCAACACCGAGCAGGACCTGAACGGCACCTATATTACCACAGCGACCTACGAGATCCCCGCTTCCGCCATCCTGCAGGAGGCGAAGCAGCTGCTGGTGGACCTGTACGGCAACCGCGATCTGCTTTCCCTGCTGGCGGAGGTCATGACCGCCGAGGAACAGGCCGCCTACCTGCAGAAGGACATGCTGCTGCCCTTCCTCGGGATGCTGGATAAGGTGAAGCTGGACGGCAACGTCAGCGTGCGCCGCCAGTACGCCACCGCCACCGGAACCGTGCTGTATGACAGCGTGACCCTGCCCTGCCCGGAGAGCCTGCCGGTCAGCTCCGTCACCCTGGTGCACGTGCCCTCCGCCGCGGAAGGCGAGCTCTGGGAGATCAGCGTCGCGCTGGACGCGCAGCAGCTGGGCGTCGCCGTGGATCAGGAACTGCGCATCGACGTGACCGCCCAGAACACCGAGCCCGACGTATGGACCGGCTCCGTGCTGGCCCTGCTGCCGGCCTCCCAGAACCCCGAAGCCCTGAACAAGGAGGACCAGACGCTGTTCTCCTGCACCTACAATCTGAACATCCCCGGCCCGAAGGATACCAACGATTTCTACGCCAGCCGCTACGAGCGCCTGTATGAGGCCACGCTGGTGGTGAAGCCGGACGAAGCCATGAACCTGCCGGCGTTCAGCCTGGGCACCAAGACGGTGATCTACTCCAAGAGCTCCGCCGCCAGCACCGTGTGCTACGTGGAATCCAGCCTGAACCTGAACGACCTGGACAAGGACAGTGCGATCAGCCTGAACTTCAGCGGCCGCACCACTTCCCGCTGGACGCCGACCATGCTGACGGACGCCCTGTCCTCCGCCCTGCGCATGGACATGATGAACGCCGCCAACCGCCTGGAGCTGCTGGGACAGCTCTTCGGGCACCTGACCCAGACCCTGGTGAGCCGCATCGCGCAGGAATAAGGAGACAGACGAATGAGCAGATTGGGCGATCTGATCCGCCTGGAGCGCACCCGGCAGAAGCTGACCTATAAGCAGGTGGCGCGCAAGTGCGGCGTCAGTGAGAAATACCTGGAGGAGGTCGAGTCCGGCCGCCGCATCATCCAGGACGACCAGGCCCGGCGCATCCTGCGCTCCATGGGCATGCAGCAGCAGACAGAGGCGGATTTCACCCTGGACGATATCGCGGCGACGGTGGACCTGCAGAGCGCGGTGCCGACCATCGCCAGGGCGGCTGAAAAGAAGCTCACCAAAAAGGAAAAGCACGAGGGCACGGAGAGCGAGAGCGCCGAGCCCGTGACTGGCTCCATCTGGCTGGACGCCCTGTCCGGCGTGCTCAAGCACGTGCCGGTGATGAACGCCGCCATGAAGGAAGTGGGCCACCGCCTGCTGCCTATCACCAACGGCAAGATCGAAGGCGCGAATCCGGACAAGGTGTACTACCTGACCGCGCCGGACAACGACCTGCGGGGCTTCCGCGTGATGAAGGGCGACCTGCTGCTGGTGGTGCCTGCCCAGGCGCCTGTGGACGGCGCCATCATGGTGCTGGACACGCCTTACGGCAAGATCATGCGCAAAACGGTCTCCATGCCGAACTTCCAGGTGATGCTGCAGAAATTCGACCAGTCCTGCGAAAGCGAGATCCGGAACCTGAACGCCGTCACCGTGGTGGGCCGCTGCGTGCGGCTGGAAGCGGAACTGTAATCAAAAGACAACAACAGCGCCGCGGGCCTGATACAGGTGCGCGGCGCTGCAGTTATATTCAGCAAATGATTGGAATGCAGCGATGATTCTGAAGATTGATCGGGATACGCTGGCGAAAGCAATGGGGAATTCACAATGGTATTTCCGGCTGGTTGACGGCACATTCTGCTGCGGAACAGAGGAGGAAGAGTGCCCGGACAGCCTCCTGATTCCTTTCCCTCTGATCAGCCAGACAGAGATACAGCGGGCTTACGTGCAAAACCTGAACGACAGGACGGTCACAAACAGGTTCAGAGGACTGTCGGACGCGGATTATCCGACGCAGTTCTGGAAATTCTTCGACGACGACGGTATTAAGTCAGACCGCTATTATGCCTTTGAAGAACGTTATTACCTGCAGGCCGTCATCGCCTGGTGCAGGGAAAACGGGATCGCGTACCGGATAACATGATCTGCCAGGGAAGTGAAATAAACCATGAGTCATTCGATACCGTTTCGGGCCGGCGATGAGGAAGCGCTGGCAGAAGAGTTCATCCAGCTGGCAAAAGAGAGACATGTGAAATTTGATGCTGTCAGGCTCGAAGATCCCGGCATACTGGCCGATGAGGATATTCTGGCGGTGCATTATGCTGACGCGGGGGCGCAGGGGGATGCGGGCGCAGTAGAGATCCTGTATCGGTCCCCGGGCGGCCTGCAAGTCCTGTACGGCAACTATGTTTATGACGATCTGGATCTGAATGCCGTCATCCAGAAGCTTCCAATGCTGGGATGCCTTGACTGCCGCAGGCCTTATCCGTATGGAGGGCAGCTCGATATTCCTCCTGACTGGGGATATCTGTATATGGGTGCGATGAATCATTTCTATGCCAGGGATACGATTTGTGAGAGAACCGGCGTGTTTATCAGGATCATTCAGCAGAAATACTACAGATCACGGATATTTGATGCAGTTGCATGGTTTTGCGGGGTGGAAACAGTCTCCTGATCCTGCGGCTCGGTTTCCCGTCTGAAAGAGGTGTCTCAATGAAGCTTGTATTCATCATCGGCAGCGGCGCGGTGGGGAAAATGACCGTCGGACAGGAACTGATGAAAATCACGGATCTCAGGCTGTTCCACAATCACATGACCATCGAGCCGGTGATCGAGATCTTCGGGTATTACGACGGGGAAACGGTTGCCGGGATCCGGGAGACGATCTTCCGCCGGTTCGCGGCCTCCGGGAATTACGGGATGATCTTCACCTACATGTGGGCCTTCGACATGCAGGCGGACTGGGATTACATCGAGCATGTGAAGGAAATCTTCAGGCCCTATGGTACCGAGTTCTATTACGTGGAGCTGATCGCTCCGCAGGAGGTCCGCCTGCAGCGGAACGCGACGGAAAACCGGATCAGCAACAAACGCTCGAAAGCGGATATCGCCCAGTCCAGCGCGAGGCTGATGAACGAGGATCGGAACTACCGCCTCGTGAGTCATGAGGGGGAGATTCCGTTTGACAATTATCTCCGGATCGACAATTCCAGCCTGTCTGCGGAAGAGACTGCACGGCAGATCAAGGAACGGTTCGGACTCTGAGGGACAGAACTGCTGACTGTGATGCATACATAAAAGGGACTGGTGCGCAGGGATGGAAATGCCCTCATCCGTCACGCCTGCGGCGTGCCACATTCCCCCGAAATCGGGGGAAGGCGGCCGAACGCAGTGAGGCCGGATGGGGCTGTTTTGCGGATATGCAGCAGTCCCGAATTGTTTAAATCGAAGCATTTTCTTTATTCCGGCAACAGTATAATACCGGATTCCGCATT
>JBGUIY010000264.1:0-8026 GCA_045113475.1 Christensenellales bacterium | reverse complement strand
CGCATTCGTGATCTGCGTGAAGATCACGACCTGACACAGGATCAACTGGTCGCTATCCTTAAAATGCACAAAACAACTTACACGAATTATGAACAAGGCAAGCGGGAGATTCCATTCTGCCTCGCCATTCGTCTTGCTGAATATTATAATGTTTCACTGGATTTTATCGCTGGTCTCACACACGAAGCCCGGCCACTACATCCATAGCCAACAGCCGGGCTCATACTTTATCTCCCCGTCTTTTTCCTCGTCATTTCCAGCAGCCCCAGGGACGTGAATCCGTGCACCACGCACTTGACGGGGTCGTCCTTCAGGAGGGCGCGGAAGCGGGCGAGGACCGTCTCGCGGGCGGCGTCCGTTTCCATGTCGATCAGGTCAATGATCACGATGCCGCCGATGCCGCGCACGCGCAGGATGCGGGCGATCATGTCCGCAGCCTCCAGGTTGGTGCGCAGGAAAAGCTGCTCCTTGTCGCCGCCCTTCCCCACAGACTTGCCGGTGTTCACGTCGATGGCGGTCAGGGCCTCGCAGGGATCCACCACCACAAAGCCGCCGGAGGGCAGCCAGACCTGGCGGCGGCTCAGTTTCTCCAGCTGCTCCATCACCGCGAAATCCGCGAAGGGATGCTCCCGCACCTCATGGGGCGGGGCGTCCGGCACATACCGGTCCAGGATCAGCCCGTCCACCGCGCCGAAATCCTCCATGGCCTGCTCCAGGGCGCTCCGGCCGGGCCAGAGCAGCCGTACTTCGGCCGGAGAATCCGCCTGGCGCCGGAAATCCTGCCACCGCGCGAGCAGGCGGTCAAGCTCTGCTTGCAGCGCCGCTTCGTCCATACCGGCAGCTGCCTGGCGCATGATCAGCCCCATACCGGCCGGCTGCAGCTTTTCGCCCAGGGAGCGCAGCGCTTCCCGGACGGTCTCGTCCTCCACGCGGCCGGACACGCCCAGGGCCCCGCTCAGCGGCAGCAGGATCAGCCCGCGCCCCGCTAGGGAGACATCCTGGGTCAGGTAGGCGCTCTTTTTGCCTGTTGCCGGCTTTTTAACCTGCACCAGTACGAAATCTCCCGGATGCAGGGGCTGTTTCGCCTCCGACTCCGGCAGGAAGCCCACCTGCCCTTCCGGCAGGCTCACGAAGGCGGCGGCCATGCCCTTCACGTTCTGCCGCAGGCGCCCGATCAGCAGGGCTTCCGCCCGCAGGGCCGTTTCCGGCACCAGCCGGTAATCCGTGAGCGCACGGTCATTGAGCAGGGCCAGCGCCTCGCCCTCCGGGCGGCGCTCCATCAGCAGGATACGCACTTAAGCCTCCTCGAGGCGAGCCAGCTCGCCGTCCTTCATCGCGTACATCTGCAGGCGGGTGATAAAGGCATCGGGCTTTTCTGTCCCGGCCAGTCCCGCCAGCACGCTCAGGAACAGATCCGGCTTCAGGGTGCCGGCCTCGCACAGGGAAAGCGTAGCGCAGATCGTGCGCGGGCTCATGGCCTGGGCTTCGTAGAGCATCGGCCTCACGTCGCAGGGCTTTTCCCCCGTCTTGGTCTTGCGCACGGCGGGCAGTTCTTCCGCCGCCAGCATAGCGGGCAGCGCGGCCATGCAGGCCGCCGTGCCGGGGTGATCCCCGTCCAGTTCCATCAGGTACTGGGCGGCGCGGAGCAGCGCCATCGGCGCAGGATGCTCGTCCGGCAGGGCACGCACGGCGCGGCAGCGCAGGTCCGGCGGCAGGGCGGCGTTCAGGCGCTCCTGAAAAACCTCCGGAGCGATCTCCTCTCCCACCGGCACCTCGATCAGTTCCCGCAGCCCGGGCATGCCCAGGGAGAGCGGCGCGGCGGCGTTCAGCAGCATATGCGGGTTGAAACCCTGGGAATAGCGCACCGGCAGCCCGCTGCGCCGGAGGGCCCGCTGCATGGTGCGCATCAGGTCCAGATGCCCGGTAAAGCGGATGCGCGCGCCCTTTTCCATCGTCAGCCACATCTTCATACGTTGCACAACCCTTCATAGCGCTGCAGGCCGCAGCCGTTGCAGCCCTTGCGGCAGTCCCTGGTGGTCTCGCCCCGTTTGGCGCGCTCGTTCTCCAGCCGCAGGTACTGCTGTGTCACACCCATGTCGATGAAGCTCCAGGGCAGCAGTTCCTCGTAGGGCCGCTCGCGGTTGGCGTAGAAAGCCGTGTCCAGCCCGCACTTTTCAAAGGCGCGGAGCCACACGTCGTACTTGAAATGCTCCGACCATCCGTCCAGGATGCAGCCGTCCTGCCAGGCGGTGTAAATGACCTCGCCCACGCGCCGGTCGCCCCGGGAGATGCAGGCCTCCATGAAGGACAGGGTGGGGTCGTGCCAGTTGAAGGTGACGCCCTTCGTCTTCAGGTACTCGCGCAGATGGCTCTGCTTTTCCATCACGGTCCCGATGCTGTCCTGCGCCGCCCACTGAAAGGGCGTGAAGGGCTTGGGCACGAACACGGAGGCGCTGCAGGTGACGCGCAGGCCCTTGGCCCGGTGCTCCTTGGGGGTCGCATAATAAGCGGCCACCACTTTGCGGGCCAGGTCGCCGATGCCGCGCAGGTCCTCGTCGGTCTCGGTGGGCAGGCCGGTCATGAAGTACAGCTTGACCGTGCCGTAGCCGCTGTCGAAGGCGTCGCTGACGGAACGGATGACGTCCTCCTCGGTGACGCCCTTGTTGATGACGTCCCGCAGGCGCTGGGTGCCCGCCTCCGCCGCCACGGTCAGCCCGCTCTTGCGCACGCGGGAGAGCTCCTCCAGGGACTGCTTGACCAGGTTGTCCACGCGCATGCTGGGCAGGGACACGCTGACCCGCTGATCGTGGAAGCGGTCCATCAGGGCGGTGATCAGTTCCTTCAGGCAGGAGTAATCGCCGCTGGACAGGGAGGAGAGGGACATCTCCTCGTAGCCGGTGGCCGCTTCCAGCTTTTCGGCCAGCTCGATGACGCGCTCCATGCTGCGTTCGCGCACGGGGCGGTAGATCATGCCCGCCTGACAGAACCGGCAGCCCCGGGTGCAGCCGCGCATGATCTCCAGCACGATGCGGTCGAACACGATATCCGTATAGGGTACCGGGAAGGTGTCCGGATAGTATGCGTTGGAAAAGTCCTTCAGGATGCGGCGGCGCACGGTTTCCGGCGCGCGTTCGTCCGTGCGGGTGAAAGCACTCAGGGTGCCGTCCTCATGATACTTCGCCTCGTAGAAGCGGGGCACGTACACGCCCTCGATCTGCGCCAGGCGCATGAGGGTCTCGTTCCGGGAGAGCCCCTCCTGCCGGCAGGCGCGCAGGGTGTCCAGGAATTCCACCATGCCCTCCTCGCCGTCGCCGATCTGGAAGGCGTCAAAGAACATGGCCAGCGGTTCCGGGTTGCAGGCGCAGGGCCCGCCCGCGATCACCAGCGGGTCGTTCTCCCCGCGGTCCGCCGCCAGCACGGGCACATGGCCCAGGTCCAGCATGTCCAGGATATTGGTATAACTCATTTCGTACTGGAGGGTGAAGCCGATGACGTCGAACTCGCTGAGCGCTTTGCGGCTCTCCAGCGAGAACAACGGCAGATTCTTCTCCTTCAGCCCCGCCCGGAAGTCCACCCAGGGCATAAAAACACGCTCGCAGCTCATATAGGGCAGCGAGTTGATCAGGCTCACCAGGATCTTCATGCCCAGGTAGGACATGCCGATCTCGTATGTGTCCGCAAAGCAGAAGGCGAAGTGCATCTCCGCCTCGTCCCAGTCCCGGACCTGTGTATTCATTTCCCCGCCCGTATACCGGGCAGGCTTTTCCACCTTTTCCAGAAGCTTCTCAATCGCTCGTTCCTGTTCAGGACTCACCGTAAAACCTCCACTGCGTTGATACGCGCGTATTTTAGCACGAAAGCAGAGGTTTGTCCATGATTATGGCTGCCGTCAGAAAACTATGCCAGGGAACCGCCGGATCAATCAGCGGTCCCCAATATTCAAGAATTTTACGCGTAATCCCCCGATTCTTTGCGTGCGTGCCTGGATGCAGATCCGCTGACGCCGGCGCGTCGACACTCGCGCGAAAAATGAAGCGTGTTCTGTATTATTCTGAAAGTTATGGATTACAGTTCTTACATGGTGCATAGCCTTGATTGATCAGTTCATCTCTGGGCACAGACACTTTTTCGAGATTCTTATTACTCATGTCGTTCACGCTTTTGCATGACGGCAAATGAAATCTCTTTGTTCTTTTATTGACAATATATGCATATTGATCTCTTTCGATCTCTTCGTCTGTCCGGTATTCCGTATCGTCAGCAGCAACAGTCGAAGAGCGGGTCGCTGTAATGATATCATTCCTGAAGTTCCATAAATAGTCTTTATTTGATATATATTTCTGCAAGTATTCAGATATGTCTGAATCACTCATTATTCTTATTAAGCCGGCTATTGTAAATTGATAAAAATCGGTGCCCCTTACAAACCCCTTGTTTTCATTGCCCTCAGAATCAAAATAAATGATACAAAACCAGACACTGTCATCTATTGTTTCAGACGCCCATACTTCACATATTTGTTCGTCAGGCACGCTGCTGAAAGGCTCTTTGGAATATGGACTCATGAAGAGCGGTATCACAGACTGTGCCTCTGAATGAGTTATGCCAAAGGGAACTGCCAATTCAAGTGAGTACGGTGTATCGGGTTCTTGGATATCTTTAATCGCAATTTCCTGTTCTGAATGCGCCGCTATGCATATGGACACAATGCTTATAAATACGATAAATGAAAATATCTTTCTCATGACTTTTTCCCTTTCATCCCGCAGCAGCAAAAGATACAACTGAATTATACATAAATCAACAAAAGAAATAAACACAAAATAAGAAAATCGCATGCTGAATGAAAAGAGCCGCTTCAGAACTACCAGATTTATATGAATTTATGTAATCAAAGCGGAGAGGCGGCTTTGGCGTTTGGCGAATTGAAACCGCCGAATCACTCCGCGGTTTCCAAAAAACACCCATGAGTGTTGCGTTTATCAGGATTATACGGTGCAGCGGCAACCCTTGGGCATTCCGTGCGAGATACAACCGCCATATCCCAAACATATTGATTCAAGTAATGATGTTTGGGATTGTGTTCGTTATCGAAGCAGCATTTCCGCCACGAAAATGGCGGCCCGGGGGCCGCCGCTACATTCCCGTGGCATAAATACAGTAGAGTTACTGACATTAAAGCACGCAGTAATTTATTATGATTGCGATCGTTAGCCGGGCTTCACGCCTGCCTCTGGTTATGGCAGCCCCTGGGCCGCCGCTGCTTACGCGTGAAGCAATCAATCCTTTTCGAAAATCCTCTTCACATCCCACGCCACCGGCCGTTCGTTACTGTCCAGGTATTCGTAGGGACGTTCAAGGGGCTGAGGGGTTCCCTGGCCGCGGCCGGGGTCCGCTTTGACGCCGAAGGGCTTCTTTTCCCGGATGGCATTCACGTAACTGAAGATATCCTGCCAGGGTTCACCGAATACGACGCCGTACAGCTCCCGGTCGCGATTGATCAGGTGCATGTCCGAGCCGGCGGTCATGGGATAGCCGTAGTACCTGGCGTAGGCCAGGCCGTAGATATCGTCCTGGGGCCGGTTGCCGCGGTTGAAAGCTTCCACGGCGTGGACACAGGTGTTCAGCGTGATCCTGGTCACGTAGTCCCGCACCCGGAAGGGATGGGCCAGTACGATGCAGCCGCCGATCTTTTCCACCTCATCGAACATCCTGCGGCGGGACCAGGATCCGATATCCGGATGGTCCAGCAGCCACTGCCTGTCAGGGCCATAGATCAGGCACTCGTCGTTGGCAAACTGCTGCTCAATGCCGAAGAAGACCTTGAAATTCCGGCGGATGCCCTCGTCCAGCGCCTCCTCGTAGCCGCGGCAGTAGGCCGCCACCTGCTGCTCCCAGGGGGCACTGCGGTCCGGCACGTAACTGGGGTTGCCAGTAAAATGGTCCGTCACGACGATGCCGTCGTAGCCCTGGTCCTGATAATACGGAATGTATTCCCGCGCGGGCGTTTTGCCGCAGGCGCTGCTTTCGTCGGTGTGGAGGTGCACTTCATAGGTATATTCCATCGTCCGTTACCCTCTTCTTCAGCAAATAAGGCATAAAGCCTTCATATTCTATCATGTATCAGCACGATTGTCTATTCTTCCTTGACAAACAGACGGCATCAACTTAAAATGAAGCCGTCTGTTCGTCGCCCCGGCGCAGAGCAGGCCTGAAATGACTTCATCTTCCTCCGGCCCCGGCCGGAGCGGCCAGCCTAAGGAAGGATTCGTTTTCAATCACAATGACTCAGAAACAGCGCAGCCTGATCGGCGGCATTTCCCTGCTGGGCCTGGCGGGCATCATCTGCAAGGTCGTGGGCGTACTGTACCGCATCCCGCTGGCCGGCAACATCGGCCCGGCGGGCATGGGCATTTACCAGCAGGTTTTCCCCAGCTATAACCTGATGCTGACGGTGTCCTCCGCGGGTATCCCCGTGGCCATTTCCCGCACCGTCGCGTCCTGTATCGCCCGCAATGACGTGCGCAACGCCCAGCGCGTGTTCCGCGCGTCCGTGATCATGCTGACCCTGCTCGGCCTGATCATGTCCCTGATCATGCTCACCTTCAGCCACCAGCTGGCTGCCGCGGCGGGCACGCCGGAATCGGCCCTGAGCTTCATGAGCATCGCGCCCAGCCTCTTCCTGGTCTGCGTGATGAGCGCATTCCGCGGCGAAATGCAGGGGCGGCGCCAGATGGCCCCTACCGCCATTTCCCAGCTCATCGAGCAGGTGGGCAAGGTGTTCATCGCCCTGCCCCTGGCCACCCACATGTACAACACCGGTGCCTCCCTGATGGACAGCTGCGCCCGCGGCGCGGCAGGTGCCCTGATCGGCACCTCCTGCGCAGAGGCCTGCGCCCTGCTGTTCATGATTTCCTGCCATTTCCTGGGCAGGAAAGAGCTGAAAAGCATCGTCCAGAACGAGAGAATCCCGGCCGAATCCTACAAAGCCATCTGCAGGAACATCATTGTGATCGCCATTCCCATCAGCATCGGCGCCTGCATCGTTCCCTTCGCCAACACCATCGACAGCTACATGCTGGTGAACATCATGAAGGGCTACATGCCCGACAACGACGCCCTGATCCGCTACGGCGTGTATTCGGGCCTGGTGCTGCCGCTGATCAACGTCCCGACAGCCCTTGCCATGGCCATGAGCATCAACCTGGTGCCTTCCATAGCCACCGGCGTCGCCATCAACGATAAGGCGCACATCCAGCGGGAGAGTGCCACCGGCCTGCGCTTCGCCTCCCTGATCGGCCTGCCCTGCTCCGTCGGCATGAGCATGCTGGCCGAGCCCATCCTGGCTGTGCTTTATGGGAATACTGGCCGTTACACTCCGGAGCAGATCCACCTGGGCGGCGAACTGCTGACCTTCTCGGCCCTGACCATCATCCTGTTCACGCAGGTACAGGCCACCAGCGGCATCCTGCAGGGACTCAGGAAGCAGCGGATCCCTATGTACACCCTGCTCGCGGGCGTCGCGATGAAGATCGCCCTCAACTACACCCTGGTCCGCATCCCGGGCTTCGATATCCACGGCGCGCCGCTGGCGTCGCTGCTGTGCTATACCGTCAGCATGGTGCCCAACCTATACTACGTCAGCAAATACAGCGGCCTCAGGCTGTCCCTGCAGGATCTGCTGCTCCGTCCCGGCCTCGCCGCAGCGGTCATGGCGCTGGCGGTCTGGGGCCTGCAGCGGATCATCGGCTTCGGGCGGCTCTGCCGTTCCCTGCCCCTGTTGCTGCTGGTGATCCTGGCCGCCGCCTGCGTGTATGTGGTCGCCGCTGCCCTCACCCGCGCCATCCACCGGGAGGATATCCCCGCAAGGGTCAGGAAACTGCTGCATATTCCCTGAACACGACCATCCCTGAAGACTATTCTGGAGGAAAACCATGGCTGAGATCATTGTCCGGGACAAGCTGTTCCACCTTCGCAACGCGCGGATGAGCTATATCTTCCGCCTGACCGGCGACGGCCTGCCCGC
>JBGUIY010000263.1:0-17343 GCA_045113475.1 Christensenellales bacterium | reverse complement strand
CTTTGCGGCCTGCGGTTCGGCCGTCGGCGCCGGCTCCTCGGTCGCCTGAGGAACGGGCTCTTCCGTTGCTTCGGGGACAGGCGCTGCCGTGATGAGCTCCGCGGGGGTGTCGAGGATCAGCTTCAGCATGATGGCGTCGTCGCCCTGGCGCAACTCCAGGTCATAGCTGCCCGAAGGAAAGGCTTTTCCCTGTACCGTGCCGTCCCAGAGGTATTCGTGGAAACCGCTCTCCTGCAGCTCGTCGAAAAGAACGGCCGCGGGCTGACCGTTTTCATCGATCAGCGTCAGAGAGGTCGGGCCGTTTTCCGGCAGATTGTACCATACCGAGACCTCTTCTCCAGTTTTGACTGAGATGTTGGAAATCGATACGGAAAAGGTGGCGAAAGCCGGAAGGGCTGCCAGCAGCAGGGAAAGCGTCAGCAAACATGCGAATAGTCGTTTCATGTGTATATCCTTAATGCAAAAGTTTAAGATCGCTCAGTTCATCGCGATCTGGCTGAGCCAGTGCTCATACCTGCACAGGGCTTCGGTACGGACCAGCTCGTAATCCGCCTCCGGACCGGAGGCTTTCAGGCGGGTGAGTTCCTCGGCGGCTTCGGTGATCATGCCGACGTCGAAGCCTTCCTTCATCCCCGGGGGCAGGGTCTGGCCGTGCTGCCGGAGGCCCATCAGGTCGCCGGGGCCGCGCTGGCGCAGGTCCTCGCGGGCGATCTCAAAGCCGTCGCCGGTTCGTACCAGGGCGTTCAGCCGCTCGTTGGGAGAAGCCATCAGGAAGCACCAGCTGACGCCGCCCCCGCGGCCTACGCGCCCCCGCAGCTGATGCAGCTGGGACAGGCCGAAGCGGTCCGCGCTTTCGACGACCATGATGGTGGCGGTGGGTACGTTGACGCCCACCTCGATGACGGTGGTGGATACCAGCACCTGGATCTTTCCTTCGGTGAAATCGGCGATGGTGCGGGCCTTCTCCTCCGGATCCTGGCTGCCGTAGGTGAGCCCGAGACGCAGGCCGGCGAGAGGGCCGGAACTCAGCTCCGCATATACCTGCTGGGTGGAAGGAACATCCAGGGTCTCGGATTCCTCCACCAGCGGACATACGATGTAGGTCTGGTGTCCTTTGGCAGCCTCGTCGCGGATAAAGCGGTACAGGCCTTCGCGTTTCTGTTCCGGCACGATGCGGGTGTTGACCGGGGCGCGGGCGGGGGGCATTTCGTCGATAGTGCTGATGTCCAGGTCGCCGTACATCACCAGCGCCAGGGAGCGCGGGATAGGCGTGGCGGACATGACCAGCACGTGGGGCACGGTCTCTGCCTTGTCTTCCAGCATGCGCCGCTGGCGTACGCCAAAGCGGTGCTGTTCGTCGGTAACGATAAGGCCCAGGCTGCTGTACCCGACGCCGGCGCTGAACAGGGCGTGTGTGCCGATGACCAGCTGCCACTCGCCGGAGGCAATGGCTTCCAGCGCCTGCCTGCGTTCGGCGGTTTTCAGGCCGCCGATCAGCATGCCGGTACGCACGCCGTAAGCGCCGAGGGTTTTCTGTGCGCTTTCCAGATGCTGGCGGGCCAGGATCTCCGTGGGCGCCATCAGCACCGCCTGATAACCGGCCTGCACGCACATGAGGATCGCGCCGAGGGCAACGGCGGTCTTGCCGCAGCCCACGTCTCCCTGCACCAGCCGGGACATGGCGGCGGGGCCGCGCATATCCGCAGCGATCTCCGCGAGGGCTCTGCGCTGGGCGCCGGTCGGGGGAAAGGGGAGGCCGGCCCAGTAACGATCCGCCGCGTCCGCCGCGATGTCCAGCGGGATCCCCTCCCGGGCGGTACCGCGGTTCAGCCGCATGGCGGTCACGAACATCAGCAGGTTTTCAAAGGTCAGCCGCCGCCGGGCGATCATCAGGGTCTCAAAGGACTGGGGGTGATGCGTCTCCCGCAGGGCATAGTTGATCTCGCACAGCTGGTGCCGGACGCGGGTGCTTTCCGGCAGGCTTTCGGTGACGCACTCGTCGATACGCTCAAGGGCGCGGCTGATCAGCTCCGCCAGCGTGCCGGACTTGATGCCGGGCAGCGCGCGGTAGACGGGGATCAGCCCCCGTTCGCGCTCGACAGAGGGGGAACTGAGCTGCAGGCTGCCGCGGTATTCTGTCACGGGGCCGTACAGCAGCACCTCCCGGCCTTCGGTCAGCTGGTCCGCCATCCAGGGCTGGTTGAAATACTGGACGCGGATCTTTCCCGTCTCGTCCCGAAGGCTGGCGGTCACCATGGTGCGCCCCTGAAAACGCGCCAATCGGGGCGCGGCGTCGATCCAGCCGTGTACACACGCGGTCTGGCCCGGGCGCAGCGCCTCGATCGGTGTAATGTTCAGGGTATCCTTATATCGGGCGGGGAGCGTCATCAGCAGGTCTTCCACCGTCATGACGCCCGCCTGGCTGAGCGCCTTGATCCGCGCGGGGCCGAGGCCTTTGATGGCGCTCAGCGGCAGTATCCGCGCGGTCATGGCGCTGCCTTCCGGTATGATGGGCTCATTTCTTCAGCACGCGCTCAGCCGCGGCCACCACGTTGTCAGCGGTGAAGCCGAAGGCTTCGAACAGCTTGGCCGCCGGGGCGGAAGCGCCGTAATGGTCGATGCCCAGCACTTCGCCGTCCAGGCCGGTGTACTTGTACCAGGGCATGGTGCAGCCGGCTTCCATGGCCACGCGGGCGCGGACCTCGGCGGGCAGCACGGAGGCTTTGTAAGCGTCGTCCTGCATCTCGAACAGCTCCATGCAGGGCATGGACACCACGCGGGCGTCGATGCCCTTGTCCTTCAGGATGGCCTGGGCCTGCATGATCTGTTCCACCTCGCTGCCGGAAGCCATCAGGATCACGTCCGGAACGGCCTTCTGGCTGTCTGAGAGGATGTAGCCGCCCTTCAGGGCCGCTTTGCCGCTGCCCTCGTACTGGGGCAGGTTCTGGCGCGTGAGCACCAGGGCGGTGGGCAGGCCGCAGGTGAGGGCCGCGTCCCAGCCGGCGGCGGTCTCTTTGCCGTCCGCGGGACGGAAGACCAGCAGGTCCGGGATGGCGCGCAGGCCGGCCAGCTGCTCGATGGGCTCGTGGGTCAGGCCATCCTCGCCGACGCCGATGGAGTCGTGGGTCAGCACGTAGGTGACCGGCAGCTTCATGATGGCGCTCAGGCGCATGGCGTGCTTCATATAGTCGCTGAACACGAAGAAAGTGCCGCAGAATACCTGCAGGCCGCCGTGCAGAGCGATGCCGTTGCAGATGGCCGCCATGGCGTGCTCGCGGACGCCGAAGTGCATGTTGCGGCCGGCGCGGTTCTCGGCGCTGTAGTCGCCACCGTTCTTGATGTTGGTCTTGTTGGAGGGCGCCAGGTCGGCGGAGCCGCCCACCAGGTTGGGCATCAGCTTGGCCAGGCGGTTGATCATTTCGCCGGAGGTGGCGCGGGTGGCGATCTTGCCTTCGAAAGCCCAGAGCGCCTCGTCCTCAAACAGCTTCGCGGCGCTGCCGCCGGTCAGCCAGTCGCAGAATTCCTTCGCCAGCTCTGGATAGGCTTCCGCGTACTTCGCCATCATGGCCTTCCAGGCATCCTCTGCGGCCTGGCTGCGGGCGGCGGATTCCCTGCAGTGCGCATACACGTCGTCGGCGACGCAGAAAGCTTCGTCCGGCATGCCCAGCTTGCGCTTCGCGGCCAGCACGTTCTCCTCGCCCAGGGGCTCGCCGTGGGCGCCGGGGGTGCCTGCCTTGGCGTCGCAGCCGTAGCCGATGATGGTGGGGCAGATGATCAGGGTGGGCTTATCGGTGGTCTTGGCCTGTTCGAGGGCCGCGCATACCTGCTCCCAGTCATTGCCGTCCTTCACGCGGATCACGTCCCAGCCGTAGGCCAGGAAGCGGGCGCCGACGTCCTCGCGGAAGGCGATGTCGGTGTTGCCTTCGATGGAGATCTCGTTGTCGTCGTACAGCAGGGTCAGCTTGCCCAGCTTCAGGGTGCCGGCCAGGGACGCGGCCTCGGAGGCGATGCCCTCCATCATGCAGCCGTCGCCGCAGACGGCGTAGGTGCGGTGATCGACGACGGGGAAGCCTTCACGGTTGAAGTGCGCGGCCATCATGGTCTCCGCGATGGCGAAGCCCACGGCGTTGGCGACACCCTGGCCCAGGGGGCCGGTGGTGGTCTCGACGCCGGCGGTATGGTTGTATTCGGGATGGCCGGGCGTCAGGCTGCCCCACTGGCGAAATTGCTTCATATCGTCCATGGTCAGGCCGTAGCCGTACAGGTGAAGCAGGGAATAGAGCAGGGCGCTGGCGTGGCCGGAGGAGAGCACAAAGCGGTCGCGGTCAGGCCATTTCGGGTCGGCGGGGTTCGCCTTCAGCTGGTACTGATAAAGGGCGTAGGCCAGCGGCGCCATGCCCATGGGCGCGCCGGGATGGCCGGATTTGGCCTTCTGGACGGTATCGGCGCTGAGGATACGGATGGTGTTGATGGTTTTGACGGCCATGTCGGACATGCTGTTGTTCCTCCTTATATGTTGATAAAATTTTTCAGGTTTTTGAGCTCGATATTGTCGGCGTCCTTCAGGACTTCGAACAGCGCTTTCGCCATCTGCTGCACGCCGCCCTTCACGTCGCTTTCGATGTTCAGCGGCATGACGGGGTCATGCACGGACAGGCGGATCAGCAGCCAGCCGTTTTGCTTTCCGCCGTTCAGGTCGAAGCTCACGCGGATGCCCTCGCGGTTGTCTGGCGCGATGTGCCAGTCACTGTTATTGGCGGCATAGGCGTTGATCCGGTCGAACACGCCGTCGGCCGCCGCAAAGCGGTCGTCGCCCAGGGTGCCCAGTCGCAGTTCGGTGCTCTCCATGGGCTCCCGCAGGCCGTCCAGCAGGCTGGACAGCTCACGGCCTTCCCTGCGCAGGCGCATGGCTTCCACGATGAGCACCGTCACCAGGTACATGCCGTCGTCCAGAAAGTGGTTTTCTTTCAGGGCGGCATGTCCGCTGGTCTCGATGGCCAGGGGGCATTCCACGCCGGTTTCGTTCAGGCGGATGGCCTCGTCGATCACGTTGCGGTAGCCGCGCTTGAAGCGGTAATGCACGCCGCCGTTGGCCGCGATGAACTCCGCCAGGCCGGAGGAGGTGACCGAGTCGGTGACGATGGTGGCCCCGGGGGTCTGCTTGAGCAGGATCGCGGAGATCAGCGCGATCAGGCGGTTGCGGTTGATCTCGCGTCCGGTGTGGTCAACGATGGCAGCACGGTCGCAGTCGGTGTCGAAAATGACGCCCAGGTTGGCCCCGCTGCGTTTGACCGCCGCGCTGATGGCGGCCATGGCCGCTTCATCCTCCGGATTCGGGATATGGTTGGGGAAACGTCCGTCCGGCTCCAGGAACTGGCTGCCGTCCGTCTTCGCGCCGAGGCTGGCCAGCATGTCGGCGTAGAAGCCGCCCGCGCCGTTGCCCGCGTCCACCGCCACGTGCAGGCCGGCGAGCGGTTTTTCCGCGTCAGTGCTGAGGCCGCTGCGGATGCGCTGGGCCAGGATCTCCTTGTAGGCGGGCAGGTAGTCCCGGGGAATCAGCTTTCCGGTCAGTTCCGCGCCGGGGGCAGATTCCTTGGCGCAGGCGATGACCTTGTCCAGCTCTTTGCCGCTGATGCCGCCGTGGGGCAGCATGAATTTGATGCCGTTGCGGTCCGAAGGCTGGTGGCTGGCGGTGATCATCAGCGCCGCGTCAGCCTGGAAGCCCTCTGTCAGCAGGGACATGAACATGGCCGGGGTGGTGCACAGCCCGAAATCGTATACGTCGATCCCCATGCCGCGCAGGCCGTCCGCCGCGCCCTTCAGCAGGTCGGGTCCGGTCAGGCGCGAGTCGCGGCCGATGGCCACGGTGCGCAGGGGCTGGCCCTCCGCGGCCCGCCAGGCGGCGAAGCCCGCGGCGTATCGGGCAGCGATCTCAGGGGTCAGGACAGCGTTCTCACCCAGCGCGACGCCCCGGATATCGCTGCCGGACTTAAGTTTGGACAGGTCGATCATATTGCCTCCCTCCGGGAACGGATGAAGCCATCCGCTCCCTCAAAAATCCTCTTTGAATCTGCGTTTCGGCGCTTCGGGCGCTGCTTCCTGCGCGACGCTGGCCGCGCACTCCTTCAGCAGCAGATAGGCCGGCCTGAGCGCTTTGAAGTCTTTGACTACCCTGCCGGCCAGGTTTTCGTCGAAGGCCCAGTCGTACCGGATGCCCAGACGTTCGAAATAGATGGATTTCAGCCTGTACAGGGGCTGCAGCGCCTCGGGAAGGTTTTCGGGTATTTTGAGCCGCGGCATGGAATCGCCGCTGACGGCGATGTTCTGCCGCTTCAGGCTGTCGACGGTCTGCAGAAAGCTTTCTCCCTCGTGGGCGAGGCGCAGCCGGAAAGCGTTCATCACCGTGCGCTCGGCGCCCCAGATGCCCGCACCCCAGCTCAGGCTGTCCGGCCCGAACTCGAACCAGTAAAAGGGCTGGCCGTACTTGTCGACCCCCGCGGGCCGGAAGGCGATCCAATGGTGGTCCCGGTAGGTGGATTTGTCCGCGGAATAGCGCGTGTCCCGGTTGATGCGGGATAGGCACTTGGCAGGCCGCAGCTCGAAATCGGGGTCGATTTTGAGCATGACGGGCGACAGCTCCGCGATCAGCTGATAGAAGGGCTGCTGCACCTTCGCCACATACTCGTCGTGGTGCGCATGCATCCAGGCCACTTCGTTGTGGAAGCGGATGTCCATGAAAAACTGGACGGTATCCTGCGTGAAACCGGGGAACAAATTTGCTGCCTCCTGATCAATGAGTTGCGGTCGGGTATCCGGCCACATGTATTATAGTGAATTCAACGTCAAATTGCAACGCCTGCAATGATTGGAATGGATTCATTTTACGCTTGCATGGAGACTGTCAATTGGGATCCAGAGCGCTGCTGATCAGCCGGGCAATCAGTGCGTTGTCATATATCAGCAGAACCATCTGGTCATTCTGCGGGCTGAGGATATGCAGCTGTTTTTGGCAGCCTTACTTGCGAAGCACGTCGTTCACAAAACTGAGCATTTCCCCGTTGAACCAGTCGCCGTAGCTGATCATTTCGATGCTGTACGGATGGCCGTTGCAGGTAAACGATACGCGCCTCGTTCCGTCCGTTGGAATCTCGGCAGGATCGCCGCTCCAGTTCATTTCCCAGGTCATGCCAGAGATGTCTTCTTCGACATCGTCAAACACCGCGTCCGGGACGATACTCTGTACACCCTGCAAAAACAGCGAGTACATGTTTTCAATGTCGTAAAACTCAGCGTCGAAGGCATATACCCGATCGGAAGCGGGCGTCCATGCGCCTGTTTTTTCGTCTGTAATTCCCAAACCGAGGTCCAACAGATAGGAGTACATCAGATACGGAGGTTTCCGATACATTGAAATGATAGACTTGCGAAAATTCTCATCAAGCGTTTTCAGGTACATACTGAGAAAATCGTCTGTTCTCTGCTTAAAAGAATCTGCCGCTTCAGGATCAACAGCGAAGCCAAGCAGACGAAGATACGTGAATGCGGAATCATAGGGCAGCTTCAAATCCTCTTCTGCGGCAGCGCTCAAAGTGGTGAACAGCAGAAGGCCCGCAAGCAGGACGGCGCAGGAGCGACGCGTCAGGCGGTTAGTCATCGGTGACCTCTCTCAGTACCGCCGCTGAACGAGCCGGCAGGTAGTACGTGAAGCCGGGGCCGTAGCTGGGATCGGATTTCGCGGTATAGACGTACTGCTCGCTGATGCGCTCCTGGCCGCCGTATTCCTTGCGGTCGCTGGAGAACACGGTGATCCATTTCGATTTGAGCGGCACGGACACGAAATAGTCCGTCTGGGACACGCTGGGATGCAGGTTGAACAGGAAGATCAGCCCCTTGCGGCGGAACACGATCAGCTTCTTCTGCTGGTCGATCCACAGCGGCTCGGCAGGCTCGCCTATCAGCGCGTTTTCACGCACGAAGTGGATCATGTCCTTGTCGAACTCGTTGAGCCAGCTGTATTTCAGGTAGCCGTTCTCGCTCAGGCTCCACTGGCGGCGGGCGTATTTGTAGCTCCAGCCGTTGCCCTCGCGCGGGAAGTCGATCCATTCGGGATGGCCGAACTCGTTGCCCATGAAGTTCAGGTATCCGTCCTTGGCGGAAGTCAGGGTGATGAAGCGGATCAGCTTGTGGTAGTCGATGGCGTTGTCGATGGCGGGGGAATGGTAGATGCGGTCCATGCCGGTATACATTTCCGCGTCGGCCAGGCGGAAGATGATGGTCTTGTCGCCCACCAGCGCTTGGTCGTGGGACTCGGCGTAGCTGATGTTCTTTTCCCTGGGCCGGCAGGTGGTCAGCTCGTACCAGAGCTTGCCCATGTTCCAGTCCTCCATGCGGCTCTCCTTCAGGAGCTTGATCCAGTAGTCCGGGATGCCCATGGCCAGACGCCGGTCAAAGCCGATGCCGCCCTCGCCGATGGGCAGGCACATGCCGGGCATGCCGCTCATCTCCTCAGCCACGGTCAGCGCCATCGGGTTCACCTGGTGGATTAGCGCGTTGGCCAGGGTCAGGTAGACCAGCGCATCGATGTCCGTGTTCATGGAGAAGTAGAGGCGGTAATCCGTGAACGCCTCGCCGAGGCCGTGATTCTCATAGATCATGGAGGTCACGCCGTCGAAGCGGAAACCGTCAAAATGGAATTCCTCCTGCCAGTATTTCAGGTTGGACAGCAGGAAGTGCAGCACCTCGGTCTTGCCGTAGTTGAACAGCCGGGTGTTCCAGGCAATGTGCCAGCCGCGGCCGCCCTCCAGGAAGTACTGGCCGTCCGTCCCGTCCTGATGATTGAGGCCTTCACCCTCGTTGGCGCTGGCGTGGGAGTGCACCACGTCCAGCAGCACGTGCAGGCCCAGGCCATGGGCCTTGTCGATCAGGTAGCGCAGGTCGTCCGGCGTGCCGAAATGGGAGGAGGGCGCGAAGAAATTGGTGACCTGGTAGCCGAAGGAGGCGTAGTAAGGATGCTCCTGTATCGCCATCAGCTGCACCGCGGTATAGCCCAGGCTGACGACGCGGGGCAGGATATTATCCGCGAACTCACGGTAGGTGCCCACGCCCTCTTTCTCGGTGGCCATGCCCACGTGCGCCTCGTAGATCAGCGTCTGGTCGATGGGGTCGTGCTTATAGAAGCCGCTGTCCGTCCACTGGAAGGGCGTTTCAGGCGCCCAGATCTGACCGGCCAGAACATGGGTGACCGGATTCAGCACCGCGCGGCGGATGTAGGCGGGCACGCGCTCCATGGCGCGCCCGTCCCGATGGACCACCAGCTTCACGAACTGCTGGTGCTTCAGCGCGTCATGCCCTTCCAGCCGGATTTCCCACACCCCGTCCGGGCTCAGCTTGCGCAGGGGATGGCTCTCCCTGTTCCAGGCGTTGAAATCGCCCATCAGGTATACCTTTTCCGCGCCGGGCAGCCACTCGCGGAAGACCCAACCCGTCTCAGTGCGGTGGAAGCCGAAATACATATATCCGTCGGCAAAACTGGAGAGATCTTCCTTGTCGCCCATGAGCCGTTTCATGGTATCATTGGCGCGGTTGAGCCTGAGCAGGATATCCTGCTTGAAGGCGGTCAGGCTCGGATCGATGTGCAGCAGGCGTTCGCAGGCGCGCTCCGGATAAGTCAGCATTCGGGTTCCCTCCAATTTCTGTATTGTGATGTGCAGCTGTATGAAAAACGGTCTTTGTATCTGAAAAGGCCATCAATCTCCAAATACATTATATAGAAATAACTCGGAATGTCAATATTGATAAAGCAGGAGCTGCGCTGGTGAAATGCATGGCGCAACCCTTGAAAACCGGATATTTTGCTGAATCCGGCGGAGTAAAAAGAAAAGGCAGGGGCTTTGCGGCCCCTGCCTGGATCAATGCTGATCAAGCGCGGTTGAGGATGGTCTCCTCGTTCTTGGTGTCCTTCTCGAAGAAGTGGAGGCGGCTGGTGTCCAGCGCGACCACGGTGTCGTCACCGGTGCGGGTCTTGGTGCGCGGATCGACGCGGGCGATGACGTTCTCTTCCTTGTTCTCCTTGCCGGAGGTGGTGAAGTACAGGTAGGTCTCGGCGCCCATCAATTCGGTGACTTCCACGTGGACCTTGATGGTGCTGTCGGGATGCGCTGCCACGAACTCGGGATCGTCGTCGATATCTTCGGGACGGATGCCCATGGTGACTTCCTTCTGCAGGTAGCTCTCGTCCTTGAAGCGGCGGAGGATCTCCTGCGGAACGGCGATGGCGTTCTCACCGAACACGGCGTAGGTCTTGTCGCCCTGCTTGGAGAAGTGGACATCGAAGAAGTTCATCTGCGGGCTGCCGATGAAGCCGGCCACGAACTTGTTGGCGGGATAGTCGTAGTTATTCTGCGGGGTGTCTGTCTGCTGGACGACGCCGTCCTTCATGATGACGATGCGGGAGCCCATGGTCATGGCCTCGGTCTGGTCATGGGTAACGTAGATGAAGGTGGTCTGCAGACGGTTGTGCAGCTTGGTGATCTCAGTACGCATGGCGACGCGCAGCTTGGCGTCCAGGTTGGACAGAGGTTCGTCCATCAGGAAGACCTTCGGCTCACGGACGATAGCACGGCCCAGGGCGACGCGCTGGCGCTGACCGCCGGACAGAGCCTTCGGCTTACGGTTGAGCAGGTGCTCGATGTCCAGGATGCGGGCGGCTTCTTCCACGCGCTGTTTGATCTGATCCTTGGGGGTCTTGCGCAGCTTCAGGCCGAACGCCATGTTGTCAAACACGGTCATATGCGGATACAGGGCGTAGTTCTGGAACACCATGGCGATGTCGCGATCCTTGGGAGCGACGTCGTTGACCAGCTTGTCGCCGATGTACAGTTCGCCTTCGGAGATTTCTTCCAGACCGGCGACCATGCGCAGGGTGGTGGACTTACCGCAGCCGGAGGGGCCGACCAGAACGATGAATTCCTTGTCCGCGATCTCAAGGTTGAAATCGTCAACGGCCTTTACGCCGCCGGGATAGATCTTGCTGATGTGCTTCAAAGATACATTTGCCATGGGAATCTTCCTCCTCTTTTTTTGTCGTGGTTCTCAAGAGACATGCGGGCTTGGGGCCCGCCTTTTCTGACTGTCAGCATTATACCGGATTCAAACCAAAAAAGCTATTGACGGGATTCACAAAAAACAGCTTGGGGCTTTGTGCAGGGGGAACAAGAGGGGGGAAGACTATATGAATAGGTAAAGGAAATACCGAAAACCTGAGGCGGGAACAGGAAGCGGCTTTTGATGTATCAGACATGCGGCAGCCATATTGTGTCTTTTGAGATTATGACTTGAAAACGGAAGGCATTCTCGTGTATAATACAGGTGCTGCAAAGCGATTTGCGGCCTTTTCGCGTGCTGCGGACGTGCGGGACGCGGTAAAACTATGCTTTTCAGCAGTGACGGAGGATTTATGCTGGCAATCGTGGGGCTGGGAAACCCAGGGGACAAATACGCGCATACCAGGCACAACGCGGGGTTCGATACCCTGGATATCCTGAGCATGCGTCTGGATACACCGATCAAAAAGCTCAAGTGCCACGCCACCATCGGGGAGACGGTGATCGGCGAGCAGCGCGTGGCGCTCATCAAGCCGCAGACCTTTATGAATCTGAGCGGCATGACGGTCAGCGAGGCGCTGAACTGGTTCAAGCTGGAGCCAAAGGACATGCTGCTGATCGTGGACGACATCGACCTGCCCTTCGGACAGGTGCGGGTCAGGGCCAAGGGCGGCCCCGGCACCCATAACGGCCTCAGGAGCATCGTGCAGTATACGGCCAGCGGGGATTTCCCGCGCATCCGCATCGGCATGGGCGCGCCGCCTCCCGAATGGGACCTGGCGGATTATGTACTGGGGCACTTTGATACGCATGAGGCGAGGGAGACGGCCTTCAACGCCTACCAGCTGGCGGCGGACGCGGCTTTGTGCTGGGCGGAGCACGGCATCGACCGGGCTATGAACGAATACAACAGGAAACCCGCGAATGCTTGAACAATTGCTGACCCGGACCGGGAACGGAGAGGCGTTCCGGCAAATCAAGGCAGCCGTTTCGGAGAACCGTACGGCAGCAATATATGACCTGTGCGAAGGCGCACGGGTCTTTCTGGCGTGCTGGCTCAGCCGCGCCGAAGGCCGGCAGGTACTGCTGATCGCGCCGAACGAGGCCTCCGCCCTGCGCATGGCGGAGGACAGCGGCCAGCTGCTGAAGGCCCGGCCGCGCCTGCTGGCCCCCGACATGCCTGAGTTTGTGCAGGGCACCGTCAGCCGCGAGTCGCGCTATACCCGCATGGAGACGCTGCTCTGCGCGCTGAACGGCACGCCTGGGGTCACGGTGACCACCGTGGAAGCGCTCATGACGGTGCTGCCCGACGCGGAAGCTGTCCGCCGGCGTACCGTGCGCCTGCTGACGGATATGGAGATCGAGCCGGACGAGCTGCTCAGGAAGCTGGCGGCGTCCGGCTACGAACGGGTGGATATGGTCGAGGGCCGGGGGCAGTTTGCCCGCCGGGGCGAGATCGTGGATATCTACGCACCGGACGCAGAGCATGCGGTGCGCGTTGAGTTCTTCGACAACGTGATCGATTCCATCCGCACCTTCGACTGCCTGACGCAGCGCAGCCTGGACCGGGTTAGCTCCGCTTCCCTGCCGCCGGCGGTGCTGACCTTTGTGCCGGAGGAGGAGCGCGAGGCCGCGGCCGAGCGCATCCGCGCCTTTACGCGGGAGCAGATCCGCCGCCTGCCCCAGGACCTGCTGATGGCGGGGCTGGCGGAAATCGACGGCGCGCGGCGTCCGGAGAGCCGGACGGGCCTGGGCCGGCTGCTGATGGACGCGGACACGCTGGAGGAAACCGGCATCCTGCCCAACGCCGAGCAGTGGGCGGGCGTGGCCTGGAAGGTGGAGCCCCAGTTAAGAAAGTGGTTCCATGACCCGATCGTGGTGATCGACCAGCCGGACGGCCTGCGGGAGCGCGTCAGCGACCGCCTGGACGGCTTTGCTGAGGACCTGAAGAACGCCCTCGAACGCCACGAGGCGGTGCCTGAGCAGAGCGGGCTGCTTCTGGACCAGGACGCCCTGCTGCGGCAGATGGAAGGCCTGCCGGTGCTGCTGACACAGGATTTCCTGCGGGATATGAGCGGCATCCGGCCGGACCTGGCCATCCAGCTGAAGGCGCCGTCGCCCGCCAGGTACATGACGCGCCTGCGCGACCTGGCCAAGGATATCCGCCGCTGGACCGCGGAAGGAAACCGGGTCTTCCTGCTGGCGGGCGGCTCGGCGCGGTCCCTGCGCCTGCGGGACGCCCTGCGGGACGCGGAGCTCGAAGTGCCGGTGGCGGAGACGGAATCGGATTTCAGCCGCTCTCCGCTGATCCTCACGGAGTCCCTGTCCCACGGCATGCTGCTGACGGACGAAAAGACCGTCATCATCTCCGACAGCGATATCTTCGGCGCGGGCTACCGCAAGCAGCGCCGCAGCGCCCAGAACGGGGAAAAGCTGGACGCGTTCACGGACCTGAAGGAAGGGGACTACGTCGTCCACGAATCCCATGGCATCGGCATCTTCCGGGGCATCCAGCGGGTGCAGAGCGAGGGCAAGTACCGGGATTACCTGAAGATCGACTACCGGGGCGAGGACAAGCTGTACGTGCCCATCGACCAGTTCGACCGGGTGCAGAAATACATCGGCAATCCGGACGAGCTGCCGCCCCTCAACTCCCTGGGCGGCAACGACTGGCAGCGCCAGACGCGGAAAGTGCGCGCGGGACTCAAGCAGCTCGCCTTCGACCTGGTCAAGCTGTACGCCGCGCGCCAGTCCACCCCCGGCCACGCCTTCGGCCCGGACACGCCCTGGCAGCGGCAGTTCGAGGACGCGTTCCCGTATGAGCTGACACCGGATCAGCAGCGGGCCGTGCGCGATATCACGCACGATATGGAAGAGCCGAAGAACATGGACCGCCTGCTCTGCGGCGACGTGGGTTACGGCAAGACCGAGGTCGCACTGCGGGCCGCCTTCAAGGCGGTCATGGACGGCAAGCAGGTGGCCTTCCTGGCGCCCACCACGATCCTGGTGCAGCAGCACTATCTGACCATCCTGAAGCGCATCGGGGATCTGCCGGTGGCGGTGGACATGCTTTCCCGCTTCCGCACCTCGAAACAGCAGAAGGAGACCATCAAGGCCGTAGCCGAGGGCAGGGTGGATATCCTTGTGGGTACGCACCGCATGCTCTCCAAGGAAGTGCAGTTCAAAAACCTGGGCCTGCTGATCGTGGACGAGGAGCAGCGCTTCGGCGTGGGCCACAAGGAGACCATCAAGCGCATGAAGACCTCCGTGGACGTGCTGACCCTGTCGGCGACGCCCATCCCGCGCACCCTGCACATGGGCATGATCGGAGTCAGGGACATGAGCCTGCTGGAGACCCCGCCAGAGGAACGCTACCCGGTGCGCACCTATGTGATCGATTATAACGACGCTGTGATCCGCGACGCCATCCGCCGGGAGATGAACCGCGGCGGGCAGGTGTACTGCCTGTACAACCGGGTGCAGACCATCGACGAGTTCAGGGCGCGCCTGCAGGCGCTGCTGCCGGATGCCCGCATCGCGGTGGCCCACGGCCAGATGAAGGAGCACGCTCTGGAGGACATCATGCTGGATTTCTTCGACGGGCGCTACGATGTGCTGCTCTCCACCACGATCATCGAAAACGGCCTGGACGTACCGAACGCCAACACCCTGATCGTGTTCGACGCGGACCGCTTCGGCCTGTCCCAGCTGTATCAGCTGAGGGGCCGCGTGGGGCGTTCCAACCGCATGGCTTACGCCTACTTTACGGTGCGGCCGGACAAAATGCTGTCCGAGGACGCGCAGAAGCGCCTGAGCGCCATCCGGGAGTTCACGGAGTTCGGGTCTGGCTTCCGCATCGCCATGCGCGACCTGGAGATCCGCGGCGCGGGCAACATCTTCGGCCCCGAGCAGAGCGGCAATGTGTCCAGCGTGGGCTACGACATGTATGTCAAGCTGATCAACGAGGCGGTGCGGGAGGCCCGGAGCGAGATGACCGGCCAGGCACCGCCCAGGCCCGAGCTGGAGACCCGTATCGACGTGCGGGTGGACGCCTATCTGCCGGAACGCTATGTTCGGGACGATATCCA
Organism: Christensenellales bacterium; assembly: GCA_045113475.1. Classification (GTDB taxonomy): domain Bacteria; phylum Bacillota; class Clostridia; order Christensenellales; family Aristaeellaceae; genus UBA4246. The sequence goes on along the minus strand of JBGUIY010000263.1, from coordinate 2,153 downwards.
GCGCATGGAGATCTACAAGCGCATCGCGCTGATCCGCAACCGCGTGGACCGGGAGGACGTGCTGGAGGAACTGATCGACCGCTTCGGCGATCCGCCGCAGGAGGTCGTGAACCTGGTGGATATCGCCCACCTGCGGGCGCTCTGCGCGCGCCTGGGCGTCAACCGCGTGACAGCTGCGGCCGGCAGCCTGGTTTTCCGCCTCGCGCCGGACTATATGCCGGATATCAACCGCCTTTACCGCGCCCTGGAGGAGGGCGGCGACAAGCGCCTGATCTTCTCCGCCTCCAAGGAGGCCGCGCTGGTGTTCCAGGACAGGAAAAAGGAAAACGAGCAGATGGTCAAAGACGCCGTGCCCGTGCTGGAAAAGGTGATCGAAAAGCTTTGATCTCCGGCCTTTCCTGCTTGATTTGTACTTGACGATGAAAACTAAAACCAATATAATGAAACAGTCTGTGCATATGCAGGCGCAATGCTGTCTGGAGGGGCTTCGGATCGATGAAGGTTGGGCTGGTATCGCTGGGCTGCGTCAAGAATCAGGTGGACGCGGAACAGATGCTTTCACTGCTGCTGGGCGAGGGGTATGAGTTTACCGCGGACGCCTCGGAGGCGGAGGTCATCCTGGTCAATACCTGCGGCTTCATCCAGTCCGCCAAGGAGGAATCCATCGAAGCCATCCTGGACATGGCGCGGATGAAGCAGGAGGGCAGGTGCCGCGTGCTCTGCGTCACGGGATGCCTTGCCCAGCGGTACGAAAAGGAACTGCTGGCGGAGATCCCCGAGATCGACTGCCTGCTGGGCATCGACGGGCAGGACAGGCTGCCGCGCATGATCGCCGAGAGCCTGGCCGGCGCGCGGCCTCATGATGTGAGCCGGGAAAAGAAGTTCCTGGAGTGCGGCCGCGTGCTGCTCACGCCGCCCTACACCGCCTATGTCAAGACCGGAGACGGCTGCGACAACCGCTGCACCTTCTGCGCGATCCCGCTGATCCGGGGCGGCTACCGCTCCAGGCCGCGGGAGGCGATCCTGTCCGAAATGCGGACGCTGGCGGCCAAAGGCGCGAAGGAGCAGATCCTGATCGCACAGGATACCACCCGTTACGGCATCGACACCGGCGACAGCCTGGCCGCGCTGCTGCGCGAAGCGGTGAAAACCGAAGGCCTGGAGTGGCTTCGTGTGCTGTACATGTATCCCGACGAGGTCACGGACGAGCTGCTGGAGACCATGGCCGCGCTGCCGAAGGTCGCGCCCTACCTGGACCTGCCGCTGCAGCACGCTTCCATGCGCCTGCTGCCCCGGATGAACCGCCGCGGGAATACCGAAACCAGCAGGCGCCTGCTGAAGAAGGCCCGGGACATGGGCTTCTGCCTGCGCACCACCTTCATCGTGGGCTTCCCCGGGGAAACGGAGGAAGACTTCGAAGAACTGATGGATTTCACCCGCGAGATGGCCTTCGACCGCATGGGTGCTTTCGCTTATTCGCCCGAGGAGGGCACCAAAGCGGCAGCTATGCCGGATCAGGTGCCCGAGGAAGTCAAGCAGGAGCGCCTGGACCGGCTGATGCGGCTGCAGGCGGGGATCAGCCTTTCCCGCAACCGGCTGCGCGTCGGAACGGCCGCCCGCGTGCTGGTGACCGGACGCGAGAGGGACGGCTACGTGGGCCGCAGCATCCTGGAAGCGCCCGACGCGGACGGCGTCATCCGTTTCCGCTCCGCAAAGCCCGTGGCGGAAGGGACTTTCGTGAACGTCAGGCTGACGGACGCGGACGAGTATGACCTGTACGGCGAGGTGACGGAATGAATCTGCCCAACAAGCTGACCATCCTGCGGGTGGTACTGGTGCCGGCGGTCTGCGTGCTGATCGGCCTGGGGCTGTATCCCTGGGCAGCGGCGGTGTTCGCCCTCGCTGCGCTGACAGACTTCCTGGACGGCTATCTGGCGCGGCGGGACGGGCTGGTCACGGTGTTCGGGAAGTTCCTGGATCCGGTGGCGGATAAACTGCTGGTGCTGACCGCCATGATCATGCTGGCTGAAAAGGGCCTGCTGCCCGCCTGGGCGGCGGTCGTGGTCGCCGCGAGGGAGCTGGCGGTAGACGGCCTGCGCCTGGTGGCAAGCGGCAGCGGCAAGGTAGTCGCGGCCAAAATGCCCGGCAAGATC
>JBGUIY010000262.1:0-3619 GCA_045113475.1 Christensenellales bacterium | reverse complement strand
GACGAACAGGATCCGCGAATCCCTTGCGCCCAGGGAACGGGTGGCGATGATATAGTCCTCTTCCTTCACCTGCAGCGCCTTGCCGCGCACCATTCTCGCAAAGGAGGGGATGGACCAGATGGCGATGGCGATGGTGGTATTTGTTATGTTGATGCCCAGCATGGCGATGATCAGCATGGCCAGCAGGATGCTGGGGAAAGCGAACAGCAGGTCCATCAGACGCATGATGGGGTTATCCAGCCTGGGGAAGTACGCCGCCAGCAGCCCGCAGACAACGCCGACGAACAGCCCAAGCATGGTGGAGATCACGCCCACCGACAGCGATATCCGGCCGCCGTACAGGATACGGGCAAACACGTCCCGGCCATAGGCGTCCGTGCCAAGATAATGCCCGGGCACATACTGGTTTCTGGGATTATAGCCTTTCACGCTGGGGTCGGTGATCTCTGTCCACTGGGCCCAGAATCCGGGACGCAGACGGATGGAGGGGTCCTGCTTGGAATAACTGTACGGGGTGATCAGCGGCGCGAAAATCACCATTATGATCTCCGCGACCAGGATGATCAGGCAGACGACTGCCAGCTTGTTTTTCAGCAGTTTGTTCACCGCGGTGCGGAAGGGGTTCGTCCGTCTTACTTCGCTCATGTCCGGCGCCTCCTTACCCGTGCAGCTTGATCCGCGGATCGATCACGCAATAGAGGATATCCACGATCAGGTTGATGATGATGAACATGGCCGCGATGATGATGACCGTGCTCTGCACGACCGGGTAGTTATAGTTGCGGATACCGTTGATCAGGTAGGTGCCGATGCCGTTGATGACGAACACCTGCTCCGTAATGATGGCGCCGCCCAGCAGGCCGCCGAAGCTTGTGCCGAACTGGGTCACCAGCGGGATCAGCGCGTTGCGGAAGGCATGCACGAAGATGATCACGCCGCGCTTGAGGCCCTTGGACTTCGCGGTGCGGATATAGTCTGTCTGAAGCACGTCCAGCATGGCGGAACGGCCCAGGCGGATGAAGCTGGCCATGGTGCCCGTCGCCAGGGCGAAGGCCGGCAGCAGAACCTCCCGCAGGCCTTCGGCTGTCCAGAAGAAATGGGACATGCCGCCGACCGGCAGGAGTTTGAAGCGCACGCTGAAGAAATACATGAGGATGACGCCCAGCAGGAAGTTGGGAATGGACAAAAGCACCAGGGACGAGGTGGTCAGGAAATTATCCAGGAACGAATCCTTGTGCAGCGCCGTCAGGATCCCGGCGGGAATGCCGAGAAACACCGATATGATCATGGCAGCACAGGCCAGGTTCAGCGTATTCGGCAGGCGGACGAGGATCTCGCTCAGGATCGGCTGCCTGGATGTATAGGATGTGCCCAGGTCCAGCGTGACCAGGCGCTTCAGGTACAGGAAGTACTGGACCATGAACGGCTTGTCCAGGCCGAGACTGACGCGGATGTTTTCCACGTCCTCCTCAGTCGCGCTGGGTCCCGCCACCATGCTCGCCGGATCTCCGGGCGCTATATAGAGGCTGGCAAACACAATAAAGCTCATGCCGACCAGCAGCAGGAGCATCAGGGCGATGCGTTTGCTTATATATTTGGCCAAGAGCTATCCCCTCCCGCAATCATTTACTTGCCGCGCCGTGCAAAATGTCACCCGGCCGCCGCATTGGAACGTGCGTCGTAATGATATTACAAAAAGAAAAAAGCTTGCGCAATATGCTTTCTGTTCTTTTAAAGTACTAAATTGCAAAAGCAACCATTGCGCATGCATGCTGATTACAGAGATGAAACATCCGGGATCTTCTTTCCGGCAGAACACCGGCACAGGTTCACGGTATTGCTGCGATATACGGTTTGCATCTTGACGCCATTTATGATTTCAACTAAAATGTAGCCGAAGCAATCGATGAGGATCCGAAACCGATCAGGACAGGCCGTTCTGTCCATGTTCAGGCGTTGCAGCGGCACATACGGACTTGCCGGAAGGATCAGCACAGGAGGTCGTTTTGACATGAAGATCACGGGAATCGAATGGGGAAAAGTCGGCATTCCGCTCAGGACGCCCTTTAAGACTGCCCTGCGCACCGTCAACCGGGTGGAAGACATCATCGTGAAAGTGTATACCGATACCGGCGACATCGGCTTCGGCGAGGCAGCGCCGACCGGATTGATCACAGGCGATACAGCCGGCGCGATCTGCGGCGCCATTCAGGACCACCTGGCACCCAGTCTGCTGGGAAAAAATGTGGACGATTTCCAGGATCTGATGCTGCTGATCCAGTCCTGCGTCGTGCACAATACCAGCGCCAAGGCGGCAGTCGATATGGCTGTCTGGGACCTGTACGGGAAAATGCAGGGGATCGCCGTATACAAGATGCTGGGCAAGGCGAGGGACAAACTGGTCACCGACCTCACCATCAGCGTCAACAGTCCCGAAGAAATGGCCCGTGACGCGCGGATCGCCGTCGAACGCGGTTTTGACTGTCTGAAAGTCAAGGTAGGCGTAAATCCCCTGCTGGACGTCGAACGCCTGTCCGCAGTGCGCGCCGCGGTACCCGCAGACATCCGGCTGCGCATCGACGCCAACCAGGCCTGGAAACCCAAGGAGGCCGTGAAAATCCTCAACGATATGCAGGACCGGGGCCTGGATATCGAGTTTGTGGAGCAGCCGGTGCGCGCTGATGATCTGGCCGGCTTGAAATACGTGACAGAACGCAGCTTTGTCCCCGTCCTGGCGGACGAATCGGTGTTTTCCCCCATGGATGCCCTGAAGATCCTGCAGACGGGCGCGGCGGACCTGATCAATATCAAGCTGATGAAGTGCGGCGGGATCTATAACGGGCTCAAAATCGCCACGCTGGCTGAAGTGTATGGCGTGGAATGCATGATCGGCTGCATGCTCGAAGGCCGCGTAGCGGTCAACGCGGCAGTGCATCTGGCCTGCGCCAGGAAGGTGATCACCCGCATAGACCTGGATGGGCCCATGCTGTGCGCCTCCGATCCGGTGCACGGCGGCGCGGTTTTCAACGAAAAGGATATCTCGCTCCCCGACGAACCCGGCCTCGGCGTATCCGCGGTGGACGGCATGACCCGTATCGGCTTCGTCGGCCAGGTATCCTGATTTAAGAAACAGGCCCTGAAAGGAGGGCTCCCCCATGCCCAGACATTACACCTCGGTGGACGGCCTCTTCGGCCAGAAGATCCACTACGACGAGAACGGCAACTATGCCGGCGAAAGCTGGCCCGGGCTGTTCGACGGCTCCATGGAGCATTACGACGCCAACGGCCAATATGCCGGGTACAGTGATCCCGGCATCTTCGCGGATCTGGTACACCACGATGCCAGCGGCCGTTATGCCGGTGACACATGGTCAGGCATAGCGGACAGCCATAAAATCCACTATGACACCAAAGGGTATGTAGGAGAAAGCTGGGATGGTCTTCTCGGTACAACGCTCTCTGATCTGGACGATGGCGCATTTGATGATCACAATCCATTTTGAGCTGATTATTCCTGAGAACTTATACTATTCTCAAGTTAAAAGAGCGAAATATTGTGCCTGGATTGTTCGTCCTATCAAGGAAGACACCCGAAAGCGTACCCGGAGGTACGGGGAGG
>JBGUIY010000261.1:0-4102 GCA_045113475.1 Christensenellales bacterium | reverse complement strand
CGAAGCCGCGGAAGAAATCACGGTCGAAGTCATCAAACAGATCCATCATATTTTCACCGAAAACAGCAGGCAGGAAAGTACTCATATAAAACCCTCCATTCTTTTGATCCGGTTCCGTTCTTGTTGCGGTTCCGGGGAATCACTTTCCGTGGTCTTTGGCCACCCCGCGCTCTCTCAAGCGCTGATTATAGTATAATCAAAAGTCAAAGATAGTCAAAGACATAAAAGGTCAAAAAGAAATGCTTTCTGCCGAAAATGAGCAGAAAGCTCAATAAATCTTTTGTTTTCTGATTATTTCTTTAAAATTCAGGAAATCAGATCCGGATCAGGTCATAGGCTCTGGTGCCGAGTCCGATCTTTTCGCCGTGGGCAAGGGTTTCCCGCCAGCTGACGTTGGGATTGCTGTCCAGGAAATGATCATGATGGTGTTTCCATCCGGGCCGCGCCAGATTGTCGGAAAGCTGGCTGTTGGGCAGGGGATCCGCCGCCAGGCACAGATCGGCACAGGCCTGGTCCAGCGCCACCGGATCAAAGGAAGCCAGCATGCCGAGGTTCGGCAGGATCGGCGCGTCGTTTTCGCCGTGGCAGTCACAGTTCGGGGAAACATCCATGATCAGGGTGATATGGAAGGAAGGCTTGCCGGCGCAGATGGCGGCGGTGTATTCCGCCATTTTGCGGCACAGCATATCCGCGGCTGTATCGAAGGACGGGTGGATGGCATCAAAGGCGCAGGCGCCGATGCAGCGGCCGCAGCCCTTGCAGATATTCTGCAGGATGAAAGCCTTGCCGCTTTCGTAGGTGATGGCGTCTGATCCGCACTCCCGGGCGCATTTGCGGCAGGAACGGCACAGATCCTGGCTGACCACCGGTTTTCCGTCGCTGTGCTGCTGCATCTTGCCGGCACGGCTTCCGCCGCCCATGCCCAGATTCTTGACAGCACCGCCGAAGCCGGCCATTTCATGGCCTTTGAAGTGGTTCAGGGAGATGATGATATCCGCGTCATACAGAGCGCGGCCGATGTACGCTTCTTTGCAGTATTCACCGCCGGGAACCGGCACAACCACGTCGTCCGTTCCCTTCAGCCCGTCGCCGATGATGATATAGCAGCCGGTGGTCACGCTGTTGAATCCGTTGACTTCCGCGTTATACAGATGGTCGACGGCATTCTTCCGGCTGCCGGGATACAGGGTGTTGCAGTCGGTGAGGAAGGGCTTTCCGCCCAGCTCCTTGATCAGGTCTGCCACCGCTTTGACATAGTTCGGCCGGAGATAGGCAAAATTACCCAGCTCGCCGAAGTGCATCTTGATCGCAACGAACTTATCCCTGAAATCGATTTTATCAATTCCGGCACGGCGGCACAGCTTCTGGAGCTTTACGCCCTGACTGACATCCGCCACAGTCCGGAAATCGGTGAAGTAAACGGGGGAAATCTTTTCAGACATAATCGCTCCTCCTTGTCCGGGGTCTGTTCACTTTTCCAGGGCAGCCTGTTTGCGGTTCAGCCGGATGGCCAGGCCGATGCAGATCAGGTCTACCGCCATGGTGGCATAGAGGATTCCGAAACGAAGCATATCGTCAACGGGGTCCAGTTCAAATTCATCCCAGCTTCTGGAGGCATATCCGATGAGCAGCGCAGCGGTTACGGCGCAGATGGCGACAGCCGGCGCCAGGCCCTTTTTCTGTTTCCAGACCCAGAGCATCGCGGAACAGGACAGAGCTGCCAGCGGCATGCTGAGATAAAGCCAGGGAGCATATTCATATTTATCAAAAACAAATTCGGAAGCCATGTCCGCCAGGGAGGCCAGGACCAGGGTGGCCAGGCACCAGAAAACCTTCGCGCGGCCCGGCTTATGACGGACGAGCAGCACGACCAGTACCGTGATCAGGGTGGCCAGGGCAGCCAGCTGGTTGAAGCGGACGAAAACAATCAGGCGCAGGTAATTATCCCGGCGCATCTGCTCCAGCAGGATCTGTGTTGTTCCCAGAACAGTCAGGAAGATCGCGGTCTGGTGACCGCGAATTGTCTTTTTTTCATGCTTCAGCAGAACAAACAGCAGAATCAGGGCAGCGAGCGCTTCCCAGAACCAGATGACATAGCGCCATTCGTCATACATCGCGTCGAATTCATCGTGATAGGTGCATACGGAAAGCGGGAAGAAATGAGTCCATTCCACTTCGGCACCGCGGCCGATTCCTTCGCCGGTAAAGGCTTCGCCGATCCGGGCAAAGAAAAGCGCGGCGCAGGCGCCGGGAGCCAGCGCATCCAGCGCGTCCAGCCATCTGACGCCGGCGAGTTTGCCGGCAATCAGGGCACCCAGGGCGCCGCCCAGCAGCGCACCGTAAAGCGTGTAACCGCCCTCCCAGATATGCAGGAGCATATAGCCCCTGCCCTCGGCTGCTTCCAGATCGAAGGGGCAGAAAAGCACCCATACTGCATGACCAAGAATCAGCGCGCCGAGAATGACGGCGGGCAGCAGGGGACGGATGTGCTTTTTACGCAGGGAAAGCCCGGTACCCGCAAGGGCACCGAGCAGGATCATCAGGCTGTAGGGGGTCACATTCAGCGACCCGATTGTCCAAAGCGGCGTCATTGTTCAGCGCTTCCTTCTGTTTCGGTCGGGGCAGCCGCGGGAGCTTCCGTTGCGGCGGGCGCCGGTTCCGCGGTGATGAAGTAAATCATATCGGTAATTTCACGGATGCCGCCTTTGCCGAAACGGTTCAGCTTGACGCCGTTCAGCGTCAGGCAGGCGGAGTTTCCGCCGTCCATGTTGTAGGCATTGACTGCGCCGGCGTCGTAGGCCAGCTGGGCCAGCTCCGCGGCGGTAAAGCCGTGGTCCTTGTCCTGCTTGCTGCCGGGGCCTTCCGTGGTGATGATCAGGTAGCTGAGTTTACCCATCTGGCAGATGGCCTGCCGCTGGGTCCGGTTCTGGAGCCCCATACCGGCGCCGGAGCCGTACTGATTCCGGACAAAGGTGTCCTCATCATCGGTCATCAGCTTTCCGTCAATCACCAGGCCGGGTCCGAACAGGAAACTGTGCAGGATACGGCCTTCATAGGGCGCAAGGGCGTCGGTGCCGTCCGGACGGCGGAGGATATGGAAGTCTCCTTCATCATCAATGATCAGCAGATCGTACCTGCCTTTGCAGGGCTTGTCGCGAAGCTGAACTGAATTACGGTAGATGGTGCCTTCCGCCCGGCCGGAATACCAGTCGCCGTTGATGGCCGCCACGGAACGGAGCCGCTGGGCGAGCTTGACCGGACTGGTCTCACGGGTGATCTGGGTCCGCATCTGACTGGGATCAGCGATCTGAATCCAGGTATAGAACACGTTGGTGTCCCGGACAACGCGTTTATCGACCCTGACGGAAATGGTGCCGTCCAGGTAGGAGACCGGAGCGCCGGTGGCGTCATCGTAGGTGAAGCCATCCGCGTGCGGCGCGTAGGGTGTCGGATCCGCGTCCTTCGCACTGGGCAGGGGAAGCAGGGGCGCCGGGTTGGGATTGGCGAGCTCCACCGGCGTATAGGCCGGCAGGTCAGCCCCTTCGGCACCGGCGTATGGAATGGCTGAAGGAACGATAAACGGGACGAGCAGCAGAAGAATCAGAGTCGGGATCAGCCACAGCAGGATACGCTTTTTTATCATGAAGAACCTCCGTCAGATCAAACGCCGGAAACGGCGGAAAATGCAGAAAAACATTACATTACAGTTTATCACGCGGCTTTGGGGAAAGTCAATCAGATCAGGGCGGCGGGCGTCAGGGCGGCGATCTGAATCAGATCCGCGGGAGCCAGTTCCACCTGGCAGCCGACCCGGCCGGCGCTGACAAAGATCCGGGAGAGACCGGCCGCGCTCTCATGAATAAACGAAGGGAAGTGCTTTTTCATTCCGATGGGAGAGCAGCCCCCGTGCACATAACCGGTCAACGGAAGCAGATCCCGCTGGGGAATCATGCTCACGGATTTTTCGCCGGCGGCCGCGGCAGCCTTTTTCAGGTTCAGCTCCGCGTTGACCGGAATCACAAATACATAGTATTTCTGGGGCTTGCCGACGGTCACCAGGGTCTTGAACACCTGGGAGGGTTCCTCGTTCAGCAGGCGGGCG
>JBGUIY010000260.1:0-3426 GCA_045113475.1 Christensenellales bacterium | reverse complement strand
CACCACGGTGGACAGGCTGCTGTCCTACAACCCGCAGATCACCAACCGCAACCTGATCCGCGCCGGCGCCTACATGTACATCAAAGCGTAAAACGAAACAACAAAAATATTAAAAAGCAACCTCCAGAGCCCTTCCCGAAGCGGAAGGGCTTTGATATTATTCCTCTGGAAACTGAACGTTTCCGGAAAGATGCGCCGCGCAAAGCGTCCGGCTCAATATATCGAGAAAAAACACAAATCTCCCTGCCGCAGGCAGGCATCCCTTCGTTGACAAGCGGAAAAGGGCGTAATATACTGGACACAGTCCCGTGGAACGGGAAAACACAGCGCAGGAGGCCACTGATTGATCGAAAAGTGGAAGATCCCCGTCCAGCCGGTGACCGGACGGAAACCGAGGACGGTATATGTGTACCTGCCGGATCAGGCACAGGAGGACGAGGACGCGCGGTTCCCCGTCCTGTACATGTTCGACGGGCACAACGTGTTTTTTGACGAGGACGCCACCTACGGCAAGAGCTGGGGCATGGGCGAATACCTGGACGGGACGGAGACCCCGCTGATCGTGGTCGCGGTGGACTGCAACCACCGGCCCCCCAACGGGCGGCTCAACGAGTACTCCCCCTACACCTTCGACGACCCGACCTTCGGCCATATCACCGGCTACGGGCGGCGGTTCATGCGCTGGATGGCGCATACGCTGAAGCCCCTGATCGACGAGCGGTATCCCACCCTGCCGGAGCGGGAGACCACCTGGATCGCGGGTTCCTCCATGGGCGGGCTCATGAGCCTGTTCGCGGTGAGCGAGTTCAACCATGTATTCTCCCGGGCGGCGGCGCTGTCGCCCTCCGTGTGGGCCGGGCACTGCAAAATGGAGCAGACGATCCGGCATACGAAGTTCGGGCCGGACACCGTGGTCTATATGGATTACGGCTCGGAGGAACTGAAGGGCCAGGAATACATGCGCGGGTACTACCTGCGCTGCGTCAGGGCCCTGATGGAACGCGGCGTGTACGTGACCAGCCGCGTGGTGCCCGGCGGGACCCACAGCGAAGCCAGCTGGGAGCGGCAGATCCCCTTTTTCCTGCCGACATTGATGTACGAAACAGGTGATTGACGATGGAGACGCAGTATTTCAAGCAGTACAGCCCCTCCCTGAACCGGGATATGGAAATGAAGGTCTACGGCCACGCCGGGCGGCCGGTGCTGTTCATCCCCTGCCAGGACGGGCGGTTTTTCGACTTTGAGAACTTCCATATGGCGGAGGTGTGGAGCCCCTGGATCGAATCGGGCCAGGTGATGGTGTTTGCCATTGACACCATGGACCGGGAGACCTGGAGCGCGGAAAGCAGCGCTTACGGGCGCATTCGCCGCCACGAGCAGTGGATGAACTATATTTTCAACGAGGTCGTGCCCTTCGCCCGGAACATGGTGAACGCGCGCAACGGCTGGACAGGCTACCCGGGCCTGATCGCCTTCGGCTGCTCCCTGGGCGCGACCCACGCCGTGAACTGCTTCTTCCGCCGTCCCGACCTGTTCGACGGCCTGCTGGCCCTCAGCGGCATCTATACCGCCAGCTACGGCTTCGGCGGCTACACGGACGAACTGGTGTACCTGAACAGCCCGGTGGATTACCTGGCCGGCATGCCCGCCGACCATCCCTATATCCAGGAATACAACCGCCACCGCGGCATCATCGTGGTGGGTCAGGGCCCCTGGGAGGAAAAGGACACCACATTCCGCCTGCGGGACATTTTCCGTGAAAAAGGCATCAACACCTGGGTCGACATCTGGGGCCACGACGTGGCGCACGACTGGGACTGGTGGTACAAGCAGGTGGAGTACCATGTGCCGCACCTGCTGGAATGAGTGAGGTGCAAGGAGAGTGGAGTGAGGAGAGTGGAGAGTGGAGATAAGGACAGACCGGCTTTGCGGTATTGCCTGTTCGCTCATTCTGCACTGAAAACGATTGCGGAACAATACCAAAACTCCACTCTCCACTCTCCTCACTCCACTCTTCAGGAACCGCATTCGGACTAAGGACTTGTTTCAGGCACACAGCGCATTTTTCTGTTGGATCTCAATGCAAAAATGAACGGTTGAAAGAAGGTCTCCCGCATGAAAAACGTCATCTTTATCTCCCCCAACTTTCCTACCAACTACTGGATGTTCTGCCGTGAGCTGAAGAACAACGGGCTGCGCGTGCTGGGGATCGGGGACTGCCCCTATGTGGAACTCATGCCCGAGCTGCGGGGCTGCCTGAACGAGTATTACAAGGTCGGCTCTCTGGAGAATTATGACGAAGTATACCGCGCGGTCGCGTTTTTCATCAGCAAGTACGGCCGCATCGACTGGCTGGAGAGCAACAACGAATACTGGCTCACCCACGATGCGATGCTGCGCACGGATTTCCACATCACCAGTGGCTGGCAGGAAAGCGACCTGCACCGCATCCGCTACAAGAGCGGCATGAAGGAGTATTACCAGCGCGCCGGGATCCCTACCGCCCGCTGGCATCTCGTGGACGACTTTGACGGCTGCATGGCTTTCATCGGCGAAGTCGGCTGGCCGGTCATCGTGAAGCCGGACGACGGCGTCGGCGCGTCCGACACCCACAAGCTCAATAACGAGGACGAGCTGCGCTGGTTCCTGGGCGAAAAGCATGCGGGCGTCGGTTATATCATGGAGGAGTTCATCTCCGCGGTGGTCACGAGCTATGACGCCATCATCGACAGCAACGGCGAGCCGCTGTTCGAGACCGGCAACGTCACGCCGTACTCCATCATGGACATCGTGAACAACAACGACAATTCGCTGTATTACATCGTGAAGGACCTGGCGCCGGACGTGCGCGCCGCGGGCCGCGCCGCGGTCAAGAGTTTCGGCGTGCGCAGCCGCTTCGTGCATTTCGAGTTCTTCCGCCTGACCTGCGACCAGCATATCGGCAAGGCCGGCCAGGTGGTGGCGCTGGAGGTCAACATGCGCCCCAGCGGCGGCTATTCCCCGGACATGATGAACTTCGCCAATTCCACCGAGGTGTATAAGATCTGGGCGGACATGATCGCCTTCGACCGGTCCACCAAGCCCCTGGGCGAGCACGCCTACTGCGCTTTCGCCGGCCGCCGGGACGGCAAGCCCTTTGCCCTCTCCCACGACCAGATCTGCGAAAAATACGCCGCCCAGCTGCGCATGGTGGAGCGCATCCCCGATGCCCTCTCCGGCGCCATGGGCAACCAGATGTACCTGGCCAACTTCCCCACGGAAGAGGAAATGAACGCTTTCTACGCGGATGTTATACGGGAAGCATAACGGATAACGAATAACGGATAACGTAAAATGATCGGGGCTGTTGCACAACCCCGGCAACAAAAACGGAGCTTTCGACCACTGAGGAGGTGGAAGAAAGCTCCATTTTGTTGTAGAATGTAT
>JBGUIY010000259.1:0-3737 GCA_045113475.1 Christensenellales bacterium | reverse complement strand
TCGGCGCGGGCGGACACACCATCGGCCAGAAGGTCGCGGAGCGCCTCGGCATTCCCTTCTATGATCAGGAGATCATCGACCGCGCGGTGGCCGACACGGGCTTCTCCCCGGATTTCGTCCGCGAGGCCGGCGAGTACGCCTCCACGACCCACAGCTTCCTGTTCAACCTGCTCCTTTCCCACAGCGTCACCGCGGTGCCCGGCGGGGAACTCTCCAATTACGACAAGATCTACATCGCCCAGACCCGCACCATCCAGGAACTGGCGGAGAAATCCCCCTGCGTGATCGTTGGCCGCTGCGCCGACTACATCCTGCGGGAGCGCGGCGACGTGCTGAACGTCTTCGTGCACGCCTCCGTCGAATACCGCGAGCAGCGCATCCTGGAGCAGTACGGGGAGCGCGAGGGCAAAACGATCTCCGAGCGGCTCGAGGAAAAGGACAAGAAACGCATGCTCTACTACAAGCACTATACCGACCGGGACTGGGGCGATATCAAAAACTACCACCTGACGGTGAATACCGCGGTCATACCCGAGGACATGGCCGTCAACTGGATCGTCGATGCCGTACGTTAAGCGCGTTATGAAGGACAGCCTGCCCAGCCTCTGCGCGGCAGGCTGTTTTCTGCTGGTGCTGACCGTCGTCGCCGCCATGACCGGGCAGTGGTGCTGGCAGACGAACGGCTACCACAGCTACGCCCTGCAGGCCGACGCCTGGCTCCACGGGCGGCTGGATCTGGGGCGGGACTATCCCTGGCTGGAGCTGGCGATCTACAAAGGCCGCTATTACGTGAGCTTTCCCCCGTTCCCTTCCTATGTGCTGCTGCCCTTCGCCCTGCTGTTCGGCGTCCATACGCCGGACGGGATCATCAGCCTCTGCTTCAGCCTGGCAGGCATCTGGCTGTGCGTCAGGCTGGCGCGGAAGGCCGGACAGAGCGCGGTCCAGGCCGTTGTGCTCACACTGTGCCTCTACCTGGGGACCGGCTACCTCTTTATCGCCCTGACGCCGGCGGTCTGGTTTTTCGCCCAGACGCTGTGCTTCAACCTCTGCGTCATGGCCCTGTACTTCGCGGCCACCGCCCGGGGCGGGTGGAGCCTGACCTGCTGGGCCTGCGCCGTGGGCTGCCGGCCCATGGTGGTCCTGTATCTGCCCGTCCTGCTGATCGTCCTCTGGCGCAGCTATAAGGAAAAAAACCGGCGGGACAGCCTGTACTCCGCCGTGCGTACGCACCTGTACTGGGCCCTCGGGCCGCTGGTGCTGGGCATCAGCTACATGGTGCTGAATTACCTACGTTTCGGCAATATCCTGGAATTCGGCCACAACTACCTGCCCGAATTCCAGCGCGTATCCACCGGCCAGTTCAGCCTGACATATTTCCCCGGCAACTTTTCCCTCCTGTTCCGCCTCCCGGCATGGGACACAAGCACGAAAAGGCTGGTCTTCCAGCCCTTCGACACCTATCTTTTCGCCCTGATCGACCCGCTCAGCGCCGTCGCGGTAATCGCCTGCCTGTGGAAGGCGCTCCGTAAAGAAGGCCGCCAGGAACGGCTGCCGGTGCTGCTCACCTTGGGCCTCAGCCTGGTCTACGTATTCATTCTCTGCTGCCACCGCACCCTGGGCGGCTGGCAGTTCGGGAACCGCTACCTGAAAGACGTGATGCCCTTCATGTTTTACGCCCTCTGCCTGTGCGCACCGGACAGCCGGGGCTTCAAATCCCTGACCGGCGCGGTGCTAGCCTTCAGCGCCGCCCTGCACGCCGTATGTACCGTCATCACCTGGAATTACTGGTGGTGACCGACAAATATCATAATCACGGAGATGCACGCCATGGAACTTGTCAGCAATACCTTCGCTTTTCCCTGGGAAGTCGACCTGATGGTCTGGCTCCAGAGCCGTCTGCCCGAATCCCTCATCTCTCTCTTCTCGAAGCTCTCCTTTTTCGGCGAAGAGATCTTCCTGATCGCCGTACTGGGCTTCCTCTACTGGAGCTACGACAAGCGCTCCGCCAAGCGGATCGGGGCCGTGCTGGTCATGGTGAACGTATGGTCCCCCATGATCAAAAACGTGATCCTGCGCCGCAGGCCCTACATGGCACACGAAAAGATCAGCATTAAGCGCGCGGTTACGGCCGACGCCGATCTCAACGACATCGCTGCCCAGGGTTATTCCTTCCCCAGCCAGCATTCGGCCAACATTTCCGGCCTGAGCAGCTCGCTGGCCTCCGTTTTCAAAAAGCCCTGGCTGACCTGGCTCGGCGCGGTCCTCACGCTGCTGGTGGGCGTATCCCGCGTGATCGTCGGCGCGCATTACCCGACGGACGTCCTGTGCGGCTGGGCGCTCGGCCTGCTGATCTGCGTGCTGGTGTCCGCCCTGGACCGGAAGATCGCCGACAAAAGGCTGCTGTACGGCATCCTGCTTCTGAGCGCGCTGCCCGGGCTCTTCTTCTGCAAGAGCAAGGATTACTTCACCGGGCTCGGCCTCATGATCGGCCTGTTCTGCGGCGCCCTGTTCGAGGAAAAGTACGTGAACTTCGAGAACACCCGCAATCCCGTGCGCGCCATGCTGCGCGTGCTCGGCGGCGGTCTCCTTTTCCTGGGGCTGAACACGGCCCTCAAGCTGCCCTTCTCCAAGGACTTCCTGGAAGGAAGTTCCTATGCCGCGATGCTGGTGCGGAGCGCCCGCTATGCGCTCTCCGCCTTTACCGCTTTCGCCATCTACCCCATGCTGTTCAAATACACGGCAAAGATAGGAAAATAACCAGTCATGCCACGGGAGGCCGAATGAACCAGCAGGAAAAGCGCCTTTGGCTGATCCGGCAGCTTCTGGCAGAGAACAGCCGGTACCGGGATATCCGTATCCCGTCCGGCGAGCCGGATCAAAAGGATCTGCTCCGGGCGCTGATGAACGTCCGCCCGCCGGAGCCGCTCAGCGAAGAAGTGCTCGCCGTCCAGGACGAATATCTGTCGGAAGAAAACCTGAAAAGCGGCATTACGGACCCAGCCGCCCTGAAGCCCTGCCGTCTGTCCCCGCAGATCTGTCTGTGGCAGGGCGACATCACGGCGCTGAAAGCCGACGCCATCGTGAACGCGGCCAACAGCGGCATGACCGGCTGCTATCAGCCCCTGCACGGCTGCATCGACAACATCATCGGCTCCAAAGCGGGGATCCGCCTGCGCCTGCGCTGCAGCTGCATCATGCGGGAGCAGGGATATCCCGAGCCGGCCGGCCGGGCCAAGATCACGCCGGGTTACTGCCTCCCCTGCAGGTATATCATCCATACCGTAGGTCCGATCGTGGAGGGACAGCTGACGCAGGAGCATGAACGCCTCCTGGCCTCCTGCTACCGTTCCTGCCTGGAGCTGGCGGAAGAAAACCGTCTGAACAGCATCGCCTTCTGCTGCATCTCCACGGGGGTCTTCATGTTCCCCAATCAGCGGGCGGCGGAGATCGCGGTGCAGACCGTCAAAGCCTGGCTGGACGAAACGGGTAGCGGCATGCAAGTGATATTCAACGTATTCAAGGATATTGACCGGGAAATCTATGATCGCCTGCTGAACGGGATCGGATAAATGACGGAGGATCCGGCACGACAGGGCAAAAATCATACGGATCACAGCACTCAAAAAGCGCTCATCAGGAGCGCTTTTTATCGTCTGTTCTTCTGGCGTTTTATCAGGAATCGCATATTGCGTGAAAGCACCGATGGGTCTCGAAACGATCGAGAGGTATATAGTGCA
>JBGUIY010000258.1:0-25913 GCA_045113475.1 Christensenellales bacterium | reverse complement strand
CACCACGGTGGACAGGCTGCTGTCCTACAACCCGCAGATCACCAACCGCAACCTGATCCGCGCCGGCGCCTACATGTACATCAAAGCTTGACATAAAACAACTTCCTCATGACCGCCCCCTTCGAAAGGGCGTACCGATAAGAAACACATCAAAAAAACGATCCGCACAGCGGAAGAAGGAGAATGAAAATGTCTGAATTCGAAAATCTGGAAGCCATGGAACTGAACGAGAAAGAACTGAACGAGATCGCCGGCGGCGCTTTCAAGCCCCTGCCCGACAAGCCCGGCTTCATCATCTACCAGATCTCCAAGGGCGAGACCCTGGGCCGCATCGCGAAGCGCTTCGGCGTCACCGTGAAAGACCTGCTGAACTGGAACCCCAAGATCACCAACCGCAACCTGATCTACTACGGTGATTACCTCTACATCAAGGACTGATAACCAGCCGCATACATCATCCCCGGCCAAAGGCCGGGGATTTTTGCGTTCAAACCGACACTACTGTCAGCTGCCCGCCATCCACCCTGAACCGGATGTTCCGGCCGGCGAACCAGAAGCCGTATACCCGTTCCGGGTCGTCCTGGTAGGCGGGACGCGGGTCCAGGGACAGGGCCTGCAGCAGGGCGGGGCGCTTCTCTTCGGGGATCATGGCAAGCAGCTCCGGCGGAAAATCGACCGCCAGCGCATCCCTGCTGTGGGCGTCGGCAAAGCCGCCCCGGGCGCTGGGGACGGCTTCGGCGTAGGGCAGATAGGGCTTCACGTCGTAGATCGGCGTGCCGTCCATCAGATCAATGCCGCTGACCACCAGCTGCGCGCGGCCTTCCACCTCGGTCACCGCCTCCAGCTTCACCAGGGAGAGCCCCAGCCGGTTCGGGCGGAAGGGCGAGCGGCTGGCAAACACACCCACGCGCTCGTTCCCGCCCAGCCGCGGCGGGCGCACCAGCGGCTCGAAGCTCTCCCGCTCCGGCACGCCGGAAAAACCCCAGATCAGCCACAGATGGCTGAACTGTTCGATGCCGCGCAGCGCATCCGGCGTGTCGTAGGGCTTCTCAAACACCACCCGCCCCAGGATCGCGCTGCCCAGCCCGCTCTGGCGCGGCAGGCCGAATTTCTCCGGAAAATCGGTGCGGATGCGGGCGACCGCCCTCAGCCGCACATCCTCCGGCGCCGGTCGGCAACGTAAATCAGTCATGTCATGTCCTCCATAGCGTCCTTTAACTACGTCGAGCGGAATAAGGCAATATCAGACCGAATCAGACTTGTGCCAGATATGCCGCCGAATGAATCAGCGGTTTCTTAAACACTTGCAATCCCGCGCAAGACGTTGTATGATATTCAGGATCATTCATACGGCAATCCACCGTCCAGGAGGTGCACGTCTTTGCCTCAGGATTCAAAACAGCTCTGGCAGCGTATCGGGATACGCTGTCTGATCCTGGCCGCGCTGATCCCCATCATCGCGATGGGGCTCCCGGCCTGCTGGTACCTGTTCGGGCCGTTTCTGCTGGCGCTCCTGCTGGCCGCGCCCCTGCAGCGGCCGATCGCCTGGCTGCAGAGACGCCTGCGCATGAAGCGCTGGCTGGCGGTGCTCCTGCTGCTGCTGCTCGTATACGTGGTGATCGGGCTGTTCATATACTGGTTCATGTCCTTCGCGGTAACGCAGGCCATCGCCGCCCTGCAGAACGCGCCTCAGAGCATCGACCAGCTGACAAAGCTCTACCACTCCTTCAGGAACTGGCTGACCAGCCAGTTTGACGAAACCTTCAATCTGACGCGGCTGGACGATCTGATCGGCCGGGGCCTTTCCCAGCTGACAACGTGGGCTTCACAGCTCGCCGGCCAGCTGCTGGCGATCACTGTCGACGCAGCGCGCAGCCTGCCGGGCTTCCTCCTGTTTGCCAACTTCCTGATCCTGAGCAGCTATTTCATCACCCGGGACTATCCGGTCTGGCGCGACCGGCTGCTGAAGAAAAGCATTGATACCACCGCCACGCGGCTGCGCGTCTCCGCCGTGGAGGCGGTGGCCGGCTACCTGCGGGTGCAGGTCATCTATACCCTGATCGTCCTGATCGTGTCCGCGACGGTCTTCAGCATTTTCGGCATCCGGTACGCCTTCGTGATCGCCTCCGTGGCAGCGCTCCTGGAATTCCTGCCGATCTTCGGCAACGGCACTCTGTACGTGCCGCTGATCATCATCCTGTACCTCGCGCGTGAATCGCGGGTCGCGACGATCATCCTGGTCGTGCACCTGTTCTTCTACATCGGCCGCAAGGTCTCCGAGCCGCGCCTGATAAAGCAGCAGATGGGGCTCAGCCCCGTCCTGTCCCTGCTGACCATGTATCTGGGGCTGCAGTTGGGCAGCGTCCTCGGCCTGACCCTGGCACCCATCGTGGCCGTCGTCATCCAGGCCGCCGCCCACACCGGCCTGTTCAACGGCTCCATCAGCGACTTCCGGGACGGGATCAGGTGGGTCAGGAATAATCTGAAGAGGGAAAACAGCGCAGAAAGCAGCGGGAAAAATGAGTGAGGAGTGAGGAATATACCATATCGCCTGCCTGTGGCAGGCCGGAACATTCAAACAAATGTCGAAGGCATTTGTACCTGAACTCCTCACTCCTCATTCCTCACCTGCTCCGAAGCGCCTCACTATAGATACCTGATCAATTCTTCCCTGACCCCGTCCATCCGCGGATCGGACAGCCCGAAGTCCATCTGCTTGTAGCTCCAGGCACAGCGGGCGATGCCGTATTTTTCGAAGGCGGCGTGGATGTGGCGGTACCACTCCAGAGCGTCTTCGGGCCGCGCTTTGTCGATCACGCCGTATTCGCCGCAGTAGAGCTCCGCGCCGTTTTTCTTCGCGGCTTCCACCGCCGGGGCAAACACCCGGTCAAAATAATCCTCAGGGATCTCCGCCTGATCGTAGGTCAGGCGTTTTTCATTGTTCAGTTCAGGCACCCAGCGCGCGCCCTGGTGGGTGAAGCGCAGGGGCTCGTAGCAGTGGAAATTGTAGATGACCCTGTCGTCCGCAGGCGGGTTCAGGGCCGGCACCGCGTGGGCGCTGTTGTTGTGGTAGCTGCCCACCAGGATCAGGTGCTCCGGCGCGATGCGACGGATACGGCGGACGCATTCGGCGGCGATGCGGTTCCAGGCCCCGATAAAGCGCTCCTCCGTCACCTCGTTCAGCAGCTCGAAGGCCACATGGCGGGGGTCCCCGGCGCAGCGCTTCGCCAGCTCCTCCCAGAGGCGGTAAAACCGCTCCTGGTACGCTTCGCTGTCGAAGAAGCCCGCCTCGGCCTCGCCCCGGTCGAAGGAAAATCCGGCGGTCTTGTGCAGGTCGATGACCGCGTTCAGCCCATGCCGGCGGCACCAGCCTACGGCACGGTTCAGCCGGGCGAAGCCCAGATCCCTCCAGCCGCTGTTCCCGTCCTCAAACACGTTATAGTCTACCGGGATGCGCACATGGTCGAGCCCCCAGGACGCGATCTTCGCGATGTCCGCTTCGGTAATGAACCGCTCGAGCCGCTCCTCCGAATAATCGCACTGGCTCATCCAGCCGCCGAGGTTCACGCCGCGGGTAAAGCCAAGCGTCCGAAGGTGCTGCATTCGTATGCCTCCTTTTATACTAATCCTCACCTAAAACATGCACATCTGTGGGCGGCTTTTGTGCCATCTCTGCGTCAGCCGTCCTCACCGTATCTTCGGATACGCTTTCGGACGTCTTCCTTGACCTGTCCCAAAATCCATCCCACATATGTACACTTATTTAGATGAGAATTAGTATCACATAACAGAGCTGGCCGGAGAACCTCCCGTTCCCGCGGCCAGCCCTGTACAAACGTACTGTTTACTTCAGCATGCTCTCTTCCCAGCTGTCAAAGGGCTTCAGCTCAAGCAGCTGCGCCACAGTGGGGGCAACGTTCGCCAGGCCGAAGGTGCCTTCCTTCATCTCATGGCGCTCGTCTTTGTCATAGATGATGAAGGGGACCGGATTCAGGCTGTGCGCCGTGCGGACCTCGATCTTGCCCTTCTTGTTCTTTTCCAGCATCTGGTCGGAGTTGCCGTGGTCCGCTGTGACGATCAGGATATAGCCCTCGGCGTCGCAGACCTTTTTGATCCTCGCCAGTTCCAGGTCGACGCTCTCCACCGCGATTTCCGTGGCGTACAGGTTGCCGGTGTGGCCCACCATGTCGCCGTTGGGGAAGTTGCAGCGGATGAAGCCGTACTGGTGGCTCTGCATGGCTTCGATGACCTTGTCGGCAATCTCCGTCGCCTTCATCCAGGGGCACTCGTCGAAGGAGCGCACGTCGCTGGGAATCTCACAGTAGTCTTCCAGCGCCTCGCACACCTTGCCGGAGCGGTTGCCGTTCCAGAAGTAAGTCACGTGGCCGTACTTCTGCGTTTCGGACACGGCGTACTCCTTGATGCCCGCCGCGACCAGCAGCTCCGTGAGGGTATCGCGGATCTGGGGCGGGTTCACCAGGTACTTGTGCGGAATGTGCAGGTCGCCGTCGTACTCCAGCATGCCGGCATATTTGACCTGCGGGATCACGCCCCGGTCGAACTTGTCGAAGGACGCGTCTCCGTCGAACGCCATGGAGATCTCCAGGGCGCGGTCGCCGCGGAAGTTGAAGAGGATCACGCTGTCGCCGTCCTGCATGGCGCCCACAGGCTTGCCGTTCTCCGCGATGACGAAGGCGGGCAGATCCTGGTCGATGGCGCCGGTCTCCTTGCGGAGCGTCTCAACAGCTTCGGCGGCACTGGCAAAGAGCCGGCCTTCACCGTGGACGTGCACGTCCCAGCCGGCCTTGACCATGGCCCAGTTGGCCTGATAGCGGTCCATGGTGATCTGCATACGGCCGCCGCCGGAAGCGATCCGGCCGTCGAAGGTGCCGTCGTTCAGCTCAGCCAGCACATCTTCCAGCTGGCCGATGTATTCCGGAGCCGAGGTGGCGGGCACGTCGCGGCCGTCCAGCAGGATATGGACGCGGACTTTCTTCACACCTTCCTTCTTGGCTTCCTTCAGCATGGCGATCAGGTGGGAGATGTTGGAGTGGACATTGCCGTCGGAGAGCAGGCCAATGAAATGCAGGGCCGTACCCTTCTCAATCACAGAACCCGCCAGGTCCTTCCAGGTCTCGCTCTGGTAAATGGAGCCGGATTCGATGGATTCGTTCACCAGCTTGGCGCCCTGGGAATAGATCTGGCCGCAGCCCAGCGCGTTATGGCCCACTTCGCTGTTGCCCATGTCGTCGTCGGTGGGCAGGCCTACCGCGCCGCCGTGAGCCTTGATGCACTGCCAGGGGCAGGTGGCCTTGAACTCATCCAGGGTCGGGGTGGTGGCCTTCATCACCATGTTGCCGAGCTCAGAGGGCGTCTCGCCCACGCCGTCCATCACCACGAGCACAACGGGTTTCTTCATATTGCGATACCTCCTTGATTGGTAAATAACTGTCTGGCAGCGGGGCTCTTTCCCCGCCGCAGTCAGTCTATCGCAATCGCGGGCGATTGTCAACGGATTGGCGAAGAGAAATAAGCGGAACGACTGCCCGGGAAAGCAGGGAACATTCGGGGCCATTATAACGGTACATCATTATTCCAGAATGCTGCTGGACACTTTTTGCGTTTTCATGAAAAGTGTCCAGTAGAAATCACAGACGGCCGGTGAGGTCCATAAAACCGAACTGATTTACCGCACGTCCTCCCCCGGATTCCTCACATCCGGCTTCCAGTCCCGCAGCGCCAGGGTGCCGTCCGGGGTGACGGGGCGGATCCAGGTGCCCTTGAAAAGGTGGCGCTGCATCAGGACGTAGCGGATGGGCTCGTCCACATAGCAGCAGGCGAACACCAGCAGCGTCGGGGCGTGCCAGACCATGCCGGTCAGCCAGACCAGCGGCAGCACCATCAGCCACATGAACAGGATCTCCAGTACGGTGCCGGTGGTGGCGTCGCCCGCGGCGCGGAAGGTGTCGTTCTGGGTCCAGTTGCCCATGCGGATCAGAGCGAAGCCGGCGTAGATCGCCAGCATGCCGAAGGCCAGGCGGAAGCTTTCGCCGCTCATGCCCATCAGCGTCAGGATCGGCGTATGCAGGGCGATGAGCGCGGCGCCCAGCAGGCCGATGAAGGCCTGGCACATGTACACCAGCCGCCACGCCCGGGCAAAGGCAGTGTCCGGATGCCCCGCGCCGACCTCGGTGCCCACCAGCACGGAAGCGGCATTGGAGAACCCGGCGAAGAAGCCGATCACCAGGCCCTCCAGGGTGCGGAACACCGCCAGGGCGGCGATGGCCTCCTCCGGCTGCCGGCCCAGCACGATGTTGATGCCCATGTTGCCCACGCCGATCAGCACCTCGTTGCAGATGATCGGGAAGCACTTGTACAGGTAGGACCGCACCAGGGCCCGGTTCCACCGGAAATGCCGGCGGACCGCCAGCAGGTAGCGGTGCCCGCTGCGCCGCGCCAGCGTCAGGATAACGGCGATGTTGACCGCCTGCGCGACCACCGTCGCCAGCGCCGCGCCCCGGACGCCCATGGCCGGCAGGCCCAGTTTGCCGAATATCAGTATCCAGTTCAGAAGGATATTCGTCAGTACGGAGGCAATGGACCCGTACAGCGGGATCCGCACGCGGTCCGTACAGCGCAGCAGGGCCGACATGGCCATGGACAGCACCATCAGCGGATAGGCGAAACCGACGATGCTCAGGTATTCCACGCCGATGGCCTGAATGGCGGTCTTGTCAGTATACAGGCGCATGACCGCGTCCGGGAAAAGCACGGCAAACAAGCCGAAGGCAAAGCCCACGGTCATCATGCAGGTCAGGGTCAGGCCATAGGAGCGGTTGATGCCGTCGTCGTCCTTCGCGCCCCAGAACTGCGAGAAAAATAACATGCCGCCGCCCACGAACCCCCAGTACCCGCTGAACATCAGCGAGGAAAACTGGGCGCAGAGGCCGACGGCACCTACTTCCGCGTTCCCCAGAGAGGCGATCATCATGGTATCCACCATGGAGCCGGTGGTGGTGAGCAGGTTCTGCATCGCGACCGGGATCGCGATCACCGCCACACGGCGCAGAAAGCCTCTCCAGGCAAAACGGCTTTTATTCACTTGAGCTTCAGCCCGTCGCTGAAGGCTTTGCCAACGACTTCGCCCACCACGCGGTACGCGTTGAAGGAGGGATCGAAGATGATCGGGCGGAGCTTGCCCAGGTCCACCTTCCCGCCGGTCAGGATGCTTTCATCCGCCTGGGAGGCGACGATCTCGCCGATCAGGTAGCCCGTGGAGGGATCCCAATTGCGGACTTTGCATTCCAGGGTCAGGGGGTACTCCTCGATGACCGGGGCGTTCACGTGCGCGCTTTTGTGCACGTGGCATCCGGCTTTCTCGATCTTGTTGACGTTTTTGCCGCTTTCCACGCCGAAATAGTCGGAGATCAGCACCGTGTCCGCCGTGCCGAAGGCCACGGTGAAGGCGCCGGTCTTCTCAAAATTCTCGGTGGTCTTGTGTTTGGAGAGCATCACGGTCAGCTCGCCCTCGTCGCTCTGCATGCCCCAGGCCGCGTTCATGGCGTTCGGGACGCCGTTTTCATCGTAAGTGCCGATGATCAGCACGCATTCGGGGGTGATGATGGAGTGCTTGCCGGTAAATTCCATATCTGTATTCGTCTCCTTCAAACAGTTAACACGCGGGGCATCTTTTGTGATGCCCCGGTTCAGACAGATCGCCGCCAGTTGCTTTTCCCGTAAAGGAATCTGCGGACTTCCATGATTTTCCGGCCGTCTTCCGGGATGACCACATAAAACACGATGAAGTTCTTTACATCGATCCGATAGTACGGATACCAGCGGTCCTTCCGGGAGTGATACTGCTCAAACGCTTCCGCGTTTGCTTTCCTTTCGAGGATCGCTTTTTCAACGGCATCCGTCAGATCGCTGGCAGCTTCCAGGTTCCGGAGCTTCTGCGCGATATAAATCACATGCTCCTTCAGGTCGTGATGAAACTGAGGCAGATAACGCAGCTGATACTCATGCATTCATGGCACTCCGCAGATCAGAAAACACCTCTTCGTGCGTCATCCGTTCAGTTGAATGCTCAGCAAGATAATCCGCTTCATCAAGGGAGTATTCCACATAGTCGTCATACCCGGTCAGTTCGCGCATGAGCGCAATGACGATGTGCAGATTATGTTCGGGAATGTGCTCGAGGAGCAATTCGGCGCGCTGTCTTTCGCTCATAAACGGTCACCCCCTGCCGATTCCGCCGGGATTCATTCTTCCTCGTCCAGCATCTGGGTCAGTTTTTCGAACAGCGCGTCCACCAGGTCGTCGTCGTCGATGGACACATAGTAGTCCTCGCCGTTCTCGTCCTGCTCGATCTTCATGAAGACCACATAGCCGTTCTCGTCGTCGGCGTTCTCTTCGTCCTCGATGGGCATCAGCGCGATATACAGTTCGCCGTCCTGATCGAGGGTGGTGATGTACTCAAAGCGGGTGGTATTGCCGTCCTCGTCGGTCAGTTCCACGACGTCGGGCACCTCATCGGTTTCCGGTTCTTCATCGGGACGGCGGATCTCGTCATTAGCCATTTCGTTGTACTCCTTTACATTTTGTGCGTTGTCCAGCCACGCCTGCAGAATCACAGCTGCGGCCACTTTATCCACGGATTTTTTCCGGTCCTCGCGGCGCACGCCGCCTTCGATCAGCGCGCGCTGGGCGCTGACGGTGGTCAGGCGCTCGTCCATCCAGGCCACGGGAACGCCCTGGTCGGTGAGCACCTGCATGAAGCGCTGCACCTTCTCCGCCTGGAAGCCCACCGAGCCGTCCATGTTGCGGGGCAGGCCGCACACGATCAGCTCTGCGCCGTGCTCCTCCATCAGCCGCAGGATCTCCCTGCTGTCCGGCCCCCAGCCCACCGACTGGATCACCGTCAGCGGCGAGGCGATCAGCCGCCCTTCGTCGCTCAGCGCGACGCCGATGCGCTTGTCCCCGACGTCCAGGCCCAGTACCCGGCTCATCGGGCGGGGAAGTGGCCCTGCAGATAGTAGCGGACCAGCTCCTCCAGGATCTCGTCGCGCTCCAGGCGGCAGATCATGCTGCGGGCGTTGTTGTAGCTGGTGATATAGGTCGGATCGCCCGTCAGGATGAAGCCGACCAGCTGGGTGACCGGATCATAGCCTTTCGCTTCCAGCGCACTGTACACATGCGCCAGGATCAGGGACGCGGTCTCCTGACCTTCGGAAAAGCGTGTGAATTTGGTGGTGCCGTTCATTTCTGACATGCCCGGTCATCTCCTTTCGATCTGTTACATTACAGTATACAACGTTTTTTGCCCTGCCGCAAGCGCAAACAGGGCTAAAAACCGCCAAAAACCAAACATATTGTATCCAAAGTACCGCTTTATCTTTTTGCCTGCATATACTTCCGGTACCAGTCGGGATCCTGCGCAGGGTCGGCAGGGCAGCCGCGGGCAAGATCGTCCGCCATTTCCAGGATCACGCCGTTGAGTTCCAGATCCCGCTTCCATTTTTCCTCCATGGCCTCATAACCCGTCAGCGCGCCCAGGATATTGCCGCACACCGCGCCGGTAGAGTCGCTGTCGCCCCGGTGGTTGACTGAAACGGCCAGGCCCTTGGAAAAATCGTCCTGATACCGCAGGGCACAGTATATGGCGATGGCCAGGGTTTCCTCGGCGACCCAGCCTTCCCCGAGGCGGTGGATGTTCTCCAGGTCCGGCCTGTCCGTGACCGACAGGTATACCGCCTGGTCGATCAGTTCCTGCAGCGCTTCCAGGTTCCCGTCCCCGGCGAACACCTCCGCAGCCGTGTCCATGGCCTCGAACACGATCTCCCGCAGGGTCGTCTCCGGTTCCCGGAATACGAGGCGGTATACGATATGCGCGAACACCGCGGCGGGCATATAGCCCAGGGAATGCCCGTGGGTAATGGCCGCGATCTGCGCCGCCTCCCGCTGCAGCCACCGCATGTCGCCGTCCGGCACAGGCCGCAGCGCGATCGGCGCGGCCCGCATGACGCCGCCGCAGCCTTTGCTGTTGCTCTGCGGCTCTTCAATGCAATCCGTGTCCCCCAGGGGCTGCTCCGCCTGCCGTTCCAGCGCGCCAAGGCAGGAGTTGCCCGGCGCCCTGCGGTCATACAGCTCCGGTACGTCCATCAGCCAGCAGACGCGGGGCGCCTGGCTGCCCTTCCGGAACGGGACCTGCTGGGTGCGCAGCCAGTCCTGATAGGCCCTGGCCACCATCCGGTACGGCCTGCAGGGGATGCCGGCGGCGGCCTGTGTTTCCGCGGCCAGCACGCCATTGGCCGTGAACAGGGTCATCTGCGTGTCGTCCGAGATCTCGGCCTTCCCGCTGTCGGGGTTCGGCACGTAGCTGCGGATGCCGCCCTCGCCGTAATGCCTTTCGATCAGCTTTTCCGGCAGAAATTCCACCGGGTAGCCCAGCGCGTCCCCCGCCGCGCCGCCGATGAGGCAGCCGCGGATCCTGTCGCGCAGCGTTTCAGCGTCCATATCCGCCTGACGTACCTGCTCAGACATACCGGTCCCCTCCACTTTGGTTCCAAAGCCGCTCATAATGGCCGAATCCTTCTCCGGCCCGCGGCGGCTCAGCGCCGCTTGACCCTGCGGAAATTGCCCACGGTCTCACTGACCATGGAAACGCAGGCAAAAGTATCCGGGAATTTGCTCAGGATCTCCTCCATCCGGGCGATCTGGTGCTTGTTGATGATGCAGATCAGCATGGTCTTGCCCTGATGGGAATAACCGCCCACCGCCTGCACGATGGTAGTGGAATGGTGCAGTTCCTGAATGACCGCCTGGGAAACCTCCTCCGGATGCGCGGTGATCATCTCCACCTTCCAGGCCTGTTTGCCGGAATGCACGCAGCGGTCGGCCACGACGGTGGAAAGCAGGGAATAGATCACGCACAGGGCCACCGGCTCGATATTGTAATCGTACACGAAGTAGGACAGGCCCGCGATGACCACGTTCATGGCAAACACCACGTGGGTCATGCTGTAGCTGGGGCTCTTTTTGTGCACGATCTCGCCGATGAAGTCCGTGCCGCCCGTGGACGCGCCGTGCCGGATGGTCATGCCGTAGATATAGCCGAAGATGGTGCCGGACACCACCGGCGCCAGCAGAGTGGAGCGCCCGTCTTCCGTGTGGTAGATGAAGCGGGTCATATCCACATAGTTCTGCAGGATCAGCAGCACCACCGAAAAGGTGACGGTGAAAAACATGGAACGTATCGCAAAGCGCCGGTTGACGAAGATCGCGCAGAAGATCGCCAGGGGCACGTTGATCGCCAGGGAAAAATAGCCAACGCTGAAGTTGAAGGTGTACTGGATCATGGTCGCCAGGCCGTTGATGCCCGATGGCGCGAACGCGTTGTGCAGGATGAAGATCTGATAGTTCAGCGCCATCAGCACCGCCATGGCGAACAGCACCGCGTAGTCCAGGAGCGCTTTCAGCGCCGGGTTCATCTGTTTTTGTTCAGGCATGGAATAAAGTATCTCCTACTCGCCATAATACGCCGCCCCATCGCGGTTTTTATGATTGTACCATTGAACGCGGCGAAATTCAACTGCAACACGGCAGTTCCCGCAAAGAAGAGTGAAAAAGCCTTTCTGCCGGCCGCGGCCGCAAACCGTCATTTATCGTCATGTATTTTCATGTTTATAATTGACGTATCATGTATGATCATGTTATAATCCAACAGCACCGTATATCACAGCTTCCGGAGGTTTTGCCATGGCATCGGACAGAGAATACCTGGACTTTATCCTGGAGCAGCTTTCAGGCCTAGAGGGGATCACCTGGCGGGCCATGATGGGCGAGTACATCATCTACTGCGGGGGCAAAGTGGTCGGCGGCATTTACGACAACCGCTTTCTCGTGAAGCCCACCGCATCCGCTAAAGCCATGATGCCGGACGCGGAGCCGGAGCTTCCCTACGAAGGCGCGAAGGAAATGCTGCCTGTGGACAACCTGGAAAACCGGGAATTCCTGGCAACGCTCATACAGGCCATGTACGACGAGCTGCCTGCGCCGAAAAGAAAGAAATGACGGGGGGATCCGGCATGCCGAGAGAAAAGAAGGACGCAAAGAACTTCGCCTGCAAGTTTGACCGGGAGATATTCGAGAAGCTCGAAGAATTCTGCCAGCTTTCAGGGCAGAGCAAGACCGCCGTCGTGGAACGCGCGGTGCAGAAATACCTGAAAAAGAATCTCGAAAAGATGCGCGAGTTCAGCAAGCAGCTGTGATTGCCGCTCCACGGGCCTGTCCCTGAAGCAATCAGAGCATTATAAAAGGCCCTCATCCGATACGCCGGATGAGGGCCTTTTGACGCCTTGGAAACTCTTTATTTCGTATACTTTGCGTCTTCTATGACGATCCTGCCGGTCGTGTCGCTGAAATAGATGGATTTGGATTTCAGAATCGACTTGGTCAGCTTATTGAACCGGGCGAAGTTCTTGGCAGACATACTCTTGTACAGTTCCTGCGAGCAGTATATCTGGAAAGACGCCAGCTTTTTCGCTTTGCAGGCCTTGACAAAGCTGACCAGCTCGTCTTCGCTGTCGGCCAGCGCATAATTGGAGGCATAGCGGATATCGCTGATCTCGACGCGTCCCGGTTTGACGCGGGGCAGGTAGGCTTCCACGCCGGAACGGGCAAAGGCTGTTTTCAGCTCCTCATAATTCTGGCTGTTCCACTGGAAGCTGCCGTCCGTCCAGAAGGCGACGGCGTCCGGCTGTCCCTTCAGCCTGGCGCGTACGGCGCTCTCCAGCGTCCGCAGGCTGTATACGTCGGCCTTTGGCCAGTAAGCGGCCTCCCTGAAATGGGCTGTCTGTCTTTCGATGGAATACCGGTAAGTCGGGTTCAGCTTCAGCAGGCTCTTTTCAAGCACTGCGTTGAGCCCCTCCGCGCTGTTCGCGAACAGTCCGCTGCCGTATTTGCCCGGAACGCAGAGGGAGAACTGTTTCACGCCCTTTGCGGCCAGCGAACCGACATAGTCCACGATCTCCTTTTCACTGGCGCACACGCGGAAGTTGTCCGCAAAATCAAGCTGGCTGTAGGTACAGCTGAAGCCGTCGGCGGAATACGACGTCTGGGCGGTTACAAAGCCGTACTGGCCTTCCAGCTGGTACATTTTCGCAAAATCATCGGCAAACAGCGCCTTTCCGAAATCGCCCGCATAGAAAAGGGTAAACGAGCGTTTGCCGGCGTTTTTCAGCTCACGCACCGTGGCGATCGCTTCGCTTTCGCTGGCCACGAACCAGCAGTCCGTGTACCGTTCCGTGGGAATGATCTCAACGGCGTGCTTGCCGAATTTGCACCGGTATTCCTTGATGCCGGCAGCAAAGATCATCCGGCTCAGGTTTTCCTTGTCATCCTTGCCCAGCGGCAGTCCCTCTGCGTATACGACCGCAATACGGTCGGCGTGCCGGTCAATGAACGCTCCGCGGATCGCCGCCTCGGCCTCCGCCAGGGACGCGGCACGCGCTTCGGCAATATCCGCCGGACGGAACTTATTGCTGTCAGCCTGCGTTTCGAGGCGTACCAGCACCGCATCCTGATTCCAGAAGTGCGTTTCAGCGGCCCGCTCAGTATTGATATTGTAGTACAGGTAGGCCTGGCTGCCGGCATCGTCCATGTCGTCCCAGGTCACGTCCGTCATCAGCCAGGGGCCTTTGACGCGGATCAGGTTCCACATGTGGGTCGCGTTGGGATGCTCCGCATCCTTTTCATAGGTATCGCCGTGCTGGAAGCGGGCGGGGATATCCGCCATGTTGCACAGCAGATAGAAGGTCTCGGAATAGCCGTCGCAGTCCGCCTTTCCGTTCAGCAGCGCGCCGACTGCCTGATCCTTCTCCTCGTAGCTGTTGTCGTTCGTGTAATAGGTGACCCGCTGGCAGATGGTGTCGTGCAGATACCGCTCACAGGCAAGCTCGTCCTTCGGCGCGGCCCGGACGATGCGCTGCGCCTCCTCCAGGGCCTGTTTTTCCCGCTGCGTGAGCTGATCGGCGGGAAGGACGCCGCGGTGCACCAGCAGGAGCCTGTGCGCGACGCGGTATTCAATATCGGTCAGCTTCAGGGTATTCTCACGGTCGTTGAGATAATAGGAAAAAGTAACGATGGCAGAGTTCGCCCGGGCTTCGCTGAACCAGCTGTTCCGGTCGCCAATGCTGTCTTTCACGTCCGCATACAGTTCGGGCGATAGCCTGAGGGTATACTCGGTTGCGCCGCGCGTGCCGAAAGCATCGAGGGCGGTGAGCACGTCAAACCGCTTTGACGCCTTGCGCTCCAGGCCGTTTTCCGCCGGTTCGGCGGTGCCGGCAGGCTGCGGGGCAAGGGTGACAAGCGGACGTTCCGTCACCGGCACCGGCGTTTTTGTTGGGACAGGTATGGCGGTAACGATCGGCTGCACCGTCGGAACAAGCGTCGCCGTCGGGGAAGGTTCAGCCGCAGGCCGCGGCGCGCCGCAATTGCTGCAGAAATTATAATAGTTCAGCCTGCCGCACTTCGGGCAGTGCCAGCCCTCAGGCGCGGCCGTAGCCGGTACCGCGGTCTCAAGCGGTTTGGGTACGGGCGTCGCCATCAGTTTCAGCAGCCAGTCCATCATGCCGCCGGCAGGCTGCTCCTCTCCGGCATCTTCCGCGGTCTCTTCCGCAGGTTCGGCGGTGGGTTCCGGCGTCGGTTCCGGCCCGCGCAGCCAGTCCACCGTCCCGCCGGTCGGCTGCCGCTCCTCTCCGGCGTCTTCCGCAGCCTCCCTAACAGGTTCAGGCGTCGCGACCGGTCTGAGCAGCCAGTCCGGGATCTCCCCTGAGGGGCGCAGCTCCCCCGGAATTTCCTCGATTGCAGACTTCGCGTCGGAGACAATATAATTCCAGCCGTAGCCGGCGCACAGCGCTTCCGCAGGACTGCCCTTCTCCACCAGGAGCTGTACCGTTCCATCAAACGCGCCTTCACCGATCTTTTGGACGTTCGCCGGGATCCGGATCTGCGTCTGGTACTTAAAGCAGTCCTTAAAGGCGCCTTCACCGATTTCCGTCAGGGTTTCCGGCAGCGTGATCCCGGTGAGCCGGGTATTCGCGAACGCATAATCTCCGATGCGCTCAAGGCCTTCGGAAAGGACGGCTGTTTTCAAATCCGTTTTTTCAAAAGCGCTGTCTCCGATCGTTTTGACGGTTTCGGGCACCGTCACCGTTTCAAAATCTCCGTGATAAAAAAACGCCGAGTAACCGATTTTTTCGATGCCCTTGGGCACCGCGCACCGTTTCACGCCCTTCAGAGCCGTGATCAGCGCGCGGTCCGCCCTGTTGTAAAGGATGCCGCCTTCAAGCACCAGCGTCGGGTGATCCGGCGAAAGCACGATATTTTCGAAGCCTTCAATGGGAAATGCGCCTTCGCCAAAGCTGCGTACGCTGTCGGGCACCCGGATCGCTTTCAGGCCGTTCGTACCATCAAACGCGCGCCAGGCCACCGCGGCCGTGCCGTCGGGAATGTCGTAGCTGTCTCCCTGTCTTTTTTCCGGATAGCTCAGCAGCACGTTATCCGGCTTATAAAACAGCACGCCGTCGATCGTTTCCAGGGTCGGATGGGTATCGGAAACCTCGAAAGCCCCGATGCTGTCGCTGAGCGAATAATGTTCGTCGGGATCAAGCCGGATGCTGTCGGGAATGTAAAGCCGGTCTGCGTTGGAAAAAATCCAAAGCCCGAAAGACGGCGCCAGGCCGGTGACCGGATAGACGATGCCGTCATATGTCAGCGTTTCCGGAAGGCGGATGACACTGTTACGATCATTGTCGGGCCGGCAGTAGGTCAGCCGCGCCGTTCCGTCCCCGTTCACTTCAAAAGAATAATTATTTCTGTAGGAATCGAAACAGCTGTAAGCCGCCCGCGCGGTCACCGCCGTCCCCAGCGCCAGCATCAGCAGCATTACTGCGGCCGTAAAACGTTTCATACGCTTTCTCCTTCCGTCCTCATTATGTCCGCGTTCCGCGCTTTATTCCGCGAACATCGGCGTGGAAAGATACCGGTCGCCGGTGTCGGGCAGCAGCACCACCACCGTTTTGCCCGCGTTTTCGGGGCGGCGGGCCACCCGGATGGCTGCGCTGAGGGCCGCACCGGAGGAAATGCCCACCAGGTAGCCTTCGCTGCGGGCGATCTGCCGTCCCGCGGCGTAGGCCTCCTCCTCGGTCACGGTCAGCACCTCGTCCAGGACTTCCCTGTCCAGGACTTCGGGAACGAAACCCGCGCCGATGCCCTGCAGGCCGTGGGGGCCCGCCTTGCCCGCGGTCAGGACGGGGGAGCCCGCGGGCTCCACGCCGATCACCCGCACGCCGGGCTTTTCGGACTTCAGGTACCGGCCCGTGCCGGTGATCGTGCCGCCTGTGCCGATGCCCGCCACGAAGCAGTCGACCTCCCCGGCGGTATCCCGCAGGATCTCCGGGCCGGTAGTGGCGTAATGGGCGGCGGGGTTGGCGGGGTTCACGAACTGGCCGGCCACGATGCTGCCCGGCAGCTCCTTCGCCAGTTCCTCCGCCCGTTCGATGGCGCCCGCCATGCCCTTCGCGCCGGGGGTCAGCACCAGCTCCGCGCCGTAGGCCTTCATCAGCAGGCAGCGCTCCACGCTCATGGAGTCCGGCATCACGATGACGGTCCTGTATCCCTTCGCCGCCGCCACCGCCGCCAGGCCGATGCCCGTATTCCCGCTGGTGGGCTCGATGATGACCCCGCCGGGCTTCAGCCGCCCCGCGCGCTCCGCGTCTTCGATCATCGCTCGGGCGATGCGGTCCTTCGCGGACCCCGCCGGGTTCAGGTATTCCAGCTTCGCCAGCAGCCGGGCGCCCAGGCCCTCCTGCTTTTCGATATTTTTGAGCTCCACCAGGGGCGTGTTCCCGATCAGCTCCGTCAGATCCCCGTAAATCTTCGCCATATCCTGTTCTCCTTTTCCTGTGGATGTTTGTTTTCTGCAGAATTATACATAAAAAGCCCGCCCGCTGTCAAGGAACCCGCCGGATAAAGGCATATATGTGCCAGGTCGGACAAATGCCTGCCGCTCCACGGGTTTCACAAAATTTTTTGCTCCCGGATCCCCGTTTTCTATTGACAAACAGGTATGCCTGTGGTTTAATATTTCGCGCCAGGAAGTTTAGTCAAAGTAAACTTCAGGCCCACTAAACAAAAAGTTTGAAATGACGCTACGGGAGGTGACGCACATGGAAATCGGAGCGAAGCTCAAAGGGCTCAGGCTCAGAAGGGGCCTGACGCAGGAGGAGCTGGCGGACCGCTGCGAGCTGAGCAAAGGCTTCATCTCACAGGTGGAACGCGACCAGGCGTCGCCCTCGATCGCTACCCTGACCGACCTGCTGGAGTGCCTGGGCAGCACCCTCAAGGAGTTTTTCAGCGACGACGGCAATGAAAAGACCGTGTACACCCGCGCGGACATGTTCGTCAAGGAGGACGCGGATGCCCTGCGGGGCCGCATTACCTGGCTGGTGCCCAACGCGCAGAAGAACAGCATGGAGCCCATCCTGGTGGAGCTGGGCGCCGGCGGCCAGACCCAGGAGATGACCCCCCATGAGGGCGAGGAATTCGGCTACGTCCTGAGCGGCACGGTGACGCTGCTGACCGGCACCACCCAGCAGAAGATCCACGCGGGCGAAAGCTTCTGCCTGCATCCCCGGACCACGCATTCCATCATCAACGAGACCAAGCACGCCGCTAAATTCATCTGGGTCATTGACCCACCCAACTTTTAAACTGTTAAAGGAGACCGTCCATGCGCAAACTGATTGAATTTAGGAACATCGTGAAGAGCTTCGACGGCCAGGTGGTGCTCAAGGGCGTCAACCTGAACATCAACGAGAACGAGTTCGTGACCCTGCTCGGCCCTTCCGGCTGCGGCAAGACCACCCTTCTGCGCATCCTGGGCGGCTTCCTGGAGCAGGACGAGGGCACGGTGATCTTCGACGGCCAGTGCATCGACAAGGTGCCTCCCTACAAGCGGGAGATCAACACCGTTTTCCAGAAATACGCCCTGTTCCCGCACATGAACGTGTATGAAAACATCGCCTTCGGCCTGAGGATCAAGAAGCTCGGCAACGACATCATCAGCCAGAAGGTCAACCGCATGCTCTCCCTGGTCAACCTGGAGGGGTACGGCAAGCGCAGGGTGACCCAGCTCTCCGGCGGCCAGCAGCAGCGCGTAGCCATCGCCCGCGCGCTGGTGAACGAGCCCAACGTGCTGCTCCTGGACGAGCCCCTGGGCGCCCTGGATCTGAAGCTGCGCAAGGAGATGCAGCGCGAGCTCAAGCGCATCCAGCAGGAGGTCGGCATCACCTTCATCTTCGTCACCCACGACCAGGAAGAAGCCCTGACCATGAGCGACAAGATCGTGGTCATGAACGCCGGCGAGATCGAGCAGATCGGCACCCCGCTGGAGATCTACAACGAGCCCGTGAACGCCTACGTGGCCCGGTTCATCGGCGAAAGCAACATCGTGACCGGCGTCATGAAGAGCGAGACCAAGGTCCGCTTCGACGACCGTGACTTCGACTGCCGGGATTACCGCATGCGCCCCGGCGAGAACGTGGACGTGCTGATCCGCCCCGAGGACTTCACCATCGTCAAGCCCAAGGACGGCGTCATGCGCGGCGAGGTCAAGAGCTCCATTTTCAAGGGCGTGCACTACGAGCTGATGGTGGAAACCCGCATCGGCACCAGCAAGACCGTCAAAATGAACGTGGTCACCTCCCACGACATGTTCAATCCCGCCACCGGCGAAAAGATCAGCGCCAACGACTTCTATGTCGACTCCGACGACCTAGAGAACAAGGAGATGACCGATCAGGACTTCATCTCCATCGCCAACGCCCAGGCCTGGGACGGGGAAGAGCGCGACATCTCCCTGACCAAGGTCGTTCACAACATCGAAAAGAAACCCGGCGTGTACTCCATCACCTTCGGTACCGACAAGAAGACCGAGATCACCGTCAAGGTGTACGTGGTCCATCCCGAATACGTGGAGGACGCCCGGCACAACATCGGCATCAGCGCGCTGGACTTCTTCATCACCCCGGAAGAGATCAAGGAATCCATGGCCATCTCCACGGACCTGAAGACCTGGGCCAGCGCCGAAGCCTGGAACCTGCAGGACGATTCCCCCGTCGAGATCACGGACGTCAAGTTCGACTTCGATCCGGCGGAGATCACCGAGGGCTCCTACGAGATCACCTTCGCCACCCAGGGCCGCGAATACAAGGTGGAGACCACCGACCGCTATGAAGAAGGCGACCGCGTGGGCCTGGACTTCGGGCCGGAGGACATCCACATCATGCGGAAGGCGGTGCACGAGATTTGAAATCATTTTTCCGCATGACCTACCCCTACATCCTGTGGATCGCGCTGTTCATCGTCGCACCGATGATCATGATCCTGCTGTACGCGCTGACCAAGGACGGGGGCAACCGGACGCTGATCTTCCAGTTCACGTTCGATAATTTCTCCCGCTTTTTCAGCGACCCGACCTTCATGCGGGTGCTCTGGACGTCGCTCAGGATCGCCTTCCTGACTACGGTGTTCTGCATCCTGATCGGGTACCCGGCGGCGCTATTCATCGCCAACCTGTCCGAGCGCGCCCAGACCATGATGGTGCTCCTGCTGACCCTGCCCATGTGGATCAACATGCTGCTCAAGACCTACGCCTGGCGCGGCATCCTGATGAACTTCGATCTGGAGAGCGAAATCAAGGTATTCATCGGCATGGTCTACGACTTCCTGCCCTATATGATCATCCAGATCCATACCTCCATCGCCAAGCTGGACCGGGAGCTCTTGACCGCCGCCTACGACCTGGGCGCCAACCGGTGGAAGACCTTCCTGAAGGTGACCCTGCCCCTGAGCGTGCCGGGCATCATCAGCGGCATCACCCTGGTGTTCCTGCCCGCGGTGTCCAGCTTCGTGATCCCCAAGCTGCTGGGCGGCGGCGACTACGTGCTGATCGGCAACCTGATCGAGACTTTCTTCATCACCACCGGCGACTGGAACTTCGGCTCCGCGATCTCCCTGATCATGGCGCTGATCATCATCGCTTCCATGTGGCTGACCAAGAAGATCGACCGCAACACTCAGGAGGATTAAGCTATGGAAAGAAGAAAGAAATCCCCCTGGTCGTTCATGAGCAGAGGATACCTGCTGCTGGTGCTGCTGTTCATTTATCTGCCCATCGCGTACGTGGTAGTGTTCTCCTTCAACGACAGCAAGTCCATGACCAAGTTTGCGGGCTTCTCCCTGCGCTGGTACGAGAGCATGCTCAATGACCGCACCATGCTGGAAAGCATCCGGACCACTGTAGTGGTGGCTGTCATCGCCACGGCAGTGTCCACAGCGGTGGGCACGGTGACGGCCATCGGCCTCTCCAAGGCCCGGCCGCTGATCCGCTCCGCCGTTCTGGAGGTCAACAACCTGCCGGTCCTGAATCCGGACATCGTCACGGCCATCGGCATGATGCTGCTGTTCATCGTTCCCGGCATCCAGCTGAGCATGACCACACTAATCATCGCGCACATCACCTTCTGCATCCCGTACGTGATCCTGACGATCATGCCCAAGCTGCGCCAGCTGGACGACAACGTGGCGGAAGCCGCGCTGGACCTGGGCGCGAATCCCTGGCAGGCGCTGACGAAGGTCATCCTGCCGCAGATCTATCCCGCCATCCTCTCCGGCGCGCTGATCGCCTTCAGCATGTCCTTCGACGACTTCGTGATCTCCTTCTTCACCGCAGGCGTGGGCGTCAACAACATTTCCATGTACGTCTATTCCATGAAGCGGTACAACCCGAGCGTCAACGCGCTCTCCACGCTGATTGTGGTAGTGGTGACCATCATCCTCATTCTGGTCAACCTGATTCCATATATCAAAGACAAGAAAACCAAAAAGGAGGAACAACGTTTATGAAAAAGGTATGGGCAATGCTGCTGGTGATGAGCCTGCTGGCGGTCTCCGCGGCTGCGCTGGCGGACGGCGAAGTGCTGAATGTGTTCAACTGGGGCGAATACATGGATATGGACGTCATCCGGAACTTTGAAAAAGAATACAAAGTGCGGGTGAATTACTCCACCTTTGAATCCAACGAAGATATGTATACCAAGCTGATGACCGGCGCGGCGTACGACGTGCTTTTCCCCAGTGACTATATGGTCGAACGCCTCATCCGGGAAAAGAAGCTTCAGCCCCTGGACCGTGACGTGGTCACGAACCTGGACGGCCTGACCGACGGCGTCAGGAACCTTTCCTACGACCCCGACAACACCTACAGCGCGCCTTATCTGTGGCAGACGGTCGGCATCATTTATGATACGACGAAGATCGACCCCGACGCCATGGAAGAGCAGGGCTGGCTGGCCTTCCAGAATCCGGAATACGCGGGTCACGCCTTCGTGTACGACTCCGAGCGCGACGGCTTCCTGCTGGGCCTGAAGGCGCTGGGCTATTCCGTGAATACGACCGACGAGGCGGAACTGACCGCCGCTTACGACTGGCTGCGCCAGATGGACAAGACGATCCGGCCCTCCTATGTCACCGACCAGGTCATCGACGGCATGATCGACGGCCAGAAGTGGCTGGCAGAAGTTTACAGCGGTGACGCTGCGGCGATCATGCTGGAAAACGAAGTCATGAGCTACTGCACCCCGAAGCAGGGCACCAATGTCGCGGTGGACAACATGGTCATCCCCGCCAACGCCTCCAATCCGAAGCTGGCCAACGTGTTCATCAACTATATCCTCGATTACGAGAACAGCAAGATGATTTCGGAAACCGTCGGCTACGCCTCCGTCAACGACCAGGTGCTGAAAGACCTTTCCGGCCCCGGCGGCCTCTACGAGGACAACGTCGCTTACATTCCCCGCAGCGGCTATGAGCTGGACGAGGTGTATTACGACATCCCCGACGAACTGCGCAGCGTGTACTCCACCATGTGGATCAAGGTCAAGCTGCACGAATAATCCTGTCATCGCATAAACCCGCGGCGCGTCACTGTAAAAAAGTGGCGCGCCGTTGTTTTCTTTTGTTCCGCATGTTATAATGGCTCTGTGATAACCGATATGCGACAACGATATACGAAAAACAAGAAGGGAGAACACCATGAAATCGATGCTTGCGATCCTGATAACCCTGACCATCCTGATCTGCTGCGCGGGTCCCGCTTTCGCAGGGTTTGCCTTTCCGGCAACGCCGGCACCGAAAAACGTTTCTGAAACGGCTGTCCGGCCGGACGACTCTCTCATCCGGGCGGCGCTCAGTTCCCTGCACTCTGCCTGGCAGACGGAATTCAGCAATCCAAAACGGTACCCTGCCGGCGAATACGTCGTGGATATCCGCGGCACGCGCCTCATCCGCATCAAGGATGAGCTGGCGGAACGGGAAGAAAAGTATTTCGGGGGCATCTCCTGCGTGATCGAATTTCTTCTGTACGACGACCTGATGAGCATGGACGGTCCCGGCCACAACGCCGGCTACCGTGACGTCAGTTTGCAGAATTGTTCCGTCGTCGTATACCGCAGCGGCCTGATGAGTGTCAAAACGTCCCCGATCTCGCAATACAGGACCCGCACCTATGTCAGCGACTTTTCCACGTTTATCGAGGAAGTCGTGGATTACCGCGACCAGTACAACCAGGTGTTCACCTTCACGGTAAGATAAGGAGGCATTTCCATGCCGGACAGCCGGATCATCCGCAGGGGAGAAGCGTTTCTGCTGGAAACATGCGGCCAGCAGCTGCCCCTGTACGGGTACCTGACCTATCAGCCCGAAAACACGGACTATGAGGATTTCAAGCGGGCGGGGATCCGCCTGTTCTTCTGTACCGTATACGCCGGCGACCGGGGCATCAACCAGCTGAGCGGCATCCGGCCCTTCCGGCAGGGGTTCTGGAAAGGGTACGGACAGTACGATTTCTCCGAGGTGGACGCAGATTTCCGGCGCATCGCCGGAAACAGCCGGCCGGGGGAGATCTTCATCATTCCCCGGCTGATGGCGGAAGCCCCGGCCTGGTGGGACGCCGCCAATCCGGACGAGCTCTGCCGGGACACCCACGGCACGCCGCTGCACCAGTCCTTCCTGTCGAAGAAATGGCTGGACGATGTGGAGAAGATGCTCCTTGACTTCCAGCGCTGGCTGGAGGAAAGCGGCTGGGACCGCTACGTGGCCGGCTGGCATATGGCCTCCGGCAATACGGAGGAGTTCCTCCGCCCCAGCCACCGCACCGGCCAGATGACAGACTATTCCCGCCCCGCCCAGGATGCCTTCCGCGCCTGGGTGAAGCTGAAGTACGCCGGGGACCTTGACAGCCTGAACCGGGCCTGGCGGCGCGCCTTCACCGATTTCGGCCAGGTCGCCGTTCCCTCGCCCGCCAAACGCCTCTTCGCCGTCCACGGCGACGTGAGGGACGGGCAGCTCGAGCGGGAAACCATCGACTATTACGCCTTCCAGAACGAAAGCATGGCCCGGGCGGCGGTGAATCTGTGCGCCGCCGCCAAGCGCGCCACCCGCCGCCGGCAGGTCGTCGGCGCGTTCTACGGTTACCTGGCCGGCGGTCCGGAAAGCGGCCAGCACGCCGCGCACATCGTGTTTGAAAGCGATGACGTGGATTTTATCGCCAGTCCCTTCGTCTACACGGACAACCGCGGCCAGGGCATCGACTGGCAGCTTCAGGGCTCGGCGGATTCCGCCGCCCTTCACGGCAAGCCCTGGTTCGCCGAAGCCGACGTGCGCACCTGCCTGTCCCGTCCCCTGAGCCAGTGCATGAAACGAGCGGATCCTTATGTGTGCCGCGCCTACGACGGCCCGGTCTGGTGGGGGCCCGACACGGTCGAAGCCTCCCTGGGCCAGATGCTCAAGGCCTATTCCCGGGTGCTGACCAACAACAACGCCGTCTGGTGGTTCGATATGTGGGGCGGCTGGTACAAGAATCCCCGCTTCATGGATTTCCATCAGAAAGCCTGCTCCCTGTACAGGGAGCACGTGCTGGCCGGCGGCAGCCGCAGCGCAGCGGAGACCGCCGTGTTCATGGACGACGCAAGCTTCTGCCGCATCAAGCCCACCGGCAGCCTGAGCGCCATGCAGAACCATCTGCTGTGGAAGACCCTGGGCGCCGTCGGCGCGCCTTACCGCCTCTACATGCTCGAGAACCTGCCCCAAGTGGACCCTGCCGCCTTCCGCATGGCGGTATTCGTATCCGTGTGCGACTGGACGGAGGAGCGGCTGCGCGCCCTGGAAGCCTGGAAAGGCGCGGACCGGGTGCTGGCCTTCTGGGGCCCCTGGCCCTGTCCCGCCGCCTGCGGCGTGGAGGCGCAGACCTTCCCCGGCACGGAAGACCTGATCCGCCGCCGGACCGAGGGCGCGAACCAGGCTCAGAACGGCGACGCCCTGTACTTCAGCGACAAGGCCGAGCGGCAGAGCGTCCCCGAGGCCCTGACGCCCGTCATCCGCTGGACAGCGGCTCCCGGAGACGTGATCCTGGAAGCGGATGAACTCGGGCCCCGGTCCCTGCTGCGCCGCGAAGCGGATTACTCCGTACACGTGGACGCCGCCGCCTTCCCGCCCGCTCCCCGCATCCGGGAGCTGCTGGACGCCGCCGGCGGACAGCTGTACACCTGCGAGGGCGACGTGGCCTACGCCAGCGGCACCCACATCGCCGTGCA
This sequence comes from Christensenellales bacterium, assembly GCA_045113475.1. Lineage (GTDB taxonomy): Bacteria > Bacillota > Clostridia > Christensenellales > Aristaeellaceae > UBA4246. The sequence continues at coordinate 1,200 of JBGUIY010000258.1, read as the reverse complement.
CGCCGCGTCGGAGGGCGTCAAGCGCATCCACGTCCCCGGCAAGGCTTGCCTCGTCAACGCGCTGACCGGCGAAACCCTGCCCGGCAACGAAAGCTTCGTAGACGTGCGCATGACCCGGGGAGAGACGCTGCTGATGCGCATTGAAGCCTTAGATTGATACTCTGATAATCAATGTTAATGAACTCTGCTGCAATCACAAATGGCAGCCTTGTAGCGGCGGCCCAGGGGCCGCCACCTTCGTGGCGTATAGGCTGCCTTAATAACGAACACGATCCGTAATATAATCCACTTGAATCATTATGTCGCGGGTATGGCGGCCCTTGGGCATCCCGTGCGCGGTGCGCGAGGTGCTTGCGCCCGCGGTGCGCACGCGATACAACCGCCACCTTCGTGGCGTAAAATCTGTCTCAATAACGAACACGACTCGAAATATAACTACTTGAATCACTGTGTCGCAGATATGGCGGCCCTTGGGCATCCCGTGCGCGGTGCGCGCGATACAACCGCCACCTTCGTAGCGCAAAACCTGTCTCAATAACGAACACGACCCGGAATAGAATCACTTGAATCATTATGTCGCGGGTATGGCGGCCCAGGGGCCGCCGCTACACCGTATACCAATACCCATCGGTTTTCCGATTCCTAATGAATCGCCCGGGAATAACGCCGAAATTCCGCGTGCCTGCGTATGGGGAAATGACGGCTGCAGGTTGGAAACAGCGGTGTAACAACAATATGCCCATGTCAATAAACACCCCTGCAATCTCAAACAGCGGCCTTGTAGCGGCGGCCCCTGGGCCGCCACCTTCGTGGCGTAAAATCTGTCTCAATAACGAACACGACCCGGAATATAATCCACTTGAATCATTATGTCACGGGTATGGCGGCCCTTGGGCATCCCGTGCGCGGTGCGCGAGGCGCTTGTGCCCGCGGCGCGCGCGATATAACCGCCACCTTCGTGGCGTAAAATCTGTCTCAATAACGAACACGACCTGGAATATAATCACTTGAATCATTATATTTCGGTTGTGGCGGCCCAGGGGCCGCCGCTAACCGTATACCTCCTGATAATCTCAACACTCATCATGCATTCCGCTGTGACTACAAATAATCGGGGCTGTTGCAGAAGCACAAAAATCTGTAGCAGCCCCTTTCCTATGTTGGCCTGTACCGGCAGCGCCATAAAACAACCGAAATAGC
>JBGUIY010000257.1:0-2155 GCA_045113475.1 Christensenellales bacterium | reverse complement strand
TCACCGCCCTCGACCACACCGGTGATAACCGCATGGCGCTTGCCCGCGCGCTCGAGGTCGGCCACCATCTCGCCCACGGCGCCGCAGGCGTACAGCGTGCCCAGCCAGGTCGGGGTGTCGGTATTAGCATAGTCCGGCGCTTTTTTCTTCTGCAGGTTCACCAGCACCACCGGCACGTCCAGGTCGCGGACGGCGGGCAGCATGTTATAGCTGGTGGCATAGGTCAGCAATTGTAGAATGACCAGGTCCACGTCGGCGGCGCGGAACCAGTCGCCCGCTTCCATGGCCTTTTCCTTGGTGGTGACGAGGCCGCCGTCGATCAGCTCCACCGTATCGGAAATCAGCTTTTTGAATTCGGCGTACTGGCCCTCAAATTCCGGCACCAGTGTGGGGAACTGCGGCAGATATGCGCCCAGTGCGATCGCGAAAACGCCGACGCGGGCTTTGGTTTCAACTAGCATACGGTCTCCTCCTGCGACTGGATCATGATGGCGGAAAAGTATCGGCTGGCATGTATTATAACGCAGGGAAGAATATTTTTCAATGCGGCGTTCTTCCGTTTCTGCCGGATTATAAAGTGTTTGCAAATGCAGCACGCCTATGGTAAACTCTGAGCAATCGCTGAGGCTTTATTACATCGCTGCTCTGACGTGACTGGGGGAAGGTGCTGATATGTTATCCTATATTATTGTGGGTTCCGGCTACCGGTCGGAGTACTATGCCAGGGTCGCGCGGGCTTATCCGCACCTGTTCCGGGCCATGTTCCTGTGCCGGACCGCTGAAAAGGCTGCGCTCATGCGGCAGCGTACCGGGCTGGAGGCCGCGGTCACGCCGGAGGAATGCCTGGCTTTCCGGCCTGACTTTGCCGTGATCGCGGTGGACCGGGGCCATATGGCGGAGGTGGCCGCGGAGTGGGCAGCCCGGGGCCTTCCCGTGGCCGCGGAAACACCGGTGGGGGATACGCCTGAAAAACTGCGCGTACTGCGGCGGCTGGCGGCGGAGGGCTCGAAGATCACTTGCTGCGAGCAGTATATCCGCCAGCCGGTCCTGGCCGCGGGCCTTCGGGCCGTGAACGGCGGGCTGATCGGCGAGCCGGCCAGCATGTATATCTCCCTGCTGCACGATTACCATGCCGCCAGCCTCATCCGGCATGCCCTGGGCGTCGCACCGGGGGAGGCATATACGCTGCGCGGGATGTCCCGGAAAAGCCTTGTCACGGAAACGGATTCGCGCGCCGGCGCGATTCTGGACGGCCGCGAAACGGGGGAAAAGCGGGATACCGTTCACATTTCCTTCGCGTCGGGGAAAGAGGCAATCTACGATTTCAGCCCTGTGCAGTACCGGTCCTATATCCGCACCCGGCACCTGACGGTTCGCGGCACCCGGGGCGAATGGAGCGATACCCTGGTTCTGCATCTGGACGGAGAAAACCGCCCGCAGCGCACCTTCCTGATGGCGGAGCTCCCGGAGAAATACCGCATCCTGGATACGCAGGCGCTGCGCGACCGGCGCAGGAACTGGCAGGCGGAACTCGCGCCGGACACGGTGCAGGACGAATTCGCCATTGCGTCTTTCCTGCTGGACATGGGGGAATGGCTGAAAGGCGGCCCGTCGCCCTATCCGCTGGAGGAAGCGCTGGAGGACGCCTGGTTCTGGCTCCTGCTGAATCAGGCGGCATCGAACCCCTGGCAGGAGATCTCCTCTGAGCCGAAGCCCTGGAAATGAACTGCAGCCGGCAATGAAATGACGCACGCCCCGGAATTCCGGGGCGTACTGTATTTGGATAAATATATGTCATTTCTTTGCGTTGGGCCCGGCGTCAGATGCTTTCCGTCTCCAGGATCGGCAGCACCTGGTGCAGGTCGGAAATCACGTAGTCGATCCGGTATCCTTCGGGCACCGGCGTCTGCTCCGGATCGTACCAGCATGTTTTGATGCCGGCGTTGATCCCGCCCTGCATGTCGCTGGTCAGCGAATCCCCGACGATGAGAACCTGAGAGCGGTCAACAGGCGCGATGCGCTCGAATACCCGGTTGAAAAAGGCGGGATTCGGTTTCTCGACGCCCAATTCTTCGGAAAGAAAAACACCGTCCATGAGCGCGCCAAGGCCGGAACGTTCCAGCTTCCTGCGCTGCGCGACGACGGTGCCGTTGGA
>JBGUIY010000256.1:0-4831 GCA_045113475.1 Christensenellales bacterium | reverse complement strand
GACAAGAAGTGCCTGGACTGCGCCCGCAACCAGAAGTGCGAACTGCAGCAGATGTGCCAGGACCTGGGCGTGGATGATGTGGACAAGTACAAGGGCAAGATGAACGAGTATGACATCGACGAGCTGAGCCCCTCCATTGTCCGCAACAACAACAAGTGCATCCTGTGCCGCCGCTGCGTTGCTGCCTGTAACAACACCCAGGCTGTCGGCGTGATCGGACCCATGGGACGCGGCTTCAAGACCAAGATCGGCAGCGCCTGGGAACAGCCCCTGAACGACGTGGCCTGCATCAACTGCGGTCAGTGTATCGCGGCGTGCCCCACCGGCGCCCTGTATGAGAAGGATTCCACCAAGGCTGTCTGGGATCTGCTGAACGACGAAACCAAGACAGTGGTTGTGCAGCCCGCTCCCGCGGTCCGCGCCGCCCTGGGCGAAGAGTTCGGTATCCCGATGGGCACCTCTGTGACCGGCAAGATGGCTGCTGCCCTGCGCCGTCTGGGCTTCAACAAGGTGTTCGACACCGACTGGGCTGCTGACCTGACCATCATGGAGGAAGGCACCGAGTTCATCAGCCGCCTGAACAACGGCGGTGTGCTGCCCTTGATCACCAGCTGCTCTCCCGGCTGGATCAAGTTCTGCGAAACCTACTATCCGGACTTCATTCCGAACCTGTCTTCCTGCAAGTCTCCCCACGAGATGGAAGGCGCGATGATCAAGAGCTACTGGGCGGAAAAGGTCGGCATCGACCCCAAGGATATCAAGGTTGTTTCCGTGATGCCCTGCACCGCCAAGAAGTTTGAAGCCCGTCGTCCTGAACTGAGCCACAACGGCCTGCAGGACGTGGACGAAGTCATCACCACCCGTGAGCTGGCCAAGATGATCAAGGAAGCGGGTATCGACTTTGCCAACCTGCCGGACGAAGACTTTGATCCCGTCCTCGGCGAAAGCACCGGCGCCGGCGTCATCTTCGGCGCGACCGGCGGCGTTATGGAAGCTGCCCTGCGTACCGTGTATGAAATCGTCACCAAGGAGACCCTGGACAAGGTCGACTTCACGGCGGTCCGCGGTATCGAAGGCGTGAAGGAAGCCACCATCAAGGTCGGCGACCTGGATGTGAACGTGGCGGTTGCCCATGGCACCGCGAACGCCGCCAAGTTGCTGGACAGCATCCGCAGCGGCGAGAAGACCTACCACTTCATCGAAGTCATGGGATGCCCCGGCGGCTGCGTAACCGGCGGCGGACAGCCCATTGTTTCCGCCCAGAAGCGGATGGAATGCGACCCCAAGACCCTGCGTGCCGCGGCCCTGTACAACGAGGACGCGAACAAGCCGCAGCGGAAGTCCCACGAGAACGCCTCCATCATGGCGGTGTACAAGGACTACCTGGGCGAGCCCAACAGCCATCTGGCCCACGAGCTGCTGCATACCCACTATGTGGCACGGCCGAAGTACAAGAAGTAATCCGGAGTTTACTCCAGGCAGCGCATTTGCAAAAATGCGCTGCTTTTTTGTTTGCTGACCGGAAAACAAACGCAACGCAGCCATGAGCGCTGAATCCGCTTTCGGAAAGACCGGGTTTAAACCTGGGATATGCTTCTCCTTTTCTTGCCGGATTTGTATGAATCGTGTAAAATTTTATGTGTTCCATCATCTCCCTGCGAGCTCCGGGACCTGAAGCACAATAAGGGATGAACCTGGCACAAAAGGGGGCCGTCCTGTGGACCAGAGAAACGAATACTCGAAGAAAGCAATCCGCGAAGCGCTGATTCGGCTGTCCCGAACCAAGCCCTATACTGAGATTTCCGTCAGGGAGTTATGCCGGGAAGCAAAGGTATCACGCTCTACGTTTTACAACAATTATCGTTTTTTCAATGACGTGGTTGTGGAAATGAGCGAAGCATATATGGAAAAGCTTCGCGGCAGGCGCCTGACCAGGGAATTCTTTGATTCCTTGAAGGACGAAGGCGACGAGCTGAAGCTGCTGCTGGACAGCGGCATGTTCGGACGGGAATTCAGCCTGTATCTGCGTGAGATTGTTCAGGAAGAGATCACGGACAGGCATCCGCGTGATCCGGGGGATATCTCTGTCAACGTTGCTACGCTTTACCATGCTTTCGGCATCTTCGGCGTGCTGCAGAACCTGCTGGCTGTCCAGGGTGAGCCCCGCATCAAAGAGGAGGTCTACCGAAGGGGGATTGATACGCTGATGGAGATCATAGAAAGCTTTACCGATCCGCCCTCTATGCTTCCGTAAACGCGGTTCGCGGCTGCAAGGGAGTATATTATCCGCAGTTATTGAACACTTTTGCGTATTTCGGTACGATAAAACCGGGATGGGTTTTGCTTCAATAATGAATATGATAGGATATCCGCATGAAGAGTCGAAACTGTTCGACGATTAATGCGGATTTTTTTGATGAATGATCGAGGGGTTCAAATGACAGAGACAAGGAATCAACCCATCTGGAAAAACTTTATCCACTTAATCCGACAGATCCGGCTGCCCGTTTTGTTCCTTGTATTCGCCTTCCTGTTCAATCTGGGCAGGGCCGCCATTGAACTGACAATCCCCGAAAAAATAGCAGGCCTGGCCGACCTGGAATTTACCGCCGCAAACAGTCCTGTGGTCGAAGCGGCGGTCAGTATCTGCCTAACGCTCTTTGCCCTGGCCCTGGCGGAGTTTGTTGGCGGACTTGCCTCGACCTATACTACCTATATCGCCAAGGCCCGCATCCATCGGAACTTTCAGGCGGTGGCCTCCCGCAAGGTGTTTTCCCTGACCGCAGCAGAGACAGAGGCACGCGATCCCAAGGAATACATCTCCCGCATCACGACGGATACCGGCTTTGTAAGTGATTTTCTGATTGATCTGCTGGTCATTGAGATTCCAAGACTGTATTTCATCACAAGTACGCTTGTGAAGGTTTCCCGTATGGGCAACGGGTCGCTTTTGCTTGGCTTTATCCTGATCATTCCGGTCATTGTTCTCGGCGCCCTTTGGTCCGGCCGCGTAACATACAAAAGCCAGACTCGTCTTCAAAACTCCATTGCCCGCCTGACAGCCAGGCTTGCCGAAAAGGTGGAGCATGTGGAGATCATCAAGGCATACAACAAGACCGAGGATGAGATTGCAGACGGAGACGGCTTCATTGACGAGATGAAGGCTGCGCAGAAGAAGACCACGATGGCCGCCGCTTTCAACCAGCTGATCGCAAACATCCTGTACGCAGTGCCGACGCTGATCATTATGACGGCCGGTGCAATCCTGCTTCTGGGCGGGGATATCACTACGGCTCAGTTTATCGCATACTTCGGCCTCGGCGCGACCTATCAGAAGTATATTGCGGACCATCTTACCCTGTGGGTGCTGGGCAAGAAAGCACAGGGCGCAACTCTGCGTATTTCTGAAATCCTGACGCTCAATGAGGACAGCGGCGGTGAACAGAAGGCTGGCCGGCCGGATGATCTCAGGTTTGAACATGTCAGCTTCTCCCGCGGCGGAACTAAAACGCTTTCAGATGTCTCCTTCACGGTGAAGAACGGCAGCAAGTTTGCCATTGTGGGCGGAAGCGGAGCCGGGAAATCAACGCTGCTGAACCTGATTGAACAGTTTTACCGTCCGGAGCAGGGCCGTATCACACTGGGCGGCGTGGATATACGCGAATTTGAGATCAGCAGCTACCGGAACCTGTTTTCCTATCTTCCGCAGAATGCCCCGGGCTTTGACGGAACCGTGCGCGATTTTCTTTGCTACGGATCCGGGACGCCTCATTCCGATGAGGAACTGAACAAGTTCCTGAAGGAAGTCGATATGCTGGAGGCAGTCGAGCTGAACGGCGGCCTGGATTACGAGGTCGGGCCGGGAGCGTCGAAGCTTTCCGGCGGACAGAGACAGCGGCTGGCCGTGGCCAGAATGCTGCTGACAGGAACTAAAATGGTTCTTGCGGATGAGGCTACGAGCGCGCTGGATTATGAAGGGTCCGGGCGTATTGCCGCGCTGATCGACCGATACGCGACAGGGAAGACAAGGATCATTGTTGCGCACGATCTTTCCACCGTGCAGGACGCGGACACGATCCTGGTGCTTAACAAGGGCCGGGTTATGGGCTGCGGATCCCATGAAGAGCTGAAGAACTGCTGTCCGGAATACCGGAGCCTGCTGTCGGCCGGAGAGGGGGCGAAACAATGAAGAACAAGTCCAGCCTTGCAATGGAAAACGTCACGATCAGGACGAAAAAGCCATTGAGAACCCTCTATCAGGGCGTGAAGCTGCCCGTGCTCCGTACCTTGTTCGGATCGCTGCTGTACCTGGTCGGTACACTGATTGTCGCGTCGCAGGCTGACACTGTGGCCGCGATCTCTGTCGGTAAATTCCAGAATTTTTCGCCCATTGTCACCTATGCGCTGATGTGCATCCTCGGCTATGTGTTTTCCTATGCCAGCGTGGTGGCGGACCTCGGCTTTGTGGAGCTGGCGGCGGGGATCCGGAAAAAGATCTGGAAGAAAGTCATGCGGCTCCCGTTCAGCTATTACGACCGTGAAAGTCCCAACCGGGTCTTAAGCCGCGTCACCTCAGACCCGGAGTATTCCTACCTGCCCTTTAAGCTGCTTCAGCTCATTTTTACGTTGCTGGCTTTTCTTCCGATTGTCCTGGCGGGTGAGGCGGCCGTCGGTGAACTGACTCCGTACCTGCTCATCGGATTTATCGTTACCATCGGTATTATGTTTTTCTCCGCCCGCTTCAGCGAGCGGGGGGCTGTGTATGTAGCCGGAAAGCTGTCTGCTTTTACCGCGTTTCTCGCAGAACGTTTCGGCAGAATCCGCTTCATCA
>JBGUIY010000255.1:0-15400 GCA_045113475.1 Christensenellales bacterium | reverse complement strand
GCGCAGGCCTGCACGCTGGAGTCCATGATCTTGCCATGCTTCATCAGCCGGACCCAGATGCCCTGAGACATGTCACATATCCTTTCTGCGCAGCAGGCGCAGGGTCTGCCCGTGCCTGCGGATGGACAGGGGCTCGTTCAGGCTGCCCAGCGGGATGCCGTCCGCCAGAACGTCCGCGGAATCCCTGCCCGTGTCGGTGATGCTGACCAGGTACGTGTCCCGGTCGGGCACCACGATCGGCGCGGTGCCGGGGGTGTGGGCGCAGATCGGGGTCAGGGAGAAGCAGCCGGAATCCGGCGTCAGCACCGGCCCGCCGGCGGAGCGGCTGTAGGCGGTGGAGCCGGTGGGCGTGGAAACGATCATGCCGTCGCCCCGGAACCTGAGGAGCTGCTCGGCGCCTCGGGTGACGGACGCGCTGAGCGTTCCCGCCAGGCGGCTGCGGGCGATGACCACGTCGTTGAGCGCCAGCCGCGTCTGCCCGTTGAACCGGATGCTCAGCATCGTCCGTTCCTCGACGCGCATGGCTTTGAGGCTTTCCGCGCTGAGCTCAGGGATCTCATTCATCTCGATGGCGCAGAGGAAGCCCAGGCGGCCGCTGTTGATGCCCAGCAGGGGCAGGCCGGCCTCTACGGCGATCTTCGACGCCCGGAGGACGGTGCCGTCGCCGCCCACGCTGACGATCAGGCCGGCGGCTTCGGCTTCGCCGGCATAGGATTCATTCCCGAACAGGCTCAGGCTGTTGTCGGCGGACATGCGGACTTCGGCGTTCAGCTGCTTCTCAAAATGGTCGATCACCCTGAGCGCCGCCGCCACGCGGTCCGGTTTTGACAGATTCGGATACAGGTAAATCATTTAAGCTCCAGTGAGAATCGTTTATTCTCCGCACAACGCTTTGTCGATGGCCGCCGCGGCGGTCTTGCCCGCGCCCATGGCGGAGATGACGGTGGCTGCGCCGGTGACCGCGTCGCCGCCCGCGTACACGTGTTCGCGGGAGGTCAGGCCGTCCTCGTTGATCACGATGCCGCCGCGCCGGTTGACCTCAAGGCCCTCAGTGGTGGACTTGATCAGCGGGTTCGGGCTGGTGCCGATGGCGATGATCACGGTGTCCACGTCCAGGGTGAACTCGCTGCCGGGGATTTCCACCGGCCTGCGGCGTCCGGAGGCGTCCGGCTCGCCCAGCTGCATCCGGATGCAGCGCATGGCCTTTACGAAGCCGTTCTTCGGGTCGCGGGGATTTTCGGGATCCTGCCAGCCCAGGATCTCTACGGGGTTGCACAGCAGGCGGAAGTCGATGCCTTCCTCCTTGGCGTGTTCCACTTCCTCGCGGCGGGCGGGCAGCTCCTCCATGGAGCGGCGGTAGACGATGTACACCTTGTCCGCGCCCAGGCGCAGGGCGGTGCGGGCCGCGTCCATGGCCACGTTGCCGCCGCCCACCACCGCGACTTTGCCGCCCTTCATGATGGGCGTGTCGGAGTCGTCGCGGTAGGCTTTCATCAGGTTGGAGCGGGTCAGGTATTCGTTGGCGGAGTAAACGCCCTTCAGCGATTCTCCGGGAATGCCCATGAAGTTCGGCAGGCCGGCGCCGGAGCCGATGAACACGGCCTCGTAGCCCTGTTCGAAGAGCTCGTCCACGGTGAGCGTCTTGCCGATGATCACGTTGGTCTGGACGTCCACGCCCAGTGCCTTCAGCGTTTCGACCTCCCGGGCCACGATGGCCTTGGGCAGACGGAACTCGGGAATGCCGTACACCAGCACGCCGCCGGCGGTGTGCAGGGCCTCGAACACGGTGACCGCGTAGCCCTTCTTGGCCAGGTCGCCCGCGCAGGTGAGGCCGCTGGGGCCGGAGCCAACCACCGCCACCCGGTGCCCGTTGGGTGTGGGCCTGACCGGAGCTTCCGTGCTGTGCTCATTGTGCCAGTCGGCCACGAAACGCTCCAGGCGCCCAATGCCCACCGGCTCGAAGCGGATGCCCAGGCTGCATTTTTCTTCGCACTGGGTCTCCTGGGGGCACACGCGGCCGCAGACCGCGGGCAGGGAGCTGGTCAGGGAAATGATCTGGTAGGCTTCCTCGATCTCGCCTTTGCGCAGCGCCTGGATGAACTGGGGGATATGGATGCCTACGGGGCAGCCCTTCACGCAGGGCTGGTTCTTGCAGTTCAGGCAGCGGGAGGCCTCGTCCCGCGCGATCTCCATGGTGTAGCCCAGGGCGACCTCGCGGAAATTGTGCGCCCGCTCCTCCGGTGCCTGGGTCGGCATCGGATGCTTGTTGGGATTGATCGCCATCACTGATTCCTCCCTTCGGCCGCGCGGAACAGATTGCAGGCTGCGTCGTAAGCCCGGCGCTCGAAGTCTTGGTACATGCGCCCGCGGGACATGGCCTCGTCAAAGTCGATCAGGTGGCCGTCGAACTCGGGGCCGTCGACGCAGGCGAACTTCGTCTCGCCGCCCACGGTCAGGCGGCAGCCGCCGCACATGCCCGTGCCGTCGATCATGATCGGGTTCATGCTGGCGATGGTTTTGATGCCGTACTGCTTCGTGAGCGCGCACACGAACTTCATCATGATCAGGGGGCCGATGGTGATGACTTCGTCATACCGGTTGCCGGCTTCGATCAGTGCCTTCAGCGCGTCGGTGACCAGGCCCTTTTCGCCCCAGCTGCCGTCGTCGCTCATGCGCTTGAAAAGGGTGGAGTGGGCGGCGAACTCGTCTTCCAGGATCACCAGGTCCTTCGTGCGGAAGCCCGCCACGGTGTGGACTTCGGCGCCCTGGTCGAAGAGCTTTTTGGCCACGGGATAGGCGATGGCGCAGCCCACGCCGCCGCCGACCACAGCGACCTTCTTGAGCCCTTCCGTATGGGTCGCCCGGCCCAGGGGGCCGGCGATGTCCTCAAGGAATTCCCCTTCCATCAGGTGGTTGAGCTTCTCCGTGGTGGCGCCCACGATCTGGAAGATGATGGTCACCGTACCCGCCGCGCGGTCAAAATCGGCGATGGTCAGGGGGATGCGCTCGCCCTCCGCGTCGGGCCGGACGATGACGAACTGCCCCGGCTCCGCCTTCCGCGCGATCAGCGGCGCTTCCACCGTCAGCAGGGTGACGGTGGGGTTCAGCGCTTTTCTCAGAATGATCCTGTTCATGACATTACCGCCCTTTCAGCTTGGTAAACGGATAATCCTGTCCGTTGGTTTCCACCCGGATGGATTTGATCTTCTGCGCGACCAGGGGCTTGTCGCGGAAGTCGCGCCTGGTATTGACGATCTGGTAGGCGGTCTCCATGCCTTCCAGCACTTTGCCGAAGGCGGCGTAAGCCCCGTCCAGGTGCGGGGAATCGCTGGTCATGATGAAGAACTGGCTGCCCGCGGAATTGGGCATCATGCTGCGGGCCATGGACAGCACGCCCTCGGTGTGCTTGAGGAAGTTGTCCACGCCGTTCTGCCGGAACTCGCCCTTGATGCAGTAGCCGGGGCCGCCCATGCCGGTGCCCTGGGGGTCGCCGCCCTGGATCATGAAGCCGGGGATGACCCGGTGGAAGATCAGCCCGTCGTAAAACCCGCTGTTGGCCAGCGCGACGAAATTGCCGACGGATTCCGGCGCGATGTCCGGGTAGAGCTCGCCGCTCATCCTGCCGCCGTTTTCCATTTCAATGACGAAAGTGGGATTCATTGGTTTCTCCTTTATAAATGATACATCGGAAAAGAGCCGCCCGAGGGCGGCTCTCACTGTCGTTACGCTACTGTGAAGGCGTCCTTCCCCAAGCCGCAGACCGGGCATACCCAGTCATCCGGGATATCCTCGAACGCGGTGCCGGGTGCGATGCCGCCTTCGGGATCGCCGACCTCGGGGTCATACACATATCCGCACGGGCATTCATACTTTTCCATATGTTTTGCTCCTTTCCGGTCCGATTTCTGTCGGCCGTTTGAGAAGATTATACATGAAAGCACAGTAAAATGCAATGAGATTCCTGTATTTTATCGGGTTTTACGGGAGTATTTCACGGAACGGGGCGATGGACAGCCATGGCCGCGCAGGGTCAGGGAACAATCAAAAAGCCCCGCGGCGAAAAAACCGCGGAGCTGTCTGTGAAATGAGGAAAACAGACGATTTATCAGGGATTGCACTTCTGGCAGGCTTCATAGCCCTGGGAGATAAGGCTTTCCCGGGTAGTGGTGGTGGTCTTCTTATTCTCGGCGGAGATCCGTTCCGCTTCGCTGCAGCTGGGGAGATGGAACTTCATTGTCTTCGTGTTCAGGATGTAGCGCTTCCTCGAGGAGGCGGGGGTGGCCGTCGCCTTCTTCCTGGGTGTGGCCGTAACTGCCGGCGCCGCGGTGGGCCGCGCCTGGGCGACGAACTGGTCCGCCTTGGCGTCCTGGATCAGTTTGGCGACTTCCGCCGCCGCTGCCGCGTCCTTCAGCACCGTCGCGAGGCCGATCACGGTCAGCTGGTAGAAGCCGTCCTCCGGAACATAGCCTTCCTTCAGCGTTTTGCGGTCCAGGTAGCGGATCTTCAGCCAGGTTTTCTGGCCGGAAGCCGAAGAGGAGAGGATGGCGCACACCTGATAGTCCGCCAGGGTATCCACCGGGGTCCTGGTGCTGGCAGTCTTGTATACCGGCAGGCCCTTGCCGTCGTCGGCGTGGGCGATGCCGAAGGGGACCGACGCGTTCAGCGCGTCCTGGAGCTTGTCCGCCTGCGCGGCCGGCATCCCGGCGAGCAGGATCATCAGCGCGAGGCAGCAGGGGATGAGAGACCTCAATACCGTCTTTTTCATACTTCCTCCGTGTTTTGCGTCAGTGAGTCCATGTCAGCGCCGTTCGATCTCGGCCAGGAGGACCTCGTAGTCGGTCCTGTCCATGTTGGCGATCTCTTCGGTTTCCTTCTCCGGCTCGTCAAAACGGCGCTGCCACTGTACTTCCGGCATGGCAAATTTCCTCCCGCACAGACAAATTCGCATACTTCCGCCCGGTGTTTCGTTTTACCCGCTGAGTATCGTATCCTGATTCCGGGGGCTATTCTACCACCAAAAAGAGGGGGATGCAATGTATTATCTGGCTTTTTATTTTCATGCGCCCAAAGTCAGCCCTCCCGGAAGATCAGCGGCAGGAATTCGTGGATGCACCGCCGCCAGACGCCCCAGTCGTGGCCGCCGGGGAAGGTGCGGCGGATCATGTCCACGCCTTTTTCCTTCACCAGGCCGTCCTCCTCCAGGAAGGAACTGAAGAACTGGTCCTCCGTGCCCATGGCGCGGTAGAACACCCGGAAGGACTCGCGGAATTTCTCCGGCTCGTCCAGCAGGGCAAGATGGCGGTTGTCGTCCCCGCGGATACTGCGCAGGAAACCGCTGAAGATCCCCGCGTAGCCGAACATGTCGGGATGCTGTAGGGTGACGAAACTGGTCTGGAAGCTGCCCATGCTCAGCCCCGCCATGGCGCGGTGCCACTTGTCGGTCAGCACCGGATAGCGGGCTTCGATGAAGGGGATCAGGTCCTTCAGCAGCACCTCGGGGAAGAGCATCCGGCCCTGGCGGATGTCTGTGCCGCGGGTCATGCCGTTGCCCATCACGATGATCATTTCCCGCATTTTCCCTTCCGCCAGCAGTCGGTCGGCGATGCGGCCCACGTGGCCCTGGTATACCCAGCCGGTCTCGTTCTCACCGTAGCCGTGCTGCAGGTACAGCACAGGGTACTTTTTGGCCGGATCATAGGATGCGGGGGTGTAGACCAGGCACACCTCAGGCTTGCCCGTGACGGAGGAGGGGAAGACGTGCCGCGTCACCGCGCCGTGGGGCACGCCCTCCAGGGCGCCCCATTCCTCCTCGCCCGGCACCGGCACGTCCAGGAAGTTCATGGGCCGGCAGCAGCCGTAGCCGATGGGCAGGTAGGGGCTCAGCACGTCGCAGCCGTCCACCTTCAGGAAAAAGTACTGGAAGCCCCGGCCCAGGTCCACGGTGCCCTCCCATGTGTCTCCGGACTGCCGTGTGAGCGGGTGCATGCGCCCGAACTGGTCCAGCGCGACCTCCTTCGCCCCAGGGGCTTTGAGGCGCACCAGCACCTTACCGTCGGGCAGGAACTGATAGCCCTGATCGCCGTCGCGGTCGGGCTCTCCGAAGTATGGATCAAAGGAAACTGCGGTGTCCAGCGGCCAGGTCTTTTCCATCGTATTTTTCCTCCTTATTCTTTCCGGCTTCGCCGGGGTAGTTCGGGACAGTTATGCCCGGGCGGGGGCGCTCCGGCCCTGCATCAGCACGACCCCGGCGACGAACAGCAGCGTGCCGCCGATGATCCAGCCGGTGACCGTCTCGTGGAAAAAGAGCACGCCCCAGGCCAGGGTAAAGAACACCATGGTGCTCTGCAGCGGCGCGACCATCCGGAAGGGCACCAGGGGAATGGCCTTTGCGTTGAGATAGAAGCCGATGCCGGTCACGAAGCCGAACCAGATGATGGCGGCGACGCACAGCGGCCCGGGCGGCGCGGCGGGAAGCAGGTTGCCTTCGATCAGCGGCACCGGCAGGGCGGCCGCCGCCGACAGGACGAACATACACAGGTTGCTGTCCAGGATGTCGAAATCCGCTGCCAGCTGCTTCTGCGCGAAAACGAACAGCCCCGCGCACGCGCCGGAGAACACGAAGAGCAGAGTCAGCGTCAGGTTCCCTTCCGGCAGCGCGGAGAGCGGCAGCCCGTTCCAGGAGATCAGCAGGATGCCGAGTACGCAGCAAATGATCCCTGCCCATCGGGCGGCGCTCATTTTTTCGCGCAGCACCGTTACGCTCAGCAGGGTCAGCAGCACCATCTGCGCCGGCTGGGTCAGGATCGCCCCGTAAGAAACGCCGATGGACAGGGCGATGTTTTCCGTGGTGTAGGCCAGGAATTTGGCCGCAGCGCCGAAAACCAGCCATTTCCAGTGCTTTTTGAGGGCGTCCTTAAAGCCTGGACGCAGCCGCTTGCGGGTCACGGCCTTCAGCGCCAGCAGCCAGAGGACGCCGACGAAGAAGCGCATGAAGGTGATCATGGACGGCGAGAAGCTGGGCCGTATCAGCTTCACGCAGGTGCCGCCGAAACTGAAAAACAGGGCGACCACGATCAGGTATACATACCCCATGCACGGCGCCCTCCTGTCAAGAATATACGACTGTGTATTTTACTACAGCCCGCAGCTGTTTTCAATGTGTTTTCTTTGCATGACAACATTTGAGTGGCAAGGTATCCATGGACGTTAAGCGTATCATGGAGTAAATGGCGTAGCGGCGGCCCCCGGGCATCCCGTGCGCGGTGCGCGAGGCGCTTGCGCCCGCGGTGCACGCGCGATATGACCGCCATACCCATGGAATAATGATTCGAGTGATTGTTTTTCGGGTTGTGTTCGTTATTATAACAGCTTTTACGCCATGAAGATGGCGGCGCAGGCGCCGCCGCTACAGGCCCGCCATATGTGATTGCAGCGATGTTTCTTGACATTGATTCTTTTAATTCAGAAGAGAATCAGTAAACCTTTCAGGACTCGCTTTTCAGGACTGTTTTCAACGATGATGTAAAAACAGCGCGGTTCCGCTTCTTTGGCGGCCGCGCTGTTTATGATAGTTTCCGGATTCATCAGCCCTTGACGCTTCCGGCGGTCAGGCCGGTGATAAAGGCTTTCTGGGCACAGAGGTAGATAATGATGATGGGCACAACGGCCATGACCGCACCGGGCATCAGTACGTCGTATGCGTTTCCGTAGGGGGTGATGGTGGTGCCCATGCCGATGGGGATGGTGTGCTTCGTCTCGCTCTGCAGGATGATCATGGGCCACAGCAGGTTGTTCCAGCTGTTCATGCAGGAAAGAATGGTCATGGCGCCGAAGGCCGGCACCATGATGGGAACCATGATGCGCCAGAAAATGCCGTAGTCAGAGCAGCCGTCGATGCGGCCGGCTTCCATCAGCTCCTTTGGAATGCCCAGGCAGTACTGCCGGAAGAAGAAGATCATGAAAGGCGGTACCAGATAAGGGATGATGACCCCCAGATAAGTGTTCATCATTTTCACTCTGATCATCATCTGGTACATGGGCAGCAGCAGGATCTCAAAGGGCAGCATCATCACAACCAGCACCAGGGAGAAAATCAGGCTCCTGCCCTTGAACTGGTACATGGCCAGGCCGTAGCCGACCAGGGAGCTGAAGAACAGGCCGATGCCGGTCTGCAGGATCATGATGATGGCGCTGGATTTGTACCAGTGCCAGTATACGCCGTCACGGTAGGTATTCAGCGCTGTGTAATTCTGGAAGGAAGAGATGCCGGGATCAAACTTAAGGGTCAGGCCGTAGCGCATCATTTCGGTGCCGGGCTTCAGGGAGCTCATGAACATGAATGCGAACGGGACCATGGCGAAGATGGCAAACAGGATCATCAGCGCGGTTGCCATGATGCTGAGCACGGTCCTCTTATTGCCTTCTATCTTATTCGAAGCCATGTCAATCCTCCTTCTTGAAGAAGCCCATCAGGACCAGCTGGATCAGGTTCACGACGACCACGAGCACCAGCAGGACCAGGCCGACGGCGGATGCAAGGCCAAGATTGTTTTTCTTGAAGCCTACCAGATACATATAACCCACGATCGTGCGGCCTACGCCGCCCGCGTTGTTCTGCTGCCAGAGGGCAACGGACTCAGTGAACATGCTGAAACCGCCCAGCACGGTGATGGTGATGACGTAAATCAGCACCGGCCTGATGCCCGGCAGGGTCACATGGAGGAACTTCTGAACGGCATTGGCGCCATCGATCTGCGCGGCTTCGTAATAGTCCGCGGGGATGGCCTGCAAGCCAGACAGGTAGTATACGATGTTCACGCCGTTCCAGCGCCACAGGGTCAGCAGAATCAGCACAAAGTTGCCCGGCCCGGCGTAGCTGAGCCATTTCACGGGCTGCAGTCCGAGGGCGGTCATCATGCGGTTGACGGTGGCTGTTTCAAGTGTGCCGAATGCCAGCCTGAAGACGATGCCGGCGACGATGATTGAGGTCAGGGAGGGGATGAAGAACAAGGACTTGAAGAAAGCGCTGCCCTTGGCCAGTCCGGAATGCAGAATGCAGGCGACCAGCAGCGGGATGATCGTCAGAATGATAACGTCCCAGAGAGCATATCGGCCGGAGGTTTCCAGCGCCATCCGGAAGTCGCGCGTATCCAGCTTCAGATAGTTCTTGATCCCGATAAACTCATGGTGGTTCGGGCCGTCGATCTTCTGAAAGCTCATGATGATCGTCATAATCAGCGGATAAAGGTATACGAGCAGGAAAAATATGATGAAAGGCGCGACAAACACATAAGGAACGACCTTGTGACTGGTCAGAAAATTCCTGCTGCGCGGCAGGGACGGCTGTTTTTCGGAGATGTTCTGCATTTTCCCGGTCTCCAATCTGGATTAATCAGGGCGGGTAAGCGGTTTGAGTGAAGAAGCCGGAGAGGCAAACGCCCCTCCGGCTGGATCTCGCAGGATGATCAGTCGATCAGACCGCGGAGTTCTTCAGCGCAGTCTTTGGCGATCTGCTCAGGATCTTCACGCAGTTCGACCAGGCGGTATGCCATCTGGGTCTTTACGATATCGGTCGCGGTCGGGAAGTACTCAGAGATGCAGGTGTCAGGAATGTCGTCCAGCACTTCGGACAGCGTGGCGAAGATATCTTGATCGTAGTATTCGAAGAACTTGTTGGTTTCTTTCATTTCCTCAGAGCCGTATACATCTTTCAGGATCGGGTCGAAGCCGCAGATCTTCCAGGTGGTGACGCAGCCGTCGAAGGACAGGCAGGCATAGGCCAGGAATTCCTTGGCGACATCCACGTTGGCGCTGGAAGCGACCACAGCGGTACCGGTGCCGCCCATCTGCGCGGACTTGTGGCCGCCGTCCGCCCACAGGGGCATCGCGGCAACCTTCATCTGGCCCTTCAGGTCAGGCATGTAGTTGGTGAAGCGGTCAAGATACCAGAACGGCATGCAGACAGCAGCGCAGTTGCCGCCATTCATCCAGCCCCAGTACTCTTCAGTATGCGTCCAGCCGCCGGGGCAGGGGATCGCAGAGCCGTCATCCAGCATTGACTTCATGAATTTCAGGGTGTTGATGACCACGGGCTCGTCCATGCGGACCTTGCCGTCGGGGGTGAGCCAGTCGCCGCCGTGCTGGTTGACCATCGGGTATACGCTCCAGCAGTCGGCAGACTCCCAGACGATCATGGGCTTGCCGGTCTTTTCCAGAACGACTTTGCCGGCCTCATGGAAATCATCCCAGGTCTTGATGGCGGTATAGTCAATGCCGGCAGCCTCCAGGATGGAAGTGTTGTAGAACATCACGGTCGCGCCGATATGGTGGTCGATGCCGTAGAACTTGCCATCCTTGGCATAGTTGTTCAGGCGGCTCATGACCAGGTGGTCTTCGATGGGCTCGACATATTCATTCATCGGGGCCAGGCTGATATCGCCCTTCAGATAGTTGGCGAACATGTTGATTTCGATATCCACCAGGTCGGGAGCGCCTTCACCGC
The DNA here is from genome assembly GCA_045113475.1 of Christensenellales bacterium. Lineage (GTDB taxonomy): Bacteria > Bacillota > Clostridia > Christensenellales > Aristaeellaceae > UBA4246. Next base: position 4,899 of record JBGUIY010000255.1, on the reverse strand, counting down.
TCTGCAGGGCGATGGTCAGCTTGTTGTGCATGTCTTCATAGGGGAATACCTGATAGTCGATCTGGATCTTGGGTTTGTCGGCTTCGGCATTCCATTTGGCTTCCATGGTCTTGTAGAGTTCGGTGTGCAGTTCCTGGAAGGTCCAGAAGGTCAGTTTGATGGGTTCATCTTCCGCCAGCACAGAGCACATGCCCAGCGCCAGCATCATCACGAGCAGAACAGCCAGCAGTTTCTTCATGATGGTTCCTCCTTTTAAATTTGTCGAAACGGTTTGCCGGATTAACGTTATCCGGACGGTTACCTTTATGTTAACGTTAATCCATTGGTTTGTCAAGTATTTTTTGGAAAAAACACAGCGATTTTTCTGCATGTTTGAAATTGAAATTCAATTCCGGTCTGTGTTATAATAAACCAATTTATTCGTGGGAGGAACCCGCATGAACGTTTCCCGTAAAACTCTGAAAGACGTCGCCGAGGCGTGCCATTACACTGTGAACACGGTGTCCAGAGCACTGCGCGATGACCCGCACCTGCCGGAAGCGACCAGGGCGAAGATCCGGGAGGCTGCGCTCAGCTTGGGCTATATCCGCAATTCCCTGGCGTCCACGCTGCGCTCCGGAAAGAGCGGAAATATTGCCGTGATCGTCAACGATATTCACAACCTGCACTTCTGCAACATGCTCAGCAAAATGGACGTGGAGCTGAGGAGAGCGGGATACAACATGATGGTGCTTTGCATGCAGCTGGACGAAAAGCTCGGCGAGCAGCTGATCCATTCGGCGATTTCACAGGCGGTGGAGGGGATACTGTATTTCCCGTACCATAACAACGCCGGCCATATTGAATATATGGAAAACAACCACGTGCCTTTCGTGCTGCTGGACCGCTGGATCGAGGGGAAAACCACCGACTGCGCGCGATGCGACGATGTTCAGGGCGGGTATCTGGCGGGAAGCCATTTGGCTCAGCTGGGTCATCGGCGCTATCTGTTTCTTTCCGGCGTCAACAAGTCCAGCTCCCAAATCGACCGTCTGGAAGGGTTCCGGCAGGCAATGCGCGACCATCATGTTTCTGAAGACGGCATTCGTATCATCCCCGGCGAAATGGTGGAAGCAGCGCTGGCTGAAGGCAAGCTTGGAGATTTGCTGTTCCCGCTCGATTATACGGCCATCGTTTCCTTCAGGGACGAGGTTTCCTATCCTGTGATGCTTGCACTGCAAGAAAAAAACGTCACGGTACCCCGGGACGTGTCTATCGTCAGCTTTGACCATCTGCGGGGTGAGATCCCCTATCTGCCCAGGCTGACGAGTATTTATGCCGATGGCGAGTGCGTGGCGGTTCACGGTGTCCGCCTGCTGTTGAAACGGATCGCGGACCGCAGTCTCCCGCCGCAGGTTACGGTACTGCCGGTCAGGCTGTTCGACGAGGGTACGACTGCCGCGCCGGCGGATGCGAGGTCATGAGTTCCTAATAAACGATAACGGGACACACCTGAAGAGGCGGCCGGGCTCTGCTTCACACGGCGCAGTGCGCTGATCCTGCCCGGCCGCATTCTGTTACTCGTCTGCCAGCAGGTCGTCCAGGGTCTCCTGCATGGTCTGCGGGATCCAGTGCCCCTCGAGACAGATCTCCGCGCCGGTGGCTGAGACGGTCTCGGCCATTTTTCTGCACAATCCGCAGTCCTTTTCCCAGGTGGGGAACACCCCGCCCGCGGCGTCGCCCAGGAAAAGGACCTTTTCCTTCTCGGCAAACACCAGCGTGGAATCGTCCGTGTGCGGCGCTTCTGTCTGGAAGATCCTCACCGGGCATGCCCCGGGATCCAAACACATTTCGCCGCTGAACACCATGTCCGCGGGGGTGACGACGACGGACCTGCTGTCCGCGTACTCCCGGCGGACGCTCTCGTGCATGGCCAGGAAAAAGGCCGGGCCTTCGCGCCCGATGCGCTCCCGGAAATCCCGCAGATATGCATCGGTGCGGGCATTGGCCAGGGTCAAGCCGTGTACGGCGTGCATGCCGAAGGTATGATCCCAGTGCCAGTGTGTGAGCACGGTCAACTCAGGCAGGGGCAGGCCGGCGTCTTCCAGCGCGCGGTAGAATTCCGCGGTATGGGCGGCGGAATGCCCGGCGTCCACGGCGAGGCTCCAGCGGTCGCCCCGGATATAGCCGAGGTTCGGGCGGTCGCGATCTTCCTCATAGGGGAAAACCCAGATCCGTTCGGTCAGGCGGTTCAGCGCCATATGCGGTCACCTCCATCAGCGGGGCATACTCATTTGTCTGAGGGCATATCCTTCGTGCCGGAGATCTGCAGGCTGCGCAGATACGCTTTTTGCTCCGGCGCGATGCGATAGCTTTCGATGGCTTTCCGGATGGTCTTGTTGTGCGTCCAGGGCGCCAGCCGCTTTTCTTCCAGATAGGGGAGCGCCGCGCCGTACTGCTTGGCCAGCGCGGTGGCGAAGTACCAGGCGACCATCATCCGGACATAGTATTCTTCCGAGCGGACGCCGGCGACCAGCTCCGGGTATTCGGGATCAAAGGCTTCGTCCAGGTAGTGCTGCATCAGCATCCCGATGGCGAAACGGACGGTATAGGGATGGGGAGAACGCAGCCATTCGCGCACACAGGCGAGCAGTTCCGTCCTGTGCTTTCTGAAGGCCCTGGGGGAGAGCTGGTCGCAGGTCGCCCAGTTGTCCACATACGGCAGGAAGCGCTGCACTTCCGCAATGCAGGGGCCGTAATCCCGGATCTCCGAAATGATGAACGCGTGAAGCTGATTCTCGTCGAAATACCGGTGCGGCAGGTCGTCGAGAAATACGGCGGTATCCGCCTGTCTGGCCAGCTGCCTGGCGTACTCCCGCAGCGCGGGCGTCCGGACGCCGATGATGTTCTCGGGATCGACCGTCGGGATCAGCCTGTACTGGAAATCCCGGTACTTTTCGTCCTGAAGCCGGAACAGTTCTTCCCTGATCCCGTCGATGACCATAAAGATTCCTCCCGGAGAACCGGCTGCACGTCCGGAAATGCGCGCGTCGGCTCCGTTTTCATGCTTCCTGTCTGATGGCAAGCAGGTCCTTCATGACGCTGTGCCCGTCCTGCCCGCAGGCGCGGTACAGCCTTGCATACAGCCGGTACAGGCGTTCGTAGATCCGGTGGTTTCCGGGATCCGGCTGATACACCTTTTCGGCCTTGGGGGCCATATGCCGGATGGCGTCCTGCACAGTGGCGTAGCACCCTGCCGCGACGGCGCCCGCGATGGCGGAGCCCAGGGCGCTCCCGTGGGACGCGGGGATGACGCGCACCGGCATATCCAGCACGTCGGCGTAGATCTGCATCATCATCCGGTTCTTCTGGCTGATCCCGCCGGTGACCAGCAGCCTGTCCACCTTCAGCCCATGCTCCCGGAAGCTGTCGATGATCATCCGTGCGCCGTAGGCCGCCGCTTCGGCCAGCGCGCGGTAGATGTCTTCCGGCTGTGTCCTCAGGGTCAGCCCCATGATCATGCCGGTCAGTCCGCTGTCCATCAGGACGCTGCGGTTGCCGTTGAACCAGTCCAGCGCCAGCAGCCCGCTTTCTCCCGGCTTCCTCCGTGAGGCCAGTTCCGTCAGGTATTCGTGGAGGGAGAGCTGTCTGTCCCGGGCTTCCCGCAGGGTATGCTCCGGGACGCATTCCCGCAGCATCCAGGAGAACAGGTCGCCCACGCTGTTCTGGCCGCCCTCAAACCCCCAGAGCCCGGGCAGGATGCCGTCTTTGACCGCATAGCACCCGGGTATGCTGCGGTAATCCTCCCCGCACGTCATCATGCACGCGGAGGTGCCCAGGATCATGACCATTTCGCCCGGGCCGGTGATGCCGGCAGCCGGCGCACAGGCGTGCGCGTCGATCATGCCCACGGCGACGGCGGTGCCGGGATCCAGTCCGAGGCGGCGGGCCATCTCTTCCGTCAGCGTGCCCGCCTTGCTGAAGACGGGCGCGACGGGCAGGGAGCATTTGTCCCGGAAGACACGGGCCAGCCGGGGATCCAGGCTGGAGAGGTAGTCATGCGACGGGTAGCCGTCAGGCGCGCAGTACAGATGCTTGTATCCCGCACAGCAGCTGCTGACCACCGCGTTCCCGCACAGCTGCCATACCAGCCAGTCCACGGCCTCGATCCAGTGAGCCATCGCGTCACAGACACGCGGCGATTCTTCCAGCAGCTGCCACAGCTTGGGCAGCGCGCTTTCGCAGGAGACCCTCCCGCCGTACGCAGGCAGCCATTTTTCGTTCCGCTCGGCCGCTTTCTCCGTCATCCGGTCGGCCTGGGGCTGGGCCGCGTGATGCTTCCACAGGTGGATGTAGGCGTGCGGCTCGTCCGCGAATTCGGGGAGGAAGCACAGCGGGACGCCTTCCCCGGTGACGGGCAGCACGGAGGAAGCGGTGCAGTCGATTCCGATGGACGATACGTCCGCGGCGTCCACGTGACCGGCCTTCAGGACTTCGGGGACGACGTGCCCCAGGACGTCCAGATAATCGGCGGGATGGTGCAGGGACCATTCCGCCGGCAGGCGTTTCCCGCCGGGCAGGCTGCGTTCCATGATCCCGTGCGGGTATTCCATGACGGACGCCGCCAGGACGGCCCCGTCGCTCACGTCCGCCAGGACCGCGCGCCCGGAAAGGGAACCGAAATCGACGCCGATGGCATACTTTTTCATAAGCCGCTCCACCTCATCCGACGTATTGTCATCATCAACGATATCCGGTTAAATTCTATATGAGTTGGACTGAAGTGTCAATTCGTTTTTTGCTTTTCCAACGGAAAAAAGGGCTGCTGCGCATTGAACCGCTTCCCGTCAAGTGGACAGTGAAATAAAAAACAAGACGTGAACAAGAAATCTCTGGTGACCAACAAAGGTTGCCAGAGAT
>JBGUIY010000254.1:0-17108 GCA_045113475.1 Christensenellales bacterium | reverse complement strand
GGATATGTTCCTCTTCCGCATAAAACTGCTCCCTTCTGAGGTACAGTTTTTCTTTTTCTGTATCCTCAAAAGGGAGCATATCAGAATCCTGTACTTCTGCAGCAGCCCCATTCGTTTGTTGTCCGCCGCCCTGCGGCACCGGCATCGCGGGCAGTTCGCTTTACAGCAGCGCCTTGACGCAGGCTTCCACCGCCGCCATGTCGGCAGTCGGCTCGAAGCGGGCGACGACGTTTCCTTCGCGGTCGATGACGAATTTAGTGAAGTTCCACTTGATGTCGGACTTCTTGTCCCAGTCCGGATCGGCCTGTGCGAACATCTTTTCCAGCAGTTCCTTGTAGGGGTGCGCGTCAAAGCCGGCAAAGCCCTTCTGGGACTTCAGGTACGTGTACAGGGGCAGCTCGTTCGCTCCGTTCACGTCGGCTTTTTTCATCTGCGGGAAGGTGGTGTTGAAGTGCATCGTGCAGAACTCGTGGATCTCCTCGTCCGATCCGGGGGCCTGGCCGCCGAACTGGTTGCAGGGGATGTCCAGGATCTCCAGACCCTGGTCGTGGTAATCCTTGTACATCTGCTCGATGGGCGCGTACTGGGGCGTGAACCCGCAGCCGGTGGCCGTGTTGACCACCAGGATGACCTTGCCCCGGTAGTCCGAAAGATCCAGCGTTTCGCCCTTGCCTGTGGTGATCTTATAATCGTAAATCATGACTGTTCCTCCTGTCTGTCGTTCGTTTACAGCGCCGCTTCCACGGCGGCGCGGACTTCCTTCATGTCCACGGTGGGCTCGAAGCGACCGATCACGCGGCCCTCGCGGTCGATCAGGAACTTCGTGAAGTTCCAGCCGATGTAGGTCTTCTCGCCGTACTTCTTGTTGTTCATGGCTGCGAACGTATTCAGCGCGGCGTTTTTCAGGCCCTTGCCGAAGCCCTCGAAGGGCTTTTCGGAGGCCAGATAAGCGAACAGCGGGTCGGCGGTCTCGCCGTTGACGTCGATTTTGGCGAATTGCGGGAATTCCGTGCCGAATTTCAGCGTGCAGAACTGGTGGATCTCGTCGCCGGTGCCGGGGGCCTGGTTGGCGAACTGGTTGCAGGGGAAATCCAGGATCTCGAGCCCGCGGTCCCGCAGGTCCCTGTACATGGCTTCCAGCGGCTCATAGTGCGGGGTAAAGCCGCAGCCGGTGGCCGTGTTGACGATCAGCAGCACCTTGCCGCGATACTCCGACAGGCTGACGTCCCGTCCCTGCCTGTCCTTCACCGTAAAATCATAAACTGTGCTCATGGTGGTTTTCCTCCTTTTGTTCTTTTGCCGTTCGGTTTTTTTGATTCTCCAGCAGTTCATAGAGCAGGGCGTACAGCGTCTGCGCCTTTTCCGCGGACAGGTCGATGCAGCCCGCGACCCTGCCGGGGACGTCCTTCGCCTTTTCCTGCAGCGCCCGTCCCGCGTCCGTCAGGGTGATCTCCACCACGCGGTCGTCGTCCCGGCTCCGGCGCCTTGCCACGTATCCGGCCTGCTCCATCTTCTTCAGCAGGGGGGAGAGCGTCCCGTTGTCCAGCATCAGCTTTTCGCCGATCTCGGACACGGAGATCCCGTCCTTCTCCCACAGGACCAGAAAAACGATGTACTGCGTATAAGTCAGCCCCAGCGGCTTCAGCCAGGGCGTGTAGAGGCCGGTGACGTTCCGCGCGGCTGCGTACAGCGGGAAACACAGCTGGTTGGCCAGCTTCATCGCCTCGTGATAATCGTGGTCCATGGCTCCTCCCTCCAATAAACATTTGATACAAATATATTTTATCAAATATAAATGAGCATGTCAAGCCTTTTCCGATAAAAATCTTTTGCTGCATCGATAAAAACCTGCCGGACCCGCGTCTATATAAGTGAAAAACAGGAGGAGGTGACCAGGCCCCATGACGGCTGTCAAGGATCCGGACAGCAGGCGGGATCAGGTGATCGAACGGCTGATCACGGAATACCAGACGCCGCTCCTGCGCCTGTGCTATATCCAATTGCGGGATCGGGCGCTGGCGGAGGACGCGGTACAGGAAACGTTCATGAAGGCTTACCGGGGCTTTGACTCGTTCCGCGGGGAGAGCAGCGAAAAGACCTGGCTATGCAGCATCGCGGTGAATGTGTGCAGGGATTTTGAGCGGGGCTCCTGGTTCAGGCATACGGACCGGCGGGTCACCCCGGACATGCTGCCTGAAGCGGCGGAGCCGCCGGCGGAACGGGACATTGACCTGACGCTGGCCATCATGGCCCTGCCGCGGAAGCTGCGGGAAGCGGTCATACTGTATTATTATCAGGACATGGGCACGGGGGAGATCGCGGATGCGCTGGGCATCGCCCAGTCGTCCGTATCCAACCGCCTGAAGCGGGGCCGGGAAAAGCTCCGCAAAGCCCTGGAGGGGAGGGATCAGGATGCGTGAGGAGCTTGAACGCAGGCAGGTCCATCAGGCTATCGACAGCACGCTGTCCGGCCTGAAGGGCGATCCCTGGCTCTTCCAAAGGATCTCTGCCGAAACCGGGAAAGGAGACAGGAAAGTGAAGCGCAAATTATCCGCGGGCCTGGTGCTGGCCATCGTACTGGCGCTGCTGGCCACGGCCGCCCTGGCGGCGGCGCTGCTGAGCCATCAGGAGATCATGGAGCAGGTGGCGGTGCCGCTGGCCAACGAAAACGACAGCCCAGCGGGCGTCAACAACACCTATTCGCCGGAGCAGCTGGCGGAGCTGATCCGCACCCTGAACGAAAACGGCATTACGCTGGATGAGAACAACCGCATCATGCAGCTGATCCGCAACGGTATGGGCAACTGGGAGGAGGAGACCATCATGGAGCTCTGCCGCCAGGCCTTCGGCGGCAACTTCTACACCTGGACGCTGGAGCAGCAGGACTGGTTCAACCGCCTGATGGTGGACATCGGCTTCTATGAGACGTATGAAAGCCGCCTGCCAGGGCCGGACAATATGCCCTATGAAAAGGCGGAGGCCTTCGCCTTTGCCGCCCTGCGGGCGAGGTATGGCGCGGACCTGCCCCTGGAGGACCGGACGGTGTTCCGGCTGGGACGGAGCTTCTATTACGATACGGAAAGCGGACGGAACGGCGCGGCCTGGAGCTTTGTATTGGAGCCCTTGGACCTGGAGCACGGGCGCTACACGGCAAACTTTGAGGACCGGGACCCGGAGGGCACAGTGGAAACGAGCGCGGACGTGCCGGACTGGACGCAGCCCTATACCGGCGAGCAGGTGATGAGCAGGATGCGGCAGGCCTATGGCTGGGATATGGGCAAATGGCCCCAGGAGGGCTGGCGGCAGCTCCACGGGCTGCTGCAGAACGCAACAGAGGAGCCCGGAAAGGTCATGAGTGCCGAGCTGGCAGCCTATCAGCTGACGGAGTACCCTGATCCCGCGGAAAATGACATTTCCCGTGAGGAGGCAGTCAGGATCGCCGGTTCCGCCGGGCTCGATCCCCGGGCGGCCCTGGACGGCGCGGTGCTGACGGAGTATGAGGGAAAGCGGCACTGGCTGGTCAGCTACCGGGTCTTCGCGCCGATGGACGGCACCGTGGTCGAGGCTGCGGGCTGGTACGCGGTCAGCGTCAGCAGCCCAGAGGGAAAGCCGGAAAGGGCCGTCAAGATGGATCAGGACGATAACTTCGCGATCCTTTACACCCCTCAAGCCGCTTATGAAAAGGGCCGGGAAGGCCGGATGACATACAGCGACGCCATCCGTCTGGCGGCGGAGGCCATCCGGAAGGAGCACCCGGAGCTGGACCTGCTGAACGAGGAGGCCTATCACATAATTGTTGACGGGTACAACCGCTATAACGTCCGCTTCGTGTCCAGGGACATCCATTTCGGGAACGCCAGCGCGGCGGTACGCCTGGACGGCACAGTGACCTCCGTGGAGGCGGACACCGCGCCTCTGACCGGTGATATCCTGATGGACCGCTATTGGTCGGCTTACGGGTACTTCGGGCAGTGGACGCAGGAACGCTGGCAGCAGCTGACCCGGGACATGCAGGCGCTGGACCCGCAGGAGGTGGAGGGAAAACTCATCCGGCAGACCGTCTACCCGCCGGAGAGCGCCGCAAAGATCACCCGGGACCGGGCCGTCGCTCTGGCCATCGAAGCCACCGGCAAGCGCACCGCCGAGGCACACACGTGCATCCTGATCGGCGCGGAGCCGCACCCCGTCTGGAAGCTGCGCATGCTGACGGACGATGCCGTGAACCCCATGATCGAGCTGGACGCAGAAACCGGCGAGGTGCTGGCGGTGGACCGCTACAAGGTGGATTATACCCCGCGCTGCCACGTCTTTACCCTGGAGCGGGATTGGCGGCGGGCGGAGTTTACCCCGGAAAACCTGCAGGAGCTGGCCCGGGAGGAGATCACCTTCGCATACAGCGATATGTGGCTGGACGAGCCCGGCTTCGACCAGGACCGTCCCGACGGCTGGCGCTTTGAGCAGGATGGCCTGACTGCGCGCTTTATTGGCCGCTGGGCAGGCATGGAGGATTACGAGGTCGTTTTCGATGAAAACGGCTATGTGGTCAGCATCAGCAAGCATCCTTCGACGTCCGCGGAGCCCGATCCCGCCGCCATCGACGATGTGATCCCCACCCCGCATCCCGACGGGAAGCCCTGGTTCTGGGGCGGTGACTTCGCCACGCCGGAATTCTGGGCAAAGCTGGAGCAGACGATGGCGGTCCGGGAGGTCACCGCGGAAAATATTGAGGAAAAGGAGGCCGAATGGGATGCCGAGTACGGCAACGATGATCGCTGGCCCCAGGAATGCCATGTGCTCCGCTATTTCCTGGAGCGCAGGCTGCCCTCCGACTTTCTGGATCCGATATACCCGGTGTTTCCTGCCGGGAGCAAGAAAACCAAAGAGGAGATCGTTGCCATCGCCACGGAGGCCTTCCGGAAGGTGGCTGAGCCTGAACTCGGAGCCGAGGGCGTGAAACAGGCCTGGTGCACCGCCACCCTGTGGAGCGACGGCTACAACTACAACGCTGTGCACGAGACCTACGGACGCCCTGTCTGGTGGGTGGAGTTCCGCCTTGGCCAGTACGGCGAATGGCAAAGCTGCGGCTATGTCCAGCTGGACGAGGATGGCAACGTGCTGGACGCGCAGCAGGAAATGAGCAACGGGTAAAGGGACAGACTGGTAAAGGAATAGATCGTTATAAGGCATTAACGTGAAAAGCCCCTCGTCTTTCAGATGGATCTGGAGGGCGAGGGGATGATTGACAGAATGTAACGGATTATAAGTCCAGTAAAATCGCAGTCAGCCTCCGCCCCACGTCATCCTGAACCAGCGGAGCGGCAGCGCAGCGCCAGTGAAGGATCTGTTCTGCGGCATGGCGGACAGTGCGATTGATTGACCCCTGCCAAGGGCGCGCTGAAGAAAGCCAGGAGGGAAGCAATGTCTGCCTCCCGCGCTTCCCTTTGCTCCCGCCTATTTCTCCTCCTGGTTCATCAGCTGCCGGAGCACCTGCTCCCGGTGGTTGATGAACATTTTGGTGATCTGGTAACTGTCCGTGTCCTCGTAGGCGCAGGGGCGGATCGCGCCGACGTCGAAGCTCAGCAGCTCCGCGCCGGGAAAGCCCAGCAGGATGGGGGAATGGGTGGCGATGATGAACTGCGCGCCTCGTCCGGCGCAGTCCGCGATCTCAGTCAGCAGCGCCAGCTGCCTTTGCGGGGAGAGCGCCGCCTCCGGCTCGTCCATCAGGTAAAAGCCGCCGGGCCGGAAATAGGTTTGCGCCACGGCCAGGAAGCTCTCCCCGTGGGAGCGCAGGTGCAGCTGCTGGGGCCGGCCTCCTGGGCCCCTGGAATACTCCTCCTCGGCGGTGGCCACGTTGTAAAAGCTCTCCGCCCGCAGGAAATATCCGCCCGCCGCCTTCCGGCTGCCGCGCACCAGGGTCACGGCCTCGCTCAGGGGCGAGTGGGAGTCGTAGGTGGAAAAGCGGTAATTCCGCGTGCCGCCCTCGGGGTTGAAGCCCCAGGCCACGGCGATGGCTTCCAGCAAAGTGGATTTGCCGCTGCCGTTTTCCCCCACGAAAAAGGTGACCGGCGCGTGGAATTCCAGGCTGTTCAGCCCGGCCAGGGCTCCGATCCCGCGCAGGTAGCTGTCCGGCCCGATCCGGTCCCAGCCGATCCGCAGCCCGCGGAGGAATAAAGGCGTGGTGTCAGGCATGGGCGTCTCCTTTCCGTCTGCAATGCGTTGATCTGATTATACCTGATTTGCGCGGCAATTCAATCCCCGCAAGATAAAAAGGCGGAGCCGAGAATGTGTGCGGGATTTGAAAAATTGCCGCCTTCATGATATCATATATAAAAACGACGAGTGGCAAGGTGATGACGGTATGGCGGAGCGGCAGGTAAAATCCAGGGAGCGTGTGGCAGATCACGGCGAAGTATTCACGGCAGAGCGCGAAGTGAACGCCATGCTGGATTTGGTGAAGCAGGAAACTGAGCGCATAGACAGCCGGTTCCTGGAACCCGCCTGCGGCGATGGCAATTTCTTGGCCGAGATCCTGCGGCGCAAGCTGAACGCGGTGGATGCACGCTACAAAAAGAGCGCTGCCGATTATGAAAAATACGCGGTGCTGGCAGCGACCAGCATTTACGGAGTGGACATCCTGCAAGACAATGTGGAGGAGTGCCGTAAACGGCTGTTTGAGATTTGGGATCAGGCATACACTGCCAACTGTAAGCACGAGTGCCGCGGCGAATGCAGGGACGCCGTGCGGTTTATCCTGGAGCGGAACATCTTGTGCGGCAATGCCCTGACCCTGAAACAGGTTGACACAGCCGGCAATGATATGGACGAGCCAATCATTTTCTCTGAGTGGGTATTTACTGGGAGCAGCAGCGTCAAACGCAGCGATTATCGGCTGGACGTGCTGATGCGGGAAAATCCGGACGCCGGGAACTATCAGCAGCAATTGACACTGTTTGCGGGAGATGAAGATAATGCCGAAAACTGGATGATTGATCCGGACACCGGTAAAAGCATCCCCAAGCCCATTCGGGAGTTTGCGCCAGTGTATTACTGGAAAGTCCAGGAAATACAGTGATATAACGTTTTTCAGAAATAAACAAGGAGTCGTCAGGTTGTGGACGGCTCCTTATTTTTTTGCTTCTTTTTGCTGCTTATATAACATGAATTCTTCAAATAGCTTGACCTGTTCTTTACTTTCTTTATTCAGTAACTCATGCCGTTTTTTCTTTTGCAACGGATCATCAGATGTGCGACCGAGCAAGTAATCGGTCGTTGCGCCATAGAGGTCGCATATTTTGCAAAGCATATCAAAACTTGGTTCATTTTTATTCTGTTCCCAATTACTGACAGTGCTTTTTGAAACACCCAATCTTTTCGCTAAATCAGCTTGTGTATGCTTATTATCAGCTCGTAATTCTTTAAGAATATCACTGAACACACGTTTCACCTCGTTGACAGTATACAATAAAATACGACTTATTTATCAAAGTAAGCGAGATGTTGATTTTTTACTACAAATGTAGTAATTTATTAGTATTGCATACCGAAAAGAAGTAATTTATTGGAGTGATTCGGATGAGCGACCAGCCAAACCTGTACTCAAGCATCTACAACCCGGATGTACTCTCCTGCATTGCCAATTTGAGCAACGATGAAGTATTTACGCCGCCCGATGTGGCAAACGCCATGCTAGACATGCTGCCGCAGGAATTATTCAGCGACCCCAACACGACATTTTTGGACCCTGCCTGCAAAAGCGGTGTCTTTCTGCGGGAAATCGCCAAACGGCTTTTGATCGGATTGGAGGGTCAATTCCCCAATCTGCAAGAGCGCGTGGATCATATTTTTCAGCATCAGCTTTATGGCATTGCCATCACGGAATTGACCAGTTTGCTGTCCCGGCGCAGCCTTTATTGCAGCAAGTACCCCAATAGCAAGTATTCGGTCAGCACATTTGATGATGTGCAAGGCAATGTGCGATTCAAGAATACCCCCCATCGGTGGTCTGGTGGTAAATGCGTTTTCTGTGGCGCATCTGAAAGCGAGTATGGCGGTAAAAAGCGTGAGGGTATGGAAACCCATGCGTATGAATTTATTCACACCATTAAACCGCAGGAGATTTTGAAAATGAAATTTGATGTAATCATTGGCAACCCGCCGTATCAGTTGAGCGATGGTGGTGCCCAGGCAAGTGCAAAACCTATCTACCATTTGTTTGTAGAACAAGCCAAAAAACTGAACCCTCGCTACTTAACAATGATAATGCCCGCAAGATGGTATGCTGGTGGTAAAGGTTTGGACTCCTTCCGCGATACCATGCTGAAAGATAAGCACCTAAAAGAATTGCATGATTTCCCCAATACAGACGATTGTTTCCCAGGGGTAAATATTCGCGGTGGTGTTTGCTACTTTTTATGGGCTAATGGATATGACAATACCCAGAATCAAGTAAAAGTTGTTACTCATGCAGAAAACACTGAAAAGGTAATTCAGCGTTCGCTTCGTTATAGAGATTTGGATATTTTTATTAGAAACGGTGAAGCACTTCAAATACTTGATAAAGTTGTCAATAACACTACTGCATTTATGTCAGAAGAAGTTTCGTCGTTGCGACCATTTGGATTTAGAGGATATTTTACAGAGGATGAACGCTATCATACTGATAAGCGCGGATTAAGGCAACCTGTCACTTGCTATGGAAAAGGTAAGAAAATTGGTTATGTTGAGAGGAAAGAGATTCAGGTTCATAAGGAATGGATTGATTCATGGAAAGTTTTTATTCCCAGAGCAAACAACATAGGTATTGAATTGAATGATGATAATCTAAATTCATTCTGTGGGGAACCAAATACAATCTGTACAGAATCGTACCTTGTAATTGGTGCTTCAATGGGGCTTGATGAAAATCGTTGCAGGAATTTATCAAAATACTATAAAACAAGGTTTGTAAGATTTTTACATAGCATGGCAAAATCAAGTCAAGATGCTACATCGAAAACACATCGCTTCATTCCCAAACTGGATTTTTCAAAAGAATGGAATGATGAGTTACTCTATGAAAAATACTGTATTTCCCAGAAAGAAATTGATTTTATTGAAAGTTCGATAAAGCCTATGGACTCAAATGGTGGTGAAGACGATGCCTGACATTCAATTTTTTCCACAACGTCCAGAGTCCCATCCCATGATTTACGCCTACACTGATGTAACCTACCCAGGCTGCTTGAAGGTGGGCTTTACCGCAGTGGACGTGGACAAACGTGTGGCACAGCAGTACCCCACCAAGCGCCCTGATGGAAAAGTGCCTTACAAGATCGTCTATCGCGAAAGCGCACTGTATCCTGACGGCGGCAACTTCACCGATCATGAAGTGCACACTGCCCTGATTGCGATGGGCGTGAAGCGTGTGGGCGGAGAATGGTTTGAGTGTGACGCTGGCACTGTGAAGGCTGCGGTCATCACTGTGCGGCACAGGCTGAACAACCTGGAAGGGCGCACCAATGTATTTGCCATGCGTCCCGAACAGCAGCAAGCGGTGGAGATCACCAGTGCCTATTACAAAAAGGCTGAAAAAGAAGGTTCTGGCAGAATCCCGAAGTTTTTGTGGAACGCAAAAATGCGTTTTGGCAAGACTTTTGCTTCCTATCAGCTTGCAAAGAAGATGGGCTATACCCGCGTGCTGATTCTGACGTTCAAACCTGCGGTACAGACCGCGTGGAAAGAAGACCTGCTGACCCATGTGGATTTTGAGGGTTGGCAGTTCATTTCCCGCCCAATGACCGCTGGCGAACCTGGCATGGACGCACAGTACAAAAGCGCTGATAAATCCAAGCCAATCGTTTGCTTCGGTTCCTTCCAGGACTTCATGGGCGTGAACAAGGAAACTGGCGGCATTAAAGCCAACAATGAATGGGTTCATGCGACCAACTGGGACTTGGTAATTTTCGATGAATACCATTTCGGCGCATGGCGTGACAACGCAAAAAAACTATTTGAAAGTGATGAAGATACTTACGAAGAAGATCTGACTGGTTATAGCCGAGGCGATGCCGTTGATGAAACCTGGCTGCCGATCACAACAAACCATTATCTCTATTTGAGCGGCACACCCTTCCGCGCACTGAACAGCGGAGAGTTCATCGAGGATCAAATTTACAACTGGACTTACAGCGATGAACAGCGTGCAAAAGCCGCCTGGGAAGGCGCGGACAATCCTTACGCAGCCCTGCCGCGCATGGTGATGCTGACCTACAAGATTCCTGAAAGCATTCAGCGCATCGCCAAGCAGGGAGAGTTTGACGAATTTGATTTGAATTTGTTCTTCGCCGCCGAGGGCAAGGGCAAGGACGCTCGCTTCAAATACGAAAGCTATGTGCAAAAGTGGCTGGATTTGATTCGTGGTTCCTATCTGGAAACCACTGTGGATGATTTGAAGCTGGGTGCTGAAAAGCCGCCCATGCCTTACTCTGATTCACGACTGTTGAGCGTACTGACACACACCCTGTGGTTCATGCCGAATGTGGCAAGCTGCTACGCCATGGCGAATCTGCTGGCGCAACGACAGAACACTTTCTATCATGATTACAAGGTGAATGTGTGTGCAGGCGCGGAAGCAGGGATCGGCGCGGCGGCGCTGGAACCTGTTGAAAAATCATTTGGAGACCCCTTGAAGACGAAGACGATCACGCTTTCCTGCGGCAAGCTGACCACTGGCGTGACCGTAAAGCCCTGGACTGGTATCTTCATGCTGCGCAACCTGTCCAGCCCTGAAACGTATTTCCAGGCTGCATTTCGCGTGCAAAGCCCCTGGGAAGTGACCGCCGACAATGGAACGCGGGAGATTATCAAACAAGAATGTTACGTTTTCGACTTCGCTCTTGACCGCGCCCTTCGGCAGATTTCGGATTATAGCTGCCGCCTGAACATCGGCGAAAGCAATCCCGAAGTGAAGGTTGGAGAGTTCATCAAATTCCTGCCTGTGCTGGCGTATGACGGAAGCGCCATGCGGCAGGTGAACGCCGCCGAGATTCTTGACATTGCCATGGCAGGCACCAGCGCGACCCTGCTTGCCAAGCGCTGGGAGAGCGCCCTGCTGGTCAATGTGGATAATGAAACCCTGGCGAAGCTGCTTGCCAACAAGGAAGCTATGGAAGCACTCATGAACATCGAAGGCTTCCGCAGCCTGAATGAGGACATTCAGACCATCATCAACAAGAGCGAACATGTCAAGCACGCCAAGAAAGAAAAAGAAAAACTGACCCCCAAGGAGAAAAAAGAACTTTCTGACGAGGAAAAAGAATACAAGAGCAAGCGCAAGATGATCCAGGAAAAACTCATCAAGTTCGCAACACGCCTGCCAGTATTCATGTATCTGACCGATTACCGCGAGTTCAGCCTGGTAGATGTCATTACCGCTTTGGAACCATCCCTGTTCCGCAAGGTGACTGGCTTGCAAGTAAAGGATTTTGAACTGCTGGTATCGCTGAATGTATTCAACGAAAGCCTGATGAACGATGCCGTTTACAAGTTCAAACGGTATGAAGATGCCAGCCTGACCTACACTGGCATTGACAGTCACGCCAGCGACACGCAGGTTGGCTTGTATTCCACCACCATCAGCAGGGAAGAATACGATGCCATGGCTGGACTGCAACAGGGGTCTATGATTGCTCCTGAACGCGATGCCAACGATGTGCCTGATCGTCCATACTTTGTGAACCAGCCTGCGCAGGAGGATGAAGAAGAAGAGGAACCTGTTGTTTATACGATTCCAAAGCCCAAGCCCGCGCCCAAAGCGGCAGAGCCGATTGTGCCGAGACAACCGATCACACCCAGGCAACCGATTACGCCGACCTATCGCCCTGCCTTTGTGCCGCCCAAGCCCCAGGCACCTGCGGCAAAGCCTGCTGAAAAGCCCAAAGTTGATTTGAGCCATGTCGGCGCTGGGACAGTGGTCATTCACAAGGCATTTGGTGAAGGTTTGGTGTCAAGGATCGAAAACGGCTCAGCCGGAGGCGCACTTGTTTACGTCAGGTTTGGCAAGACCGAAAGGACCTTTGGCTTTCCGGGGGCGTTTTACGACGGCTTTTTAAGGCTCAGGTAGGACAACTGATTTTGTTACGCATCCTTTCATCCCGCCTCCATCGAAGCCCTTGCGGCATTCCGGCGAACGTGATAAACTATGTCCGGCACTCAAAGGAAGAACAAGCGTGACTGACAAGGATGAGGGAGGAGCAAGGAATGCAGTTTATTCAACAGGATGGTAAGCTGATTTGCAAACGCCAGGGCGAAACCCTGGTGATCGAACCCTGGGGGAAGGACAGCTTCCGCGTGCGCGCCACCATGTATCCGCAGCTGCCGGAGGAGAACTGGGCGCTGACAGAGCCGGTGGAGGCGCTGAAGGGCGAAATAGAGATCATCGACGACCCTCACCGCGAGGGCGACGGGGAGATTCATCACTATGAGGCGGCGAAGATCGTCAACGGACGGATCTCCGCCACCGTCAACCGCAGCGGCGTCGTCTGCTTTTACCGGGACGGGAAGCTGTTCCTGCAGGAGTATTTCCGCAACTACGGCGGCTCCATCACGAAGGAGAGCCACTGCCTGAAGACCGTCAGCCGCGAATGGACGCCCTACGTGGGCGGCGACTACAGGCTGACCGTGCGCTTCGAGCCTAACGACGGCGAGAAGCTCTTCGGCATGGGCCAGTATCAGCAGCCCTATATGGACATGAAGGGCTGCGTGCTGGAGCTGGCGCAGAAGAACAGCCAGACCACCGTGCCCTTCGCCGTGTCCAGCCTGGGCTACGGCTTCCTCTGGAACAATCCCGCCGTGGGCACGGCCTCCTTCGGCAAAAACATCACCGTCTGGGAGGCCGCCTGCACCAAGGCCATGGACTACTGGGTCACCGTGGCGGATACGCCCAAGGCCCTGCTGTACAATTACACCGCCGTCACGGGCCGTTCCCCGATGATGCGCTCCGACGCCATGGGCTTCTGGCAGTGCAAGCTGCGCTACCGCACCCAGGAGGAGGTGCTGGCCGTCGCCCGGAAGTACCGCGAAATGGGCATCCAGCTGGATGTGATCGTGATCGACTTCTTCCACTGGACGGTGCAGGGCGACTGGTGCTTTGACAAGACTTACTGGCCGGATCCCAAGGCCATGGTGGACGAACTGCACAGCATGGGCATCAAAGTCATGGTGTCCGTGTGGCCCAGCGTGGACCGCCGCAGCAAGCACTTCGGCGAGATGGCCGAGCGCGGGCTGCTCATGCGCACTGAGCGCGGCGCCATGCAGACCTACGACTACCAGGGCGACTGCGTGACCCTGGACCCCACCAACCCCGAGACCCGGGACTACGTGTGGGAGAAGTGCAAGGAGAGCTATTACGACATCGGCATCGACTATTTCTGGCTGGACAACTCCGAGCCGGACCTGACCAAGTACGATTTCGACAACTTCCGCTATTACATCGGCCCGGCCATGGCCTGCTCCAATATCTTCCCCCAGTGGTATTCCCGCGTCTTCTTCGATCACGAGATGGCGCTGGGCGGCGCGCAGCCGGTCAACCTGCTGCGCAGCGGCTGGGCGGGCAGCCAGAAGTACGGCAACGTGCTGTGGAGCGGCGACGTGCCTTCCACCTGGGAAAGCCTGCGCGACCAGCTGGCCGCCGGCCTGAACATCGGTCTGGCGGGCATCGCCTGGTGGAACACGGACATCGGCGGCTTCATGGAGGGCAACGTCTTCGATCCGGCGTTCAAGGAGCTGCTGGCCCGCTGGTACGAGTGGGCGGTGTTCCAGCCGGTCATGCGCCTGCACGGCGACCGTGAGCCTTTCACCATTCCCGCCCTGGACGACCGCGACTGGGGCGGCGGCTACCTGCACACCGGCCAGGACAACGAGATGTGGAGCTACGGCGAAGAAATGGAAAAGATCATGCGCAAGGGCTACGAGCTGCGCAAGTCTTTGAAGCCGTACCTGGAAAAGATCTACCGTGAGGCCCACGAAAACGGCAGCCCGCTGATGCGCGCCATGTTCTACGAATTCCCTGAGGATGCCCGCTGCTGGGAGCTCTCCGACCAGTACATGTTCGGTCCGGACTACCTGGTGGCGCCGGTGCTGGCCCCCGGCGCCCTGAGCCGCGAGGTCTACCTGCCCGCAGGCCGCTGGCAGGACATCCGCACCGGCGAGACCCTGGAGGGCGGATGGACGGTGACCGCCGAAGCGCCGCTGGACAGCATCCCCGTCTTTAAAAAGATCGTATGAAGAAGGTCATCGCCTATCTCTTTTTCCTGGTCGTGCTGGGCGTCTTCTGCCTGTACGCGGTGATCGCCATCCGCCCGCCGGAGGGCGGCGCGACGCGGCTGACGGAAGTGGAGGAGCCGGATGTGGTCATGACGCATGAAGGCGCGGATCTGGGACAGCTCTCGCGCCTGTTCGACCATGCCTTTCCCGTGATGCCGGATGCCGGCGCCTACGGGAAGGTCAGCACCCGGCGGCTGGAGGGCAGGAATGCGCGCCTGCTGGAGCTGGACTACGCGCAGATGTCCATCAGCTGCGTCTGGCCGGCCAACGCCGCGCCGCTGCTGCTGGTACCCGACCTCACCCTGATGAGCCTCTATTCCGAGGAGCGCTACCGGTTTTCCGTCCTCTCCATGCCCGCCATTTACGCGGAAAAGGACGGCCGCCGCTGCCTCTACTTCTCCGACGAGTCCGCAGCCTACCGCATGTACACGGACACGCTGTCCCGGAACGAGTTCCTGATCGCCGCTCAGCGGCTGGCCTGGTACAGGCAGGGAATGTAATAATACTATTGATTCCCCAATAAAATCGGCGGACGCTCAATCCGCCATTGTCGCCTCACTGCGCTGCTTACGCAGCTTGCGAGGCTCTGTGTCTCATAGGGACGCATCCCACCTTCATCGCCCACCGGGCGCGGTGGGATGCGTCCCTTTGGCATATGTCGATCCGTTCTGATTTTGCCTCATTCCGATCGACGCAGCGCTGCGTGCCGTGCGCGGTGCGCGAATCGATTGCGTTTTCTCCATACGGCTTCATTACACCGAATTATCCATGCGCCATCCGACCACCTCATTTATTACTCCGGCAACCAAATATTGCCAGAATCTGCTTGTCCAAAGTGCCGGCTGTTTTGTCATCGTCAGTCGCCGATGCTCCGGCATCGCCTCCTTCCTCTTCCGCGCAATCCAGCCCTATGTCCGGCGCATCTTCCTGGCAACATTTAATCGCCGGAGTAATAATCAGCATTTCCTTAAATCTGTGGTTACCTTTATAATTGCTGAAAAAAGCTCATGCAACCCATCAAATAACCGATTATGTAACCGCAGGCTGCTAAAATGAGGACGCGGAGCTAAGAATAAGCCCGCGAAACAAGTTTCCAAGTAACCGTGGCGCAAAGATAGGAGTCAATCATGGAAAAGATTCGCAGAATGCTCTCCGCTCCGGGCGGGAATGTCCCTTGATACTCTGCGGTTTTCTAAATTTGGGAGGAAATACGGAATAAAAAACGCAAAAATACGGCAGAAATACGGCACGGAAAACATTGTACGTTCTGCATCGTAAACAATAATGACCGGGTATTGAAATTGTTGAGGCTACAATGATTTTTGTCAAACGGCCGCACAGATGTTTTCTGTAAAAAGCCCTTGCGTTTGTTAAGAAAATGTAATAGAATATATTAGGAATAGTGTAAGCTTTCCCTTGATATACCCCGGCAGACGATGCTGGATCAGGAGGCGGATGATGATGGTTGAAGCAGAAAAGGGGCGGCGGCCCGGCAAGCCCGGGATTATCTTGAAAAAGCCTGCCGTCAAGCCGCCGCCGCGCCCGTGACAGCGCGCTATATCCCCGGTGAACGCAGACAGCGCGTGATCCGATATTCCAGGAAGCAGGAGTGCTATCCTGTGATGATAAAGCCGGTCTGCGGCGCCTCCGGGCTCCGCGCAGACAGGAAAGAGTAAAACATTTGTTGATCAAGTGAAAGGAGTCATAGAGCGATGACGAAAATGAACAAGGTATTTTCGATAATCGTGGCAATCGTGATGCTGCTGGGCGTGTTCGCGGCAGTGGCGGAGGACGCCCCCCAGACGGAGCCCGCCGCGGAACAGCAGGTCCAGCCTGTGAAGGAAGAACAACAGGCTGAACCCGCGAAGGAAGAGCCGAAAGCAGAACCTGCCAAGGAAGAGCCGCAGGCTGAACCGGTGAAAGACGAGCCGAAAGCAGAACCTGCCAAGGAAGAGCCGCAGGCTGAGCCCGTGAAAGACGAGCCGAAAGCCGAGCCGGCGAAGGAAGAACCGCAGGCTGAACCCGTGAAGGAAGAGCCGCAGGCTGAACCTGCGAAGGAAGAGCCGCAGGCTGAACCGGCGAAGGAAGAACCGCAGGCCGAGCCTGTGAAGGACGAGCCCGAGGCTGAGCCGGCGCAGGAAGAGCCGCAGGCTGAACCCGTGAAAGAAGTGCCTGAAGAGGAGCCCCAGGCGGAGGTCGTCTTCGCTGCCACGGTCAGCATCAAGCTGATGGACGAGGACAAAGTCCAGCCCGGCGGCAGCGCTGTGCTGGCCGCCAAGGTCAGCGGCGCGAACATGCCCTACAGCATCACCTGGCAGAGCAAAGCCCCGAATGAGGACAAGAAAAAGGAAAAATGGGAAAAAGTGGGTTCCGGCGAAAAACTCAGCCTGACCCTGACCGAAGCCGCCGTAAAGGCGGAATACCGCGTTGTTCTGACTGCTGAGAATGGCAGCGAGATCGTCAGCGGCAGCTACCGCCTGCCCCAGAGCCTGCTGCCCGTCGCTCCGGCCGAGGAACCCGTGGTCGAAGAGCCTGTCGAAGGTGAAGAACCCGTCGAGGGCGGCGAGCCTGTCGAGGGCGAAGAGCCTGTCGAAGGTGAAGAACCCGTCGAGGGCGGCGAGCCTGTCGAGGGCGAAGAGCCTGTCGAAGGTGGCGAGCCTGTTGAAGGTGAAGAGCCTGTCGAGGGCGAAGAGCCTGTCGAAGGTGGCGAGCCTGTTGAAGGTGAAGAGCCTGTCGAGGGCGGCGAGCCTGTCGAGGGCGAAGAGCCCGTTGAAGGCGGCGAACCCGTCGAAGGCGAAGAACCCGTT
>JBGUIY010000253.1:0-18602 GCA_045113475.1 Christensenellales bacterium | reverse complement strand
GAAAAAGCGTCGGTCGGGGCGGAACAGCCTGATCCGCACAGCCTCAGGATCACACGGCGCTGCGGCGAAGCCTTCGCTATTCTGGAGGCGGATCTGGCTTCGGCGGAATGGCGCCTGCAGGTGAGTGAATAAAAGCTATGAGAATACTGCTGATATCAGACGTTCATGCCAATATACAGGCGCTGGAGGCAGTACTGAAGGACGCCGGAAAGGTGGACGCCGTCTGGTGCGCCGGCGACCTGGTGGATTACGGGGCTTTCCCGCATCAGGTGGTGCAGTGGTTCATCCACCATGACGTGCAGTGTGTTTCCGGCAACCACGACCGGCACCTGCTGAATATATGGGCCTCCGGGGAAACTGAGGAGGTCCGGGGGACCGGCCGCTATAAATGGGTGCATGACAACTGCGACCATATGACGGAGGAGGATATCAGGTACCTGAAGAGCCTCCCGATGCACCTGCATCTCATGGCGGACGGGATCGACTATCTGCTGCAGCACCAGATGGGGGAAGGCCCGCTGGCGTACCAGATGCCCGAGAGCGTAGAGAGCTATGAACAGTTCTGGCAGGCGCACGCGCCTGAGACGTGCCGCCGCCCGGAACGGCGGATGATCTTCGGCCATACCCACCGCCGGTGCGTGCACTGCCTGGACGATCACCTCCTGTGGCTGAATCCCGGCTCGGTCAGCTACCGGCGGCCGGACGACCACGACAAGCGCGCGCATTACATGACGATCGAGGACGGTCGCATCGCCTTCCACGCAGTGCCATACGACCGGGAGCCCAGCCTCAGGCGCGTGATGGACTATGTCCGCAGCGGCCATATGCTGGTGACGGATCTGCAGGATACCCTGTTCTTTTTCGGGAACGCGGCGACGACCCGCGACCCGATCGAAGGTTACAGACAATGAGGGAGGTTAAGCCATGCCCGACCGCATGATCGACCATCTGTACAAAAAAATGCCCTGGGATCTGCTGGACAACGTGGTATTCGATATCGGGGACGTGCTGGTGGCCATGAAGGAGCAGGACGTGCTGGAGAAGATGTTTCCCGATCCGGTGCTCCGGGCTGCCGTGCAGCTGCATACCACCCGCTCGCCCTACTGGAGCATGTGGGACGAGGGCGTCCTGGATACCGAGGAATGCGTCGAGGCGATGTCGGAGGGGGATCCCGCGCTGCTGGAGCCGGTCCGACGGTTCATCACCGGCTGGCCGGACGAGCGCTTCGTGGTGGAGGAGGGCCGCCGGGCCGTCCTGGCCTGCCGCCGTCACGGAAAGAAGCTCTATATCCTGAGCAACTACCGCGGTGAGTATTATGACCGGAACGTGCGGGATTACAGCTTTTTCAGCCTGTTCGACGGCGCAGTCATTTCCTCCCGCGTCCACAAGCTGAAGCCGCAGTTCGAGATCTACCGGCATCTGGTGGATACCTACCGCCTGGATCCGGCGAGGACGCTGTTCATCGACGATTCCCCGGCGAATATCGCGGCAGCCCTCGTTTTCGGCATGCACGGCTTCTGCTTCAACGCGCCGGGCAAACTCAGCGCCTTTATCGGGGAGACTGGCGAGGACTGAAACAGCAAATAAACATATCAAAAAAAATGAATCACAAAAACGGGGCTGTTGCACTAAGTCCCAAGAAAAAAGTAAAAAAAACGGAGTTGTTCACTCGAACTTCTCCGTTTTTTGCTGTATACTGTAACTGACATGAAACAATATCAGCAAACAAATTATACAACAAAAGAAATGGCAGTGCAACTGGTTATGCCGCTGAATGTGGAGACCATCATACCGGAAGACGAATCGGTGCGGACACTCATGAGGATAGCGGAAAGGATAGATTACACAAAGCTGTCCGGGGTGTACGAGCGGGAAAACCCGCGGGAAGCCACGCCGAAGCAGATGTTCCTGGTGGTGGTCTTGGGATACATGGAGGGAAAGTATTCCACGCGCAAAATAGAGAGGGCATGCTGGACAGATACCAGGTTCATGTGGGTCCTGGGCGAAAAACGCAGGCCGGATTATACGCGGATATCGCGTTTTTTGCAGCGGATCAGCGGAGGGATTCTGGAGGATCTGTTTTACCAGGTCGTCCATCTGCTGCATGAGGACGGAGAAATCGAATATGAGCACTTGTTCGTGGATGGCACGAAAATCGAAGCCAACGCGAACCGGTATACCTTTGTATGGCGGAAGCGGGTGGAAAAAGGAATCGCCAAGCTGGCCGAGCAAAAGGAAAGGCTGACATCCGAATTGGGAACGCGGTATGCCTTTGAATTGGGAAAGATAAAAGAACCGGAAGAAATGCTTTCCCGGCTGCAACAGCATGTGAAAGAGCAGGGAATCATCTTCGTACACGGTTCCGGGAAACGGAAAACGCAATTGCAGCGGGATATAGAAGCATTGGAAGCGTTAATGGAGAAAAGCAAAGAATACGCAGACCACATGGAAATCCTGGGAAAGCGGAACAGCTATTCCAAGACGGATCACAGCGCCACGTTCATGCGGATGAAAGACGACCATATGCAGAACGGACAGCTGAAACCGGGATATAACGTACAGCTTGGGATTGAAGCAGAATACATTGTAGGTGTGGATGTATCCAGTGATCTGAATGACACGCAGGCTTTGCTTCCGTTGGTGAAACGCATGGAGGAAAAGGGCGGGATCAAACATCAGGACGTAACGACAGACTCCGGCTATGAAACGGAGGAAACGTACAGGGGCATGGCGGAGCGGGAACAAACGGCATATATCAAGCCTCAAAACTACGAGAAGAGCAAAAAGCGGAGCTTCCGCCGGAACGCCTTTTTGTGGGAAAACATGCCGTATGACAAAGAAAAAAACTGCTTTACCTGTCCGGCAGGGAAAGAACTGCGGTTCAGCGGCGATCGGAAACGAAAAACAAAAAGCGGATTTGAGCAGACGGTAAGCATGTATCAGGCGGAGGGCTGCACAAGGTGTCCTTATAAGGAGCACTGTACCAAAGCGAAAGAAAACAGAAAGATCCAGGTCAATTGGGCGTTTGAGGCAGCCCGGGCAGCCTCCCTGGAGAGGGTTACCAGTGAGAAAGGCATCCTGCTGCGAATCAACCGAAGCATCCAATCGGAAGGGGCCTTTGGGGTACTGAAAGAGGATCGGCACTTCCGACGGCTGCGCCGGAGAGGACAGCAGGGAGTATTTGCTGAAATCCTGCTGTACGCGATTGCTTTTGATATAGAAAAACTGCATGCCAAAGAACAATCCGGCAGGCTGAAAACGATGCTGTTCTATCCTGATTCAGCATAGGTTTCAGAAAACTGAATCATTCTGGCTTTTTCAGGGTCTGAAAGCCAGACCGACAATCGTGACAGTCTTATTTGTGTTCCCGAAAATCCAGAAATTCACTCACTTCTTAGGCATTATGAGGCTTGACTGCCTATGAAAAGGGGCTGCTGCACTTTTTTCTTAGTGCAACAGCCCCGCTGTTTTTATTCGGTTGTTTCCGGTGATTACTTGGCGAGGAAAGCTTCCAGCTGACGGTTGGCTTCGTCCACGATCTTCTGCATGCCGGCGTCGTCGAGCTTCTTGAGCAGTTCGGGCAGCTTCTCGTCCACGTCCACGGAGCCGGTGCACAGGGACAGGGCATAGGCTTCCTTGATGTTGGCCACGGCCGCGATCTCGGTTTCCACGGGCTCGGCATCGAAGATGAAGCCGACGGTGGGCAGCGTCTTGGCATTGCCGTAGAAGTCGGCGAAATTCTTCTGGAAGTCGGCGCCCTGGCCCTTCTGCGGCGGCAGCAGGGTTACGTTGCCCAGACCGTTGGTCCAGGGAGAATAGGTGCTGCGGGCATCGGTGAATTCCACTTCGCCTTCGGCATTCTTGTTGTAGTGCACGCCTTCAACGCCGTAGTTGAGCAGGGTCATCACATAGGGGTCGGTGTTCAGCAGGTTCAGGAACTTCATGGCTTCCACGGGATGGTCGCTCTTGGAGGAGATAGCCATCATGGCGCCCTGGAGAGAAGTGGTGTCGATGAAGGGGGTCGCGGTGGTCCAGACATAGTCCAGGTCAATGCCGCGCTGCGCACGGGTGGTGGCTTCATAGCCGTAGGAATACACTTCGGTGGAGATCAGGTACTTGGCGGTGTTCTGGGCGTTGCGCCAGGAATCGGTGGCCGTTTCGCCGATGGCGATAGCGGGATCGATGTAGCCGGCCAGGTAGTATTCGCGCATCTGGCGAGCGAACTTTTCGAATTCGGGGGTGGCGTACTTGTTGAGGAACTTGTTGCCGTAGGGGCCTTCGGCGGATACGTCTTCAGCGTTCATGTAATAGCTCAGCAGGCTGTTGGCGTCGCCGGTGACGATGGGGGTCACATTGGCGCAGCGCTCGGCCACGAGGCCTTCGAATACGAAGGGATAGAAGACCACGCCGTCTTTCTCCTCGCCCGCCTTGACTTTGGCAAAGATGTCGCCCCAGCCGTAGAAGCCGGCCTTCTTCACGTCATCCAGGGTATAGCCGTATTTTTCGAGCAGGGTCACGTTCACGTCCCAGGTGTTCAGGGTGGCGATATCCTTGAAGCCGGGCACGGCGTAGATGCCCAGTTCGCCGTCGATACCTTCGGTCTTCGCGCCGTCGATCAGCATCGCGGGCAGCACGTTGTACAGATCCTTGCCGTATTCAGCCAGCAGGTTGTCTTCCGGATCATCCAGGCGCACATAGGCGTCTTTCTTGGCGAATTTGGCATAGTCGTTGCTGGTCCAGGAGCAGGTGAAGATGATGTCGTATTCGTTGCTGGAGCTGTTCACATAGTCCAGAGCCAGCTGATCGAAGTTGCCCCAGGTGCCCCAGGTGGGCTTCAGGGTGACGCCGATCTTTTCGGTCAGATACGCGTTCAGCTCTTCGAGCACCGCAGCGTCGTCGGACACGTTGCTGCCTTCCAGCAGCATGGTGATTTCCACGGGGGCATCCGCCAGCGCGGGGAGCACGGTCAGCAGCATCATCGCTGCCAGCAGCAGGGCGAAGAACTTTTTCATAAATGTACCTCCATACATTATTGTTTATGTAAGCAGCGGACACTCTGCCGCTGTTCTTACCGGGTGCTTTGTCAGCCTTTGACAGAGCCGATGGTGAGGCCCTCCACCACGTAGCGCTGGAAGAAGGGGTAGGCGCAGGCGATGGGCAGCACGATGAATACGACGACCGCCATGCGCATGGTCTGGCTGGGCAGGCTCCGGATGGCCTCAGCGCCGGACGCGCCGATCATGGAGGAGTTGCGGGCCAGGAACTCTGCGTTGCGCTGCATCTCCATCAGCAGGTACTGAAGCGGGTACAGCTCACGTTTGGTCACGTACAGCAGGCAAAGGAACCATTCGTTCCAGTAGGCGAGGGCGGTCAGCAGGGCGATGGTCGCGATGCCCGGCTTCATGATGGGCAGGACGATGCGTGCGAGGGTGGAGTATTCCCCGCTGCCGTCGATGGTGGCCGCCTCGATCAGGTCAAAGGGCACCGTGGTCTGGAAGAAGGTGCGCATGATAATGATGTTGAACGGGCTCACCAGCATCGGTACGATCAGGGCATAATAGTTGTTGCTCATCCCCAGCAGGTCTTTGCACACGATGTAGGTGGGGATCAGGCCGCCGCCGAAAATCATGGTGAAGAAGCTCAGAAAACTGAAGAACCCGCGGAACCTGTAGTCCTTCCGGTACAGGGGATAGGCATAGAGGATGCACATGCTCACGCTGATCACAGTGCCCGCAACGGTAATGAAAAAGGAGTTGAAGTAGCTGCGCCACAGGGCGTCGCCCAGCTTGAACACCTGGTTGTACGCGGCCAGGGACCATTCCTGCGGTATGAAGGAATAGCCGATCCTTCGGATGCTTTCCTCGGAAGAGAAGGAAATGATGACCACGACCACGAACGGGATGATGCAGGCCAGCGCAAAGGAACCCAGCACGATATGGAACGCCGCTTCTGCTTTGCGGGAGACGGAATTGAGCCGGAAGGAGGAATGCGCTTTCTTCGGAATGGCTGTCATGTTACCCCCTCCTCTCAGAACAGGCTCGAGTCTGCGTCCAGCCTGCGGACGATGCCGTTGGCCGTCATGATGCAGATGAAGCCGACCAGGTTCTGCAGGAAGCCCGCGGCGGTGCTCATGCCCACGTTGCCGGTGGAGGTGTAGGCACGGTACACGTAGGTATCCACCACCTGCGTTACCGGGAACAGCGGGGCGGAATTCATCGGCACCGACCAGAAGAGGCCGAAATCCGCGTTGAAGATCTTGCCCACGTTCATGATCAGCAGGATGATGATCATGGGCTTCAGGTGCGGCAGCGTCACGTGGATCATCTGCTGCCACTTGGTCGCGCCGTCCACGGCTGCCGCCTCGTACTGGCTGCGGTCGATGCCGGTGATGGCGGACAGGTAGAGCACGGTGGAATATCCTGTATTCTTCCACATGCTGCAGATGGTCAGGATATAGGGCCAGTACTTCGGCGTGTTGTACCAGTCGACCACGGCGCCGGCCGCGGCTTTCTGGCTGCGGACGATCATGCCGTTGGTGGGATCCAGGAAGGCGAACAGGAAGTAGGCGACGACGACCCAGCTCAGGAAGTACGGGAAGAACATCAGCGTCTGGTAGGTCTTTGCCAGGAATTTCCGGGTCAGTTCGCTCATCATGATGGCGAAGGTCACCGCGATGATCAGACCCAGCGTGATCCACAGCGCGTTGTAGCCGATGGTGTTGCGGATCATGGTGATGCTTTCGCCGGTAAAAAGGAAGCTGAAATTCTTGAGCCCGACCCAGGGGCTTTTGAACAGGTTCGTCGGGAACGGCAGCTTCCTGGTGGGCAGCCGGTAATTCAGGAAGGAGAGCACGATGCCGAACATCGGCAGGTACCTGAGCAGCAGCAGCCACACGGTGACCGGCACCATCATCGTTGTCAGCCAGAAGGTTTTGGCATTTCTTGTTTTTTTGCGCTTCGGCGCCTGAATCACCGTCATCGGAAACCACCCTTTTGAATTGGTGGCTTAATTATAAGATTTTTACATTTGAATTGCATCGTGCCTGGTTGTGCTTTCTTGTCTGTGCTTGTTGTGTTTGCAAACGCAAACAAAACAGGATGCCAATTCAAGACAAAAAATCACATGCCCGGTTATTTCTATTGTGTTTTATCCCTGCTATGATTATAATGAAATAATGAACGGAGGATATTTATGCGATACGGATACTTTGACGACAAGGCACGGGAATACGTGACGGACCGGGTGGATGTGCCGGTATCTTTCACCAATTATCTGGGCACGCAGCGCATGGGAGCTGTGATCTCCCACAATGCCGGCGGCTACTGCTGGCTGGATACGCCGCAGTACCACCGGATCACGCGTTTCCGCCCCAACGGCGTGCCGATGGACTGGCCGGGCCACTATGTCTACCTGCGGGACGACCAGGACGGGGACTACTGGTCCCTGAGCTGGCAGCCCGTCGGCAAACCGCTGGATCAGGCGCGTTACGCCTGCCGGCACGGCCTCAGTTATTCTGTATACGAGTGCGATTATAAAGGCATTTCAGCCAGCCAGACGCTGTTCATCCCGCGGGAGGCGTCGGGCGCCACGCCTGTGGAGATTTTTGACGTGCGGATCAGAAACACGTCTGACAGGGCCCGTTCCATCAGCGTGTACGGCTATGTGGAATTCTCCTTCCATCATATAGATATGGACAATCAGAATTTCCAGATGAGCCTGTACGCCGCAGGTTCGCACTACCGGGACAGGGCTGTGCTGTGCGAACTGCATTACGAGGAAAACAGCTGGCAGTTCTTTACCGGCAGTTTTGATCCCGACGGGTTTGACGGGGTGCGCGAGCAGTTCATCGGCGCATACCATACCGAGCGCGACCCGGCCGGCGTCGCCCGTGGATCGCTGTCCTCCTCTGCCGAACTGGGCGGCAATCCCTGCGGCGCGCTGCAGAAGAAGCTGATCCTGCAGCCCGGCGAGGAAGCGCGGGTGCTGTTTTACCTCGGCACCGGCGACGAGACGGCTGCCCGGGCAGCACGGGAGCAGTACGGGCCGGAACAGGCGGACGCGGCTTTTGAGGCCCTGAGGCAGTGGTGGACGGACAAGCTGAACTGCCTGCAGGTGAAAACGCCCCATGAGAACATGAACCGTTCGCTGAATATCTGGAACCTGTACCAGAGCGAGATCAACGTGCTGTTCTCACGTTTTTCCTCCTTTATAGAGGTAGGCGGGCGCACCGGACTGGGCTACCGGGATACGGCCCAGGATGCCATGTGCATCCCGCACTGCGAACCGGACATGTGCGAAACGCGCCTGCTCCAGCTGCTTCATGGCCAGACCAGCATGGGCTATGGCCTGCATCTGTTCGATCCGGCCTGGTTCGAAATGAAGAAGGGCCAGTCCTTCAAGTCGCCAACGGTCGTGCCGACCCCGGATAAAGAACACATGATCCACGGGCTTAAGGATACCTGCGCGGACGACGCACTGTGGCTGATCCCCGCCATTATCGAAAACGTGCGCGAAAGCGGCGACCTCAGCTTTTTTGATGAAGTGATCCCCTTCGCCGACGGGGGCGAGGCCACCGTATGGGAGCATATGAAACGCTCGCTCGATTTTTCCTACAGCCAGACCGGCGCTCACGGCGTCACCAAGGGGCTCAGGGCGGACTGGAACGACTGCCTGAACCTGGGCGGCGGCGAGAGCGCCATGGTGGCTTTCCTGCTGGTCTGGGCGACCGGGCATTTCATCGACGCCGCGCGGTTCCTGGGCCGGCAGGAGGAAGCTGAGCGGTATCAGCGCAAAATAGACGATATGATCGCCGTCTGCCGCCGGGAGCTCTGGGACGGCGCCTGGTGGCTCCGCGGCTTCACCGCCGACGGGCGGGCGATCGGCTCAAAAGCGGCCAAAGAGGGCAAGGTGCATATGGAGAGCAACACCTGGGCGGTGATCTCCGGGGCTTCTTCCCGCGAAGAGGGCCTCAGCTGCATGGATGCTGTGGACGAATACCTGTACACGCCGTACGGCCTGATGCTCAACGCACCGTCTTTCACGACGATCGACGACGGCATCGGGTTCGTTTCCCGCGTATATCCCGGCGTCAAGGAAAACGGGGCCATCTTCAGCCATCCCAATCCCTGGGCCTGGGTGGCGGAGTGCATGCTGGGACGCGGCGGGCAGGCCATGAAGTTTTATAACGCCCTGCTGCCCGAAAACCAGAATGACAGGATGGAGATCCGCCAGGCGGAGCCCTACAGCTACTGCCAGTTCATCATGGGCAGGGATCATACGGCTTTCGGCCGGGCCCGGCACCCCTTCATGACCGGCTCCTCCGGCTGGGCCTATTTCGCGGCGACCAGATACATGCTGGGCATCCGGCCCGCGTTCGACCGGCTGATCGTGGATCCCTGCATTCCCGCGGAATGGGACGGCTTTGAGGCTGTACGCAAATGGCGCGGCGCGGAATACCGGATCACAGTCCGGAATCCCCGTCACGCAGAAAAGGGAGTGACGAAGATCACGGTGGACGGGGACGCTGTCGAGCGCATTCCTGTTTTCACGGAAGGCACCCACACAGTGGAAGTTGAGATGGGTTAAACAGCTGCATTGCAGATGACCGGAAAGGGAGGATCGGCATGATTGAATTTGGCACTGGCGGATGGCGCGCGGTGATCGGAGACGGGTTTATCCGTGAAAATATCCAGCGGGTGGCAGCAGCGCTGGCCCGGCGCATGCAGCGGGAGGGCTGCGCGGAAAGCGGTATCTGTGTGGGCTACGACCGGCGTTTCCTGAGCCGGGAAGCCTGTATCTGGTTCGCGGAGGTCATGGCGGGGGAAGGCATCATGGTGCATTTCGTCAACCTCAACTGCCCGACGCCCCAGATCATGTTTACGGTGAAGCATCTCGGCCTCCGGTACGGCGCGATGATCACCGCCAGCCATAACCCGGCCATTTACAACGGCATCAAGCTGTTTACCTGCGGCGGGCGGGACGCCACGGAAGACGTGACCGCGCCGGTCCAGGAGGAAGCCAACCGCCTGGACGCGGCTTCGATCCGGGTGGAACCGTTTGACGCGGCGCTGCGGTCGGGCAGGATCGTCTTCATCGATCCCCGTGATACTTATCTGGACTCCATCCTGGCGCAGGTGGATACCGAGGCCATCCGCCGCCGCAGGCTGCGCGTGGTGCTGGACCCGATGCATGGCACCAGCCTGACGGGCCTGATGACGATCCTGTATACCGCCCGCTGCGACGTGGACGTGATCAACGCCCAGCACGACGCGTTCTTCGGCCGGCATCTGCCCGCGCCGACGCCGGATACGCTGCTGGATCTGCAGCAGGCTGTGAAGGAACATAACGCGAACGTCGGCATCGCCACCGACGGGGATGCAGACCGCCTGGGCATCATCGACGAGAAGGGCAATTACGTATCCGCCAACGAGATCCTGACCCTGCTGTACGATTACCTGCTGGGGCGCAAGGGCTGGCGCGGCGACGCGGTGCGCAACATCGCGACCACGCACCTGCTGGACCGGGTGGCGGCGGCCTACGGCCAGACCTGCTACGAGGTCCCGGTGGGGTTCAAGCATATTTCTTCCGCCATGGAGGCGCACGACGCCCTGATCGGCGGCGAATCCAGCGGCGGCCTGACCGTCCGCGGACACATCTCAGGCAAGGACGGCCTGTACGCCGCGAGCCTGCTGGTGGAAATGCTCTCCGTGACCGGCAGGCCGCTGAGCGAGATGATCCGCGACCTGTACGCGCGCTACGGCGAAATGCATATGGCGGAGTTCGACTGGGCGCTGTCCCCTGAGGACAAGGCGCGCATCCAGCAGACCATCATGGCCGAAAAGAAGCTGCCTGACTTCCGGCGTTCTGTCGATCACGTCAGCTACTTGGACGGCTGCAAGGTCTACTTTACGGAAGGCTGGGTCATCGTGCGTTTCTCCGGCACCGAGCCCAGGGTGCGTATCTTCGCCGAGGCGGATACCATCCACCATGCCAAGACGCTGGTCGGCATCATGGCGGATTTCGTCGGTCTGCCCTTCGACGCGTAACCAGCAGGAGCGTACGGCATGGAGAACGAAGCGCGTAAGGAGAAAAAGCGGTTCGGCGCCATTTTCAATACGCTGCGCTTTCAGATACTGGCGATCATGCTGCTGTGCTACCTGATCCCCGCCCTGCTGCTGGGTCTGTTTACACAGCAGATCCTGCTGAAAAGCGTCCGGGATAAGACGGAATCCGCGCTGACGGCCAGTGTGGAGCATGCCTGGACCCTGACGGACGAGCAGGTGCAGCACGCCATCGCCCTGGCCCGCGACGCCGTATATGACGGGGAATTGGCGGACGCCTATGAGGGCTGGCGGCTGGGCGGCACCACGGATGCCGAATTCCTGCGCATTTCCCGCGCCTATATGGAGCGCAAATACAGCCGGGACAGCGTTTTCACTTTCGCGGCTTACTTTCCCGTCACGCGGCCGGAACTGTATATGTACACCCGTTCGGGATACCGGGAGGCCATGACCTTCCTGAACGGCATGCAGGAGGAAGCGCTGCGCCTGGGGGAAGAACTGGATACCGGCAGCCGTTTCATACAGAAGGACGGGAATATCTATCTGCTGCGCAACCTGATGAACCTGCGCATGGAGCGTTACGGGATGCTGGTGCTCGGCATCGACCGGGCAAAAATGTTCGCGCCGGTGCTGTCTTTGGCCGAAAGCTGGCACGGCAGCGCATTGCTGCGCCTGGACGAGGCGGGTGACACAGGCGCTGACTGGGGCGGACTGAAGGAAGGCCTCAGCGAAGAAGGCGAGTCCATCCGGTACGGCAAGACCTACCGGAACGATGATTACGGCATGGACCTGCTGATCACCCTGAACAAGCGGGAGCAGTACCGTGAGTATTATCTTTTCGTTTATCTTTCCGTTGGGATGCAGCTGCTGCTCATCCCGCTCTTCGCGCTCCTGGCCTGGTATGTGAGCCGGCGCATCATCAAACCCATCACCCTGCTGTCCGACGCCTCGAAACGTATCGAAAGCGGCGAACTGGGCGTGACGGTTCCCATGCGCGGGGGAGACGAGCTGGGGGACCTCGGGGTTGCCTTCTCCAACATGTCACGCCGTCTGGAGGAATTGATCGACCGGACTTACAAAGAGGAGCTGGCGCTCAAGAATGCCCAGATCCAGGCGCTGCAGAGCCGCATCAACCCGCACTTCATCAATAATGCGCTGGAGGCCATCAACTGGGAAGCGCGGATGGAAAAATCGGAAACCATCCCCGCCATGGTCAGCGCCCTGAGCGTGCTGCTCGGCGCCAGCATGGCCCGCCAGGACCGCCGCATGGTGACCCTGAAGGAGGAGATGGAGGTTGCGGATGCCTACATCTACTTTGTGCAGCAGCGCTTCGGCGACAGCATCTCATGTACCAGGCGGATCGAAGCGGATACGGAGGACTGCCTGCTGCCCCTGCTGACCATCCAGCCCGTGCTGGAAAACGCGGTGGAGCACGGCATCGCGTCTGCCGGCGGCGGCGAGATCCTGCTGGTATGCCGTAAGCTCGGGGATTGCATCCATATCGAAATCAGCAATACGGGAAAGGGCATCGGGCCCAAGGACAGGGAGAAGATCGACGCCGCGCTGCGCGGAGAGACGAAGGGCGGGACGCACCTGGGCCTGGCCAATATCGCCGACCGCCTGCGGCTGATCTACGGCGGCAAAGCGGATATCCGGGTGGACGGCGATGAGGAGAACCGTACCACCGTCAGCATAGACATCCCGAAAGCGTAAAGGAGGAAGGAGTATGCGTGTCTTCCGCTGGTCAGCGGTATTCCTGGTCTGCGTACTGTGGCTCGTGTGCGCGTCCGCGGAGGGCGTGACGCTGCGTACGGTCAGCTCCTTCGCGGGGGCGGATACGGCAGCCGTGGCTTATGTGGATATCCTCAATGAGTATGAAGCGGCCACGGGCAACACGGTGATCGACGTCTCGGCGGCCAGCGACGAGAGCTGGAAAAAGGGCGTGCTCAACGATTTTGCGGCGGGCAACGAACCGGACGTTCTGTTCTTTTTTGCGGCGGGGGCCGATTCCGCGCCGATTCTGTACAAGGTCGTGCCGATCGCCGATATCAACGCCGCCTACCCGGAAGCGGATCTGCCTGAAAACGAAGCGCTCCGGGAGCCGGATGGGAAGATCTACGCCGTGCCCACGCGCTCCTTCTGGGAAGGTCTGTATGCCAATACCGATCTCTTTGAACAGTATGGCGTTCCTTTGCCTGAGGACTGGGCCGGCCTCGTGAACGCGATCGGGGCGTTCCGTGCGGCAGGCGTGGTGCCTGTCGCCATTTCGCTTTCTGATATTCCCCACTATCTGGCAGAGTTCGCCCTGCTGGCCTGTGCTACACCTGAGGAGCAGCAGCTGCGTCCGCGGTCAATCGAGGAAGTCCCCGCCTCCTGGTACGAAGCCATGGCGCTGATCAGGGAACTGTATCAGATGAACGCGTTCGCGGATAACGCCGGCGCCACATATGAAAGCGCCGCCACCGAACTGTTCCTCAGCAAGAAAGCCGCCATGCAGATCGACGGCAGCTGGCTGGCTTCCTCGCTCCCGGCGGAAAGCATGAATACCACCAGGGTGCTGCCTGTCCCCAGAAAGAACGGCTCAGGCTTCGCGGACTGCTATATCGGCGGCGTGTCGATGGGCTTTTACCTGACGCGGAGGGCCTGGAACAGCCCCCGCCGCGACGCGGCCGTTTCCCTGCTGACGGCATTCACGAAAAATGTGCGCAGGCTGGGCTATACGGGTCTGGGCGGGCGGCTGCTCGAATCCGCGGAGGAAATGACGGAAGGCCGGCGGATGCTCAGCCCCCTGCAGGACGCCATGAGCAACAAAGCGCGGGAAGTGTGGCTGCTTGAGTGCATCCCCGCCGTCGCGACTGGCGCGATGACGCCAGAAGAATGCTGGAAGCGCGTCATGGCGCTGCGGCCCTTCGGAGAGTGAGGCAGAGTATGTACCGGGTGATACTGGTGGACGATGAAAGGCTGATCGTCAAGGGGCTGTCCAGCGTGGTGCCCTGGGAGGAACTGGGTTGCCAGGTGGCGGGTGTGGCGTACGACGGGCTGAGCGGCCTCAAGCTGATCCGCGAGGTCAGGCCGGATATCGTGCTGACTGATATCCGTATGCCGAACATGGACGGTCTCACGATGCTGGCGGCCCTGCGCAGCGAATTCCCTCACATGCAGGTGAGTGTGCTGACCGCCTACCGGGACTTTGACTACGCCCGGCAGGCGCTGCACCTTGGGGTCTGCCGCTATCTGCTGAAGCCCAGCAACATGGATGAGATCGAAGAAGCGCTCCGGCTGATGACGGAGCGCCTGGACGCTTTGCGCGCGGACGATGGGGAACCGGAGGAGGATGCCGCGGCGGGGAACTTCGTTGTACAGGCCGCTCTGGCATACATGCGGGAGCATTTTACGGAACAGCACCTGTCCCTCAGTGATGTGGCGGATAACGTGTATGTGAGCCAGTGGCATTTGTCCAAGCTCCTGAACAGGGAAACCCAGCAGACCTTTTTCGATCTTCTGGGAAACATGCGCGTGGAGCGGGCCAAGAAACTGCTGGCGGATCCGGCCCAGCGCATTCACGAGGTGGCGGAAAGCGTCGGCTATACGGATGTGGCGCACTTCTCCAAGAGCTTCAAGAAATATGTGGGCTGCACGCCGGGCGAATACCGCAACGGCGTGCGGCCGACCGGTCCCGGACGATGAAGCATTATGCCGGCACCCTGACCGATGCATGCCTGAATGCCGATACCTGTTTTTTGATAATATGAAGAATCCGGTGTTCTGAACAAAAAACAGCTTCGGGACGGTTTTAAAGAACGTTCCGAAGCTGTTTTTCTGTTTGACTATTTCCAGCACTGGGGATCCGCGGCGTAGAAATCGCCGCTGCCTGCGCTGGCGACGGCGGGGCAGCCGCGGCACCAGGGCATCAGCTCGCAGCCGGCGCACTTTTTGAACTGACCGTAATGCCTGTAGGCGGCCATGGGACCGACCCAGATGCTGTCCAGATCGTCTGTCAGCGCGTTGCCGACCCGGCTGTTCAGTACGCGCCGGCAGGCGTACACATCACCGTTGGGCAATATCGTCAGGTGGCTCCTGCCGCAGTGGCAGCCGCCGTAGATCACCCCGGCCTCAGCGTCCTCTGGAATTTTGAATGCTCCGCGCTCGTAATCGTAGAGCGTCCATAAATGGTCTTTTTTTCCGAAATGGGTGGCACAGCCGCGCTGCTGCAGGCCGCGTATCGTTTCGGCGCATCTGGCCAGCAGGGCTTTGTACTCCTGCGGCGTGATGCCCACATCTTTGTCTGCGCCTGTGGGGCAGTAGCGGGAGAAGGCATAGGTGCCTGCCTTCGCTTCCGCCATGGCTTCGATGACGGCGGGAAGCTCGTTCATGTTCAGGCTGCTCACGGTGGTCATCACGGTGGAATGGAGGCCCGCTTTGTTCAGCATGGCGATCTTTTCCATCGTTTCCCGGTAGGAACCGGGCTTTCGCAAGGCGTCGTGGGTCTTTTCCAGGCCGTCTATGGACAGCTGGTAGGACTTGCAGCCCAGCTTTTTCAGCTTCGCGCAGACCTTGTCCGTCAGGTGGAAAGGATTGCCCAGGATCGTGAAGGAAATCTTCAGCTGATGGAGCAATTCCGCGAGCTCCCAGAAGTTCGGATGCAGCAGCGGATCGCCGCCGGTGATGCAGAAATACGGCTCGTAGCCGAGGTGTTCACAGAAGTTCAGGCATTTCGCCAGCACCTGCCGCATCTGCGGCAGCGCCATGGTTTCCACGGCTTTGCCGCTGTTTTCCGCATAGATATAGCAGTGCTTGCACCGCTGGTCGCAGGCGTCAGTGATATGCCACTGGAAAACGAAGCGCGGCCGGCCGGATTCGCGGAGATTCTTTTTCATGGATATCCTTCTTTCGTGATCAGAAACTGCTGCTGCCGCCGGAACCGCAGGACGAGCAGGAAGAACCGGAAGAGCAGGACGAACATGATGAGCAGGACGAGCAGGAGGAGCAGGAGGAACCCGACGAGGACGAACTCCGTTCCTGTATCTTTGTTTTTGTCTGCTGTTCAAGCTTGCTGGAAAGGACTTCCGACTTGATGTCCTTCTTGACATTGAAGTCAAGGGTGCGCACTGACGGTATCGGCTGTATGCTCTTGCGCTGGATATACCTGAACGAAACGATCAGTCCTATGCCCGCGGACAGCAGCAGCGCGCACAGCCAGCGCATGACGGAGAACGACCGCGCGCCGATATGCGCATTGCGGATGGCGTTGAATGCCTGGACAGCGCATTCGGCGTATTCTCCCGCTTTGGCGTATGGCCTGACCTGGCTGATGATACTGTTTACTTCCGAACTGTCTACCGTGCGCATGAGCTCTCCGCGGTTCAGAATGCAGAATGTGCGGGAGGACATATCGATGAAAAAGGAAGCACTCGGGTGGTCGACGGAAGGGCTGATATTCACGTCCACATACTGCTGCAGGCGAAGCATGGAGGTGTTCGATGAACGTGCCAGCGTCGTCCAGAAGATCACGTCGCCGTATCTGCTCAGAGGGGTCATGGCCTCAAGAACGCGCTGCTCCTCGTCCGGGGTAAGCAGGTCTGCCCCGTCGTCGAGGATGACCCTGTAACCGGTGCTGCTTTCCCCGCTGCCTTGCGCGGGAAAGGCGGTCAAAAACAGGCATGTCAGCGCCAACGTGAGAAGAAGGAAGCGTTTCATTCTTCTTCCCCCTCCTTCCCGAAGAAGGGTACCGGACGGGAGACGTATTGATTGTGCATGGCCATGCCGCTGATGACGACGCCCAGCGTGAGCGCGTAATTGATGATGATCAGTCCGTAAAACCAGACGTAATTGACGTTGGTGGGTGAAAACAGCATCAGTACGCACAGCAGGATGTGCGCCCATAACGTAAGCCTGCAGGGCATGGATATGTCATGCAAAGACAGTAAGATGCAGAAATCCAATATACCGGCCGCGATCGTCAGGCAGTACGGAAGCCAGGAACGGTCAGAAAGCAGATTGTCCAGGTACAGCACCCGGTTGGATGACAATAACAGCCCGAACAGGAACAGCCCGAACGCGATGCCGGCACACCAGATCAGGCCTTTGGGCGAAACAGGCGGTTTCAGGGCGTCCTGTTTTGCCTGGGCATCGGGATACACTTCGTCAGGCTCCTTGCTTACGCCCTTCCTCTTTTTCATGATGCGGGTCAGGTCATCGTCTGCGTTTTTCTTCCTTGTCAGGCGATTCAGGAAGGGGCCGGTCAGATCCCAGCACACCATGGCCAGCAGGCAGCCGATCGCAGCCGTGATCCGGGGCTTGAGCAGGATGAAGTGGTGCAGTACAAGCATCAGCGCTGCCAGTATTGCAGTGATGACGGCAGTGGTCAGGGCGGCGCGCCTGGGACTGACTGGAAGATCGCACCGGATATTCCCCTTCGTGCCGTTGATGGCGGTATATACCACCTGTTCTCCCCGGCGGGAGGCAAGCAGCCAGACGGGCATCAGCACCAGTTCCGCTTCTTCCCTGAATTTCTCCGGGAAAGAGGCAGCCTTGCAGACCTTGGATTTGCGCAGGTATTCATTGAAACACCCCTGCGAATAGGCGGACAGCCAACGGTAGCAGGCTTCCGGTTCCAGGTCGGGGGCTTCGGCGTAGAAGCCTGCCAGGTAAGCCGGGTGGAACGGGACCATGCCCTTCTCGCTGAAACAGAGCGCCTGGGCGGTTTCGTCGTCGAACGTGCTGCTGGCGTCATAATACGCGCCGGATATGCTGATGCGGTTTTTCAGTTCTACTTCATAAGTATCGTAATAGTGATAACCGTCTTTGGAGTAAGAGACCAGGTTTTTGCCCTGGCTTTCGCCCTCGCCGTTTCCGGAATAGCGCCAGAACGGCACATATACCGGCCGGAAATGGCTGATGGTTTCCTGACTTGCCATTTCGGCGGGGGTGAAACGGGATTCGCTCAGGCGTTTCCGATAGATCTGCTCGCACTGCTCCCGTGTGACCGTAAACGGTACGATTTTTGAGGGGCGCATCATGTGCGACACGCGTTCCGTCAGCACCACGTCGGAGCCGCAGTAATTGCAGTAGCTGGTAACGCTGGTCTGGGTGGAATGCAGCGCCGCGCCGCAGGAAGGACAGCGGTATTCCAGCGTTTCCATCCGGCCGTCGGCCGCCTCGGGGCTTTCCAGCGTGGGGTCGGGGATGCTGCGTACAGCCTTGGTTTTATCACATGAGCTGCAGCGCAGGACGTGCCGGTTTTTCTGGATATCGTAGAGCAGCGCGCCGCCGCAGGAATCACAGCGGAAATGGATGCCGTCCGCGGCGTCTTGAAACGTGTTTTCCGGGTTTTGCATGGCAGGTTCCTTTCATGCGTATCATTAAACGGTCGATGGTTGATTGTTCAGCATCAAGAGTATATTATAAAACGAAAACAGCGTCAAGCGACGCGATACCGGAACGGAAAAAATGTGATGCAAATCCGCTGAATTGTGGTAGAATGAAAAGAGCGGAAACCGCTGAAGACTCTGTAAGAAAACCGGCCGATGCCGCGGAAGCGCC
>JBGUIY010000252.1:0-5174 GCA_045113475.1 Christensenellales bacterium | reverse complement strand
CATACCTCCGCCCAGACAGTCGAGGCCTACCGGCTGGCGCGTTCCATGGGATTCGACGATATCAACATGGATCTGATCGCCGGTCTGCCCGGGGAGAACGCGCGCATGTTCCGCGAATCCCTGGACAGAATCAGGGAGCTGGAGCCGGACAGCATGACGGTGCATTCCCTGGCCATCAAGCACGCCAGCGCACTGCACCTGTACGGAGCGCCGCTGCCGGACGGGCGGATGACGGCAGCCATGCTTGAGGAAGCCGATAACTGCGCCAGGGAGCTCGGCATGCGGCCTTATTACATGTACCGGCAGAAGTATATGGCCGGAGCCCTTGAAAACGCCGCCTACGCGCGGAAAGGCGCTGAATGCCTGTATAACGTGCGCATGATGGAGGAAACGGCCCACGTGCTGGCCCTTGGCGCGGGCGCGATCTCCAAACGCGTAGCACCCAGGGGCGGAAAGATCGTACGCGCGCCGAACGTCGGAAACATCGGGGAGTATATCAGTCGGATCGACGAGATGTGCCAGCGGAAAAAGGCGCTTTGGAAAAGCGGGTGGCAAAACTGATTGCCAGCCGCCCCAAAAAGTGATATAGTAAGCGTGTCCCTTTGCGGGACAGAGACTCTTCTCATCGGAACCGGGTTCCGGACATGGGAAAAGCACTAAGGAGCCATGAATGAGAATTGTTGTGATCGGCGACGGTAAGATCGGTTTTACCGTGACCCAGGCCCTCGTGCGGGAAGGCCATGATCTGGTGGTAATTGACAATCAGAGCGCGGCCCTCAGGCAGACGGAGAACAGCCTTGACGTACAGGTGCTGGAGGGCAACGGTGCGTCTGCGTCCGTACAGAGGCAGGCGGGTGTTGGGGAGGCTGACCTGATGATCGCCGTGACGGAGGCGGACGAGACGAACCTGCTCTGCTGCATGATCGCCCGTCAGCTGGGATGCAAGAATACCATCGCGCGTATCCGCAGCCCCGAATATAACGAAGACGTTTATCTGCTGAAAGAGGGGCTCGGCCTCAGCATGGTGGTAAACCCCGAACGCTCGACGGCTAAGCAGATCAGCAGTCTGTTGCAGTATCCTTCTTTCCTCAAGCGCGAAAAGTTCGCCAAAGGGCGCGCAGAGATCGTGGAAATGCTGGTGCCCGCCGGCGGCAGGCTGGACGGCATGGTGCTCTCCGACCTGTACAAGCTGCTGCGCGTCCATGTGCTCGTATGCGCCGTGGAACGCAATAACAACGTCTATATTCCGGACGGCCGCTTCGTGCTGAACGCGGGCGACCACATCTATGTCACTGCAGCCACCGAGGACCTGCTGAGCCTGCTCAAATCCACCGGTTACGAGACGCCGCGCGTGCGGTCGGTGCTGATGATCGGCGGCAGCCGCATCGCCGTGTACCTTACCCAGTTCCTGATACAGAACGGCATCAATGTCAAGATCATCGAATCCGACCTGGAGCGCTGCGACACGCTGAGCGATATGCTGCCCAAAGCGGAGGTCATCAACGCGGACGGAACGTCCTTTTCCGTCCTGCGCCAGGAAGGCATCGAGGAAATGGACGCGGTGATCGCGCTGACCAACATTGACGAACAGAACATCATCGCGTGCATGTACGCGCACCGGATCCAGGTGCCCAAGGTCGTCTGCAAGATGAACCGCACGGAATACGCTTCGATCCTCTCGGAGGAGATCCGCGAGAGCGTGATCACGCCGCGTATCCTGACTTCGAACGATATCCTGCGCTACGTCCGCGCCATGGAAAACCGGCCGGGGGAGGGCGTCATCACCCTGCACAGGCTGGTGGGCGACCGTGTGGAGGCACTGGAGTTTTCGATCAACCCCACGACCTGGTATGTCGACATGCCGCTGAAGGACATTCCGATCAGGGACGATATGCGCATCGCGATCATCACGCGTCGGGGCAATACCATCGTGCCTTCCGGCAATGACTGCCTGAAGGTGGGGGATTCCTGCGTGATCGTCACCACTTCGGCGGGCGAGTTCAGCACGATCAACGACATATTCAGGACCGCGCCCAAAGGGGGCCGCGCATGAATTACCGGATGATCGTGAAGCTGCTGTGCAGCGTGCTGCGCATCGTGGCCGGGTTCATGATCCCGGCTGCCGTCATCAGCTTCTGCAATCACGAAATGCCGACTTTCTGGGGCTTCATCATCACAATGGCGGTGATGCTGCTCCTGAGCCTGACGACCTTTGTTTTCCCCGCGCAGAGGAAGACCTTCTACGCCCGTGAAGCCTTCGTGCTGGCCAGCCTTACCTGGCTGATGGTGTCCGCCCTGGGCGCGCTGCCCTTTGTGATCGGCGGCACGATCCCGCGCTTTATCGACGCGCTGTTTGAAACTGCCTCCGGTTTCACGACCACCGGAGCCAGCATCGTTGTGGATTACGGCATGCTGACCATGGGCGCGAAATACTGGCGCAGCTTTACCCACTGGCTGGGCGGCATGGGCGTGCTCGTATTCCTGCTTTCAGTGGAACCGATCACCAGCGGGAGCGGCAGCGGGGATTCCATCCACATCATGCGCGCCGAATCCCCCGGGCCGCAAGTGAGCAAGCTGGTTCCGCATACGCTGGGCAGCGCACGGATCCTGTACCTGATCTACATCTTCCTGACGGTGCTGCTGTTCGGGTTCCTGATGGCCGGGGGAATGAACGCTTTTGAGGCGGTCTGCATCTCCTTCGGTACCGCGGGTACCGGCGGTTTCGCGCTGACGCCGGCGTCCATCGGCGCGTACACCCCCTATATCCAGTGGGTTGTGACCGTGTTCATGATGCTGTTCGGCGTGAACTTCGGCGTCTACTATCTGATCCTCCAGCGCCAGTTCAGGAAAGCGCTAAGGAATTCGGAACTGTGGATGTACCTGATCGTCATGGTCGCCGCTTCGATGATGATCTTTTTTCATATCCGGCCCATGTACAGTGCAGGGGACGCCCTGCGCCACAGCTTTTTCCAGGTCAGTTCCATCATGACCACGACCGGCTTCGCGACAGCCGATTTCAACATCTGGCCCCAGTTTGCGCGTACGCTGCTGGTTGGCCTGATGCTGATGGGCGCCAGCGCAGGCTCCACCGGCGGCGGCTTCAAGGTTTCACGTGTCATCATGCTGTTCAAGGCGCTTAAATGGGAGCTCCGCAGGGCGCTGCACCCCAACGCTGTCGGACGTGTGCATATCGACGGGGATACGGTTTCCAAGGATACGATCTCCAATACCTATGCTTTCCTGGTGGCTTACTGCCTGATCATCATCTTCTCGACGCTGCTGCTGGGCCTCGAACATACGT
Organism: Christensenellales bacterium; assembly: GCA_045113475.1. Taxonomy (GTDB): domain Bacteria; phylum Bacillota; class Clostridia; order Christensenellales; family Aristaeellaceae; genus UBA4246. Next base: position 1,873 of record JBGUIY010000252.1, on the reverse strand, counting down.
CCTTCGAAACGAATCTGACGGCGGTCATCGCCTGTCTCAACAATATCGGCCCCGGTCTGGACATGGTAGGACCCATGGGCGGATACGCTGATTTCTCCGTACTGAGCAAAATTGTGCTGATCCTGAATATGCTGCTGGGCAGACTGGAGATCTTCCCGATGCTGATCCTCTTTGTGCCCGGAGTGTGGAAGAAAGCGAGGAACTGATCATGGAGCTGAAGTTTCTTGGCCGTGGGGCGGCCTTCAATCCGTTGGAAGGGAACACATGCGCCTATGTGCGGGAAGGCGAGAAGCTGCTGCTGCTGGACTGCGGGGAAACTGTATTCGGCGAGCTGATCCGGCGCAAGACGCTGGACGGCATCAGGGAAGTATGGATCGCGGTTTCCCATATGCATTCCGATCACTGCGGATCCTTGGGTTCACTGACGCTATACTGCGCGGAGATACTGAATTTCAACGCGCGCATCCTGCTGCCGCAGGGCGACGAGCGGTATGAGATCGAAATGCGCCAGCTGCTGAAGCTCTTCGGCGTGCCGGAACGGATGATCGAGTACGTGCCCGAAACGGCTGATATGGGCTTTAAGTCTTTTTACGGTTTCAGATTCTGCCAGACCAGGCATGCGCCCGCGCTCGACTGCTATTCATTCTCCTTCGAGACGCCGGAAGGCGGCGTGTACTTTACGGCGGATACGGCGGTGGCGGACGGGATCAAAGCGTTTATCGAAGCTCATCCCGGGTTTGAGCATGTGTATACGGAATCCATCAATGCCGAGAAGCATCCGGTACACCTGCCGCTGCACGAGCTCGCGAAACTGATCCCGCCCGAACAGCGGAACAGGGTCAGTATCATGCACCTGAACGGCGTGGGCTGCGATAAGGCTGCAATGGACCTGGGCTTCGGCGTTGTTCGTTGTGAAGATTAAACGGAAACAGGAGGGATAGTATGGCCATCTTTGAAGAGGTACTCGGCCACGTGGAACACGGGTTCGAGATGCTGGTCTCGTATTCCATTCTGCTGATGGAACTGATCGGCGTACTGATCATACTCTGGACGGTCGGCAAATGCATATATTGCCTGATTCAACGAAAGCATAAAAACCTCCGCCTGCTGCTGGCGCACGGCATCGCGTTTGCGCTGGAGTTCAAGCTGGGCGGCGAGGTTCTGCGCACGATCCTGGCGCGCAGCTTTGAAGAACTGGGCGTTATCGCATGCGTCATCGCCCTGCGTGCCGCTCTTACCTTCCTGCTGCACTGGGAAGTCAAGGAAGAGCATGAGGAAGACGAAAGCGGACACAACGCGAACGATATCGCTGTCGTGCAGCCAAAAAAAACAAAGTAACTTTCCGATGCCCCGCAAAAGCGGGGTTTTTTCTATATATCCGGCAGGAAAATGAGAATCCATGTGGAATTGTAAAAATGGGTGAATTTGGGTTATCTGTTGCCCTGATCCATCTTTCCGAGTTTATTTGATCAGTGAATTATAGGAGGTATTGGCATGTCTGAACTGGATACCGCGCAGAGAGTCTGGCAAACGCGGCTGACTGCTTTGCAAGGTGATCAGGAGAGAGTGGCAAAGCAGCATGAAGCCGGAAAGCTCACTGCGCGGGAACGCGTGATGAAGCTCTTCGACGAAGGCAGCTTTGTGGAAGCGGACGCCCTGCAGACGGATGCGAGCGCGGTCAGCGGCTCCGGTACGCTGGACGGACGGCTGGCCTACTGCTTCGCGCAGGATATCACCAGCCACGGTGGCGCGATGAGCGTAGCCCAGGCCCAGAAGTTGCTGAAGCTGCTGCGCAAGGCGCAGCTGACCGGCGCTCCGGTACTGCTGCTGCTGGACAGCGCCGGCGCTTACCTGCAGGAAGGCGCGCTCGCCC
>JBGUIY010000251.1:0-17602 GCA_045113475.1 Christensenellales bacterium | reverse complement strand
CTTCATCAGCGGCAGCGCGTTATTGATCAGATAATCAACGCGGCCGCTTTTTTCGATCACATCAGCTGCGAACCGCTCCAGCGTTTCCTTGTCGCTTACGTCGCCGACGAACCAGTCTCCGGGCGTTTTATCGATCACGTATACGGCCGCGCCTTCACGGGCAAAGGCGTCGGCGATCGCTTTCCCGATCCCGTGAGCGCCGCCGGTGATCACGGCGACATTGTTTTCAAACGTTCCCATAGCAGCCCCCTTTTTCAGAGAATAAACGACGCATCACTTGGTATACTTGTCGAACCAGCCGGTGATTTCCTCCAGGCGGCGGAGGCGGTGCGCCGGTTTGCCGGTGCGGGAGAGCTCGTGGTTTTCGCCGTGGAACACGACCATCCTGACCGGAACGCGCAGGTAAACCAGCGCGGTATACAGCTGGTATCCCTCTGCGACGGGACAGCGGTGATCCTCCTCGCTGTGGATGATCAGCGTCGGGGTTTTCGCGTTCCTGACATACTTGAGCGGCGATACGTCCCACATCTCCGCAAAGCCTTTTTCGGAATAAGGATGCGAGCTGCACACCTCAAAACTGGAAACCGGCGGGATGTCGCTGATGCCGTACATGGTCACCCAGTTGGCGATGCTGCGCTGGGTCGCGATGCAGCAGAACTGGTCGGTATGGCCCAGGATCCAGTTGCTCATGTACCCGCCGTAGGAGCCGCCGGTGCAGCACAGCTTCCCGGTGTCGATGGCGGGATACGCTTCCAGCACCTTGTCCGTGAAAGCCATGACCTGGCGGTAATCAATGCTGCCCCACTGCAGGTCGAGGTAAGAGAAGGCGTTCCCTCTGCCGTCGGACCCGTGGGGATTGCAGAAGAACACGATGTATCCCTTCGCCGCCCATGCCTGCATTTCGTGGAAGAACACCGGGCCGTAGGCACACTTGGGGCCGCCGTGAATATCGAGCACGGCGGGATACTTTTTCTGCGGGTCATAGTCCTCCGGCAGCAGTACCCAGCCGTCGATCTCTTCGCCGTCCAGCTCTGCCTTCACCGGCCGGGGCTGCGCCACGTAGGTGTCCTTCAGCACCTCCGCGTTCCAGGAGGTCAGGCAGCGGTGACCGCTCTTATCTGCATGGTAGAGCTCCGGGAGTTTCATGCCGAGCATGCCCGCGAAGCAGACGTTTCCCTCGTGCACGTCGTAGTCGCTGAGCAGGCCGTCTGTCGAAACGACGGTTTCGATGACGCCGTCCAGGCCGATGCGCTTCAGCTTGCAGCCGTCCCGGTCCAGCGCGGGGAAGTAAAGGTGATCTCCGTCCGCCTTGGTGAAGCGGGAAGCGCCGTATTCCACGTCGGTCAGCATCGCATTGCCCAGGCTTTCATCCGCCTCGCAAAGGAGCTTCAGCTCCCGTGACCGGGCGTCGAAGGTGTAGAAGCACGGGTTTTCATTGTCCCCGAAGCGTTTTCCGTCCGCGCCGATCACGACCAGCGTGTCCCCGACGAATTCAATGGCGTGGATCATCAGCCGCGGTCCGAGCACCTGCTCCGTTTTTCCGGTTTCCAGATCCAGGCAGTACAGGCTGTCCCGGTTGGGACGCCGGGTCCGGAAATTGACGCCGGTGAAATAGACGCTCTTCCCGTGGACGCGGAAAGATCCCACATCCGTATATCTCCCGGTCAGGCGGCGGAGCCTGTTCTCCTTTACCTGATAGAGAAACAGCGCGCTGCGCTTCCCCTGGATCAGGCCGCGGCCGTTGAAGACGAAGGGGGATTCCGTCAGCACTTCGTAGTCCTTCTCCTCGCGGACTTTCTCCAGCGCCTTTTTCTTTTTGTCCCCCGTGAGCAGATACAGGTCGGGATTTTCCGTGCTGACTTCTCCGGTCATCAGCAGGTTTCCGTCAGGCAGAAGCCGGAAGCCGCCCGCGTCCAGCGGCAGCTCGTAAGCCTTTTCCGCTTCGCCGCCCGTGAGGGGCAGGCGGTACAGCACGGTGGACGCGCCTTCCTCTTCCTCGTCCTTTTCTTTTTTCTTTTCGTCCCGCCTGTCGGTGGCAAACAGGATGTGCTCCGCATCCTCAAAGAAGAATTCTCCGATTTTGCCGTCGCTGACCATCGGCCGGTCGTCGTCCCCGGCGCGAAGGCGCAGCCGGCTGACGTATTCTTTCTTCTCCCGGTCGATCCCTGTCAGCACATAGGCCAGTTTCCCGCCGTCGGGGGAAAAGGTCAGTGAGGAAAGCATCCTGAAATCCATAAAGGTGTCCAGCTGGATCTTCTTCATTTTGTTTACTCCTTCTTTAGTCTATATTGATAATGTTGGAAGCGCCGCCGGTCATTCGATGCCGTACTTCCGCATTTTCCGCCACAGCGTGGAACGGCTCAGGCCCAGGGCCGCGGCGGCCTTTTCGCGGCTGCCGCCGGCCTCCCTCAGGGCGCGGCGGACCGCCAGCTCCTCCCTGCCGGCCACGATGTGCATGCTCTGCTGCTGTTCTCCCGCCTCCAGATCGGGCAGCAGCCTGTCCTGCACGAAGGCCAGATCCACCACGGGACCGTCGGACAGAATGATCGCCTTCATGCAGAAGTACTCGATCCCGCCGAGGTTGCCGGGCCAGGGATAGCGGCACAGGTGCTCCATGGCTTCGTCGGTTAGCGTGACGTGCTTTTTGAACTGTGCGGAGAAGCGCTGCATGTATTCATTGATATAGGCAGGCACGTCCTCGGGCATTTCCCGGATGGAGGGCATGCGCAGGCTGAGGCCCATCAGCGTGTTGGTCAGCTGCCACATCCATTTCCCCTGCCGCGAAAGCTCGGCCAGGTCCATGAAGGTGGAGCAGATAAGGCGCACCGACAGCGGGATCGGGTCCAGGGAGTTGACGCGCCGGAAAGCGCCGGTGCGCAGCATGCTGAGCAGCTGGCGCTGGCATTCCGGCACCAGCTCGTGTACGTCCAGCAGGAACAGCGTGCCTTTGTGCGCCTGCGAGATCAGGCCGATGTCGCCGCCGCTCCCGCGTCCGAACAGGTATTCGAACTGCTTTTCCGGCGGGATCGTCGCGATGTCCAGGTGCACATAGGGGTTCTTCCTGCGCAGGCTGGCGTTGTGGATGCATTCCGCAAAGCGCGACTTGGCCAGCCGGGGCTCGCCCGTCAGCAGGATGGGGACGTCGTATTGCGCGTAGGCCTCCGCCTCCTCCAGCACCTTCGCCATCGCGGGCGAGCGCGCGGGAAAATCCGCGAAGGTCGCCTTCGCAACAAAGCCCTGGCGCCGCCGCTCCTGCCTCAGCCGTTCATCCAGGTCGTCTATCTTGGCAAATTCCTGCATCGTGATGATCCAGCCGTCGTTCCTGTCCTCCAGGCTGACGGGCACAATGGTGGCCATATAGGACGCCTGGCCGATCTGGAGCGACAGCATGCTGATCTCATTTGCTTTTGCCAGCGCCTGGCTCAGCTGCCTGGAAGAGCTCAGTTCCTCCAGCTCCGTAAAGCGCACACCCCGCAGCTGCACCGCCGTCCTGCCCACGGCCTTCTCCGCCTGCGGGTTCATGAAGGTGATCTCGCCGCTGCCGCTCAGGCAGATAATGGCGTCGGAGGAGTTCTGGATGACGGAACGGATGGCCCTGGTGCGGCGATGCTCCCGGATCAGCGCTGCCGACAGACGGGCGGCGGTCCGGACAGTGGCCGCCAGGCAGCCCGCGCCGACGCCCATCGGAAGAGATTTGAGGCCGGCCTCCGAGGCGAGAGCGCAGGTGTAGGCGTCGCCCACGACTACGTCCGTACCGTCTGAGCACAGCTGCTCCAGCGTCCTCTTCAGTTCCTGGTCCGTCTGCACGTGGCGGATGCTCGCTTCGGCGCCCATCAGCTCCCCGAAAAGGCCGGGGTCTGAGAACATGGAGCTGTATCCGACGAACGCGACTCTGGGGTGCCCGCTTCCGGAGAGCGCGCACGCCTTTTTGAGCAGCAGCGCCATGTCCTGACCGGACAGCGTCATCTCCACCACGGGAATGGCGGACCCGCTTTTCAGCACATGGGCCAGGTGCCCCTGCGCCACCACAACGCCCGCGCCTTCCGCGAAATAGCCCTGTACGTCGGCGACAGCACTGCCGGCGTCTGTGATGAGGACTTCCGTTTCCTGCTCGAGTGCCGCCGCCATGCTGCGGATCAGGGCTGCGTCGTCCGTGCGCGAAACGGCGATCAGAACGTTTTTCATTCCCGGATCAGTCCTTTCCCGGTTTTTTTCCAGTATACCATGATCCGGACCGTTCATCAAGCGCTGTGTTGCAGAAATGAAACATTTTATGCGACAAATGGAACATATGATTCAAAATCTGAAACGACTTGTCAAAAAAAGCCTTAGAATGGACAAATTCCACCAATTTTGCCGTTGACGGCGGCTTTTTTTGCATGCTATGCTTTGCATGCAGACAAATAAAACAAGGGGGTGCCGGGATGATCAGATACATTCTTCAGCGGCTGGGCCAGACGCTGCTCGTGCTGCTGATCGTATCCTTTCTTACCTACCTGCTGGTGGACTTCCTGCCGGGCGATCCCATCGCGGCCATGACGGGCGGCGAGATCTCCGGCGAGACCTACGACCGCCTTTTCCATGAAATGAACATGGACAAGCCGGTGCTGGTACGCTACATTCTGTGGCTCAAGGGCGCGTTCACGGGCGACCTGGGCATGTCCCAGTCCTACCACCGGCGCGTGGTGGACGTGATCGGCGAGCGTGTGCCGGTGACGCTGTATCTGTCCGTCCTGGCCTTCATCATCAGCGTACCGCTGGGCATCCTGTTCGGGATCATCAGCGCGGTCAGGCGCGGCAGCGCCGCGGACACCGCGGTGACGCTGACAGCCAACATATGCACGTGTCTGCCGCAGTTCTGGCTGGGCATCCTGTTCATGTACGTATTTGCCATGAAACTGGGCTGGCTTCCCTCCAGCGGCTTTGTCTGGCCGCATGAAAACTTCGTCCTGAGCATCCGGCAGACGATCATGCCGCTGCTCTGTCTGGCCATCGGCGGCATCGCCTCGATCACCCGCCAGACGCGCTCCTCCATGCTGGAGGTCATCCGCCAGGATTACATCCGCACTGCCCGCTCCAAGGGCCTGAAGAGCAAAAAGGTCATCTACGTACATGCCCTCAAAAACGCGCTCCTGCCTGTGATCACCCTGATGGGCCTGCGCCTGGGCGGCATGATCGGCGGCTCCGTGTTCGTGGAAAACGTGTTCGTCATTCCGGGCATGGGCTCCCTGCTGGTCAACGCCATCAGCAGCGTGGACATCCCGCTGGTCCAGGGCTGCGTGCTTCTGATCGCCGTTTTCTCCTGCGTGATCAACCTGATCACAGACATCGTGTACGTCTACGTTGATCCCCGGATCAAGGTGGCGTAAGAAAGGAGCGGAGCTATGAGCCAGGCAAACATCACCGCCGATCAGGCCAGGGCCGCTGTCAGGGCGAACAAGGCCAAGAAGCGCAGGCAGTTTATCAAAGCGCTTTTCTCGAGAAAGATCGTTCTGGTTTCCGCGTGCATCGTCATGCTGATCATTCTGGTGGCCGTATTCGCGTACCAGATCATGCCCTTTGACCCGAACAAGCCCGCCGTGCGTGAGCGCAACCAGAGTCCCTCCGCCACCCACCTGCTCGGTACCGACGAGTACGGCCGCGACGTGCTGAGCCGCATCATCATCGGCAGCCGCGTTTCCCTGATCGTCGGCGTGCTGGCCGTCGTCATCGCCTGTATCATCGGCACCACGCTGGGCATGGTCGCCGGCTACTTCGGCGGGTTTGTGGACGACACCATCAGCCGTGTCGCGGAGGCCATCCGCGTGATCCCGCAGGTCGTGCTCGCCATCGCGCTGTGCGCGGTGTTCGGCGGCGGCATCGTCAACATGTCCATCATCCTGGGCATCTCCAATATGACAGTCTACATCCGCATGATGCGTTCCCAGGTCATGAGCATTAAGGAGCGCGATTACATCATGGCGGGCCGGCTGCAGGGCAACAGCAATCTCCGCCTGATGCTGCACCACATCCTGCCCAACAGCGTATCCCCGATCATCGTCACGATGACGCAGCAGATCGGCGGCACCATCCTTTCCGAAGCGGGCCTGAGCTTCCTGGGACTGGGCATTTCGACGCCCACCGCCTCCTGGGGCACGCTGGTTTCCGGCGGCCGCACCTATCTGCTCACCAATCCGGTATACTCCCTGGCGCCGGGCATCTGCATCGCGCTGCTGGTCATCTGCCTGAACTCCGTGGGCGACGGCGTACGCGACGCGCTGGATCCCCGCCTCAGGGGCGAACTGTAAGGGAAGGAGGCGTCACACCGCATGAGCGCACAGCATCTGCTTGAAATCAAGGATTTGGTGACTACCTTCCGCTCCGACGGAAAAGAGTTCAACGCCATTGAGGGCGTATGCATGCACGTGGACCGCGGCGAGATCGTGGGCATCGTGGGGGAGAGCGGCTCCGGCAAGTCCGTGACCATGCTGTCGAGCCTCCAGCTGATCGCCAGCCCCGGCCGAGTGGCGGGCGGCGAGGTTCACCTGGAAGGGGTTCCGGACAATCTGCTGTCCTACGACAGCGACAGTGAGGAAATGCGCCAGATCCGCGGCGGACGGATCTCCATGATCTTCCAGGAGCCGATGACCAGCCTGAACCCCGTTCTGACTGTGGGGTACCAAATCCAGGAGAATATTCTGCTGCATAAGAACGTTTCTCCTGAGGAAGCGAAAAATCGGACTATCGAGGCCATGAAAATGGTCAACATCCCCGATGCCGAAACCCGCTATGATTACTATCCTCAGCAGTTTTCAGGCGGCATGCGCCAGCGCATCATGATCGCCATGGCGATGGCGCCGGGGCCGGATATCCTGATCGCTGATGAAGCCACCACCGCCCTGGACGTGACGACCCAGGCGCAGCTGCTGGAAATGATTCGCGACATCGCGAAGAAGACCAACACCGCCGTCATCATGGTGACCCACAACCTGGGGCTGGTGGCCCGCTACGCCGAGCGCATCTACGTCATGTACGGCGGCCACATTATGGAGACCAGCGACTGCAAGCAGATCTTCCACAATACGAAGCATCCCTACACCCGCGCCCTGCTGCGGGCGATCCCGCGGCTGGACGACCCGAAGGACCGCATCCTGATCCCCATTGACGGCCTGCCCCCTGTGCCCTCCCAGCGCCCCGCCTGGTGCCCCTTCTACGCGCGCTGCGAGTACCGCTGCGACGCCTGCAAAGAGAATACCGACTATTCGCTGAAGCAGGTGGGCGACAATCACTGGTCCAGCTGCATCCTGAACCAGCAGCAGCTGGACGAGAAGGAAGAGGAGCTCAGGCACAAGGATTACGGCGCCTCTCCTGTGCGTGAGCAGAGCAGTGAATACTGCCTGCAGGTCAGCGATGTGCGCAAGTATTTCCCGGTTTACAAGGGACTGCTGCGCAAAAAGGTCGGCGAGGTCAAGGCCATCGAGGACATCACGTTTGACCTGAAGCAGGGCGAGACCCTCGGCGTCGTCGGCGAGTCCGGCTGCGGCAAGACGACCCTCGCCCGCTGCATCATGCGCATGTACGAGCCGGACGAAGGCAGGATCGTCTTCGGCGGCCGCGACATCGCTCACCTGAAGGATAAAGACCTGAAACCCGTCAGGCCGAAAATCTCCATGATCTTCCAGGATCCCTTCTCCTCGCTGGATCCCCGCCAGAGCGCGGAGTCCATCGTCGGCGAAAGCCTGAAGATCCACAGGCTGGTCAGCGGCCAGGCGGAATACGAGGCCAAGGTGGACGAGCTGTTCCGCAAGGTCGGCATGGACCCGGCCATGAAGGACCGCGTCGCGCATGAGTTTTCCGGCGGACAGCGCCAGCGCATCGGCATTGCCCGCGCGCTGAGCTCGAATCCCGACCTGATCATCTGCGACGAGCCCATCTCCGCCCTGGACGTATCCATCCAGGCCCAGATCATCAACCTGCTGGAGGATATCCAGGCGGAGATGAAGATCAGCTATATCTTCATCGCCCACGATCTGGCGGTGGTCAAGCACATATCCGACAGGATCCTGGTCATGTATCTGGGCCGCGTGATGGAAATCGCGACCTGCGACGAGCTGTATGAAAAGCCGCTGCATCCCTACACCCAGGCCCTGCTTTCCGCGATCCCCGTAGCCGACCCCGTGGTCGAGGAGCAGCGCGAGGCGGTGCCGATCCAGGGCGAGGTGCCCAGCATCCTCAAGCGCCCCTCCGGCTGCCCGTTCCACAACCGCTGCCCGAAGGCCACCGAGCGCTGCAGGCAGGACGTGCCGCAGCTGCATACAGTGGACGGCACGCACCAGGTCGCATGCCACCTATACTGACTGTATCCCGCCTTTGCGGATACATATACACACCGCGGAAACGCGGAAACATCACAAGGAGGTTCTCCATGAAAAAAGCTCTCGCTCTGCTGCTGGCCGCTCTGCTGCTGGCCACTCTGGCTCCCGCTGTCCTGGCTGAACAGGCGCCGACCGCCGGCGGGCACCTGAACGTGCTTGGCTTCAGCTTCAACACGTTCTTCCCCGCTCACTCCACCACCACTTCCGACCGCTACAACATGGCGCCCGCCATCGAATCCCTGGGCCGCCGCAACGCCGACACCGGCGATACCGAGGGCTGGCTCGCGGATGAGTTCATTACTGATCCGGAAGCCCTGACCCTGACGCTGAAGCTGCATCCTGGCATCAAGTTCTCCGACGGCACCGATTTCAACGCCGACGCCGTGATCTGGAACTTCCAGCAGATGGTGGATTTCGGCAAGGCTTCCGAGCTGGTCAATCCGGCGAGCTTTGAGAAGGTCGACGACCTGACCGTCGTCCTCAAGTACAGCGCGTGGGCCAACACCTGGGCCGACACCGTGGGCGAAGTCCGCATCTATTCTCCCGCCGCCTACGAAGCCAACGGCGACGACTGGGCTGCCATCCATCCTGTGGGCACCGGCGCCTTCGTCATGAAGGAAATGGTCGCTGACAGCCACATCTCCTATGTGAAGAACGAGAACTACTGGCGCGAGGGCGAGCCTTATCTGGACTCCATCGACGTGAAGTTCATCAGCGACACCACCACCCAGCTCTCCTCCTTCATCAACGGCGAACTCGACGTGCTGCGCAACCCCAACAGCGCCGGCATCGCCCAGCTGAAGGACAAGTATGAGAACGTCGCCAACAACGCCCCCGACCTGGCCGGCATCACCTACATCATGTTCTGCTCCGGCGTGGAAGCTTCTCCCTTCTCCAAGCTGGACGTCCGTCTGGCCGCCATGCACGCCGTTGACTGGGACGAAATGGCTGAAGGCATCTATGACGGCCTCGGCGCCGCCACCCCCGTCTTTGCCGTTCCCGGCGCCTGGAGCTACGACGAGAGCCTGGAAGTCTATGCCTACGACACTGCCCTGTCCAAGAAGCTGCTGGCAGACGCCGGCTATCCCAACGGCTTTGAAACCGTGATCACCATCAACAACGAGAACGCCGCCAACGAGACCTGCGCAACCCTGCTGCAGTACTACCTGGGCGAAGTGGGCATCAAGGCCGAAATCAAGATCCTGACCAACGCCGACTTCAACGCGCAGAAGGCTGAAGGCGACTACGACAAGGGCATCATGGTCAACAACGGCTCCTCCAAGCTGGACTTCACCGCCAACTACATCCGCCTCTACTCCTCCGAGGGCGTCAACTACAAGGTCATGATGGCCAAGCCCGCCGACTATGAGGAAGCCCTCTTCGGTGCCCGCGCCGCGAAGACCCTGGAAGAGAAGAAGGAACTGCTGAAGAAGGCTGCCCGCCTGTTCAGCCATGACTACGCGCTGGTCGTCGCTGCCGGCTATCAGGGTGCCTACTGCTACGCGCAGAAGGGCGTGCATGACACCGGCATCTGCTCCACCACGGCTGAAGCCTGGACGCCCGAACGCGCCTGGAAGGAAGCCAAGTAATTCCGGTCCATCCGCGGCGGTGCCGGGGCATGTTCCCGGCATCGCTGCATACAGGCAACCAGCAGGGAGGCAAAAACGTGGAACGACTGATGAAGACCCAACTGTGCGTGCATTCGGAAAATGCGACGGACGATTATCTCCTCTATCTCAGGTCTATGGGCTTGTCCCACTGCTTCGTGATGTTCTCGAACGAACACTCCAACTATGAGGACGTCAACCGCGTGCTGGACAAGGTGCGCAGCGCCGGATTGACCGTAGACGACGCCGGCAACGGCTTTCTGTACAAGCATATGTCCATCCACCTCGGCCTGCCCGACAGGGACCGCTGGATCGACGAGTACAACGCCCTGAACAAGCTGCTGGGCCAGGCGGGCGTCAAGGTGGGATATATCGGCAACAGCCGTGTCTCGCACAAAGGGTATTTCGCCTCAGACATCACCCACGGCCTCCCCGGCCGTACGGTCGATATGGACGAGATCCTGAAGCGTCCGCCCGTCTGCGATCCTGTCGTGGACGAGGACATGCTGTGGGAAAACTTCCGGTATCTGCTGGAGCGTGCCCTGCCCGTGGCGAAGGAATGCGGCATGAAGCTGTCCCTGCATCCCAGCGACCCGCCGTACCCGATGTACGAGGGCTATGCCAGCCTCATCCACAACAGCGACTGCTACCGGAAGGCGCTGAAGCTCGGCGACGAGATCGCCCCCGGGGTGCTCAACATCAAGTTCTGCTGCGGCTGCTGGCTGGAGGGCGGAAGCAGCTTCGGCGACATCCTCAGCGACCTGCGCGAATTCGTACGGGCAAAGCGCGTGCTCACCGTGCACTTCAGGAACGTGAGCTGCCCGCTGCCGCGGTTTACCGAGACGCTGGCCGAGGACGGATACTTCAACATGATGGACATCATGCGCGTCCTGGTGGAGGAAGGCTACGACCAGGCGATCTATCCGGACCACATCTTCCGGCTGGGCGAAGCGTCCGGCGGAGAGCTCGCCGCTTTTGCCTACGCCGTCGGCTACATGAAGGGCCTGATGGACGCTGCCTATGACGAAAAACAGCGGGCATGACCGGCGCTGTTCCGGGCCGGACACATCCCGCAAATCAGCGGTTCGTATGCTTTCTCAGAGAAGAAAAAAGAATTGCAAAAAGCATGATCCGCCCCTGTCGGGCGGACAAAGGAAGATTACAGCACCTTGCCCCGGCGGGCAGGGGGCTTTTTTGTTGATCCGCAGGCTGAACCAGGCGCAGCAGCGCCTGCAAATCGGGCTTGCAATCTTTCGTATGATGCTGTGCAGGAACAAGCAATGGGGCTGTGGTATAATTCAACTGGAAATGCTGCTCTGCGTAATCTGCCGGTCACAGATGATGACTCCGGCGCCGCCTTCTTCACCTGCGCGCGATCCGGCACTTTGCACAGCGCGTCTTTCCGGAAACGTTCAACTGTCAGAACAGGAGCTTTCAATTTATATGATCATAGAGGAATGAACATGAGTATTGCATACAGAAGGCTGACCGAAAACGATCTTGAAACATTTGTCGGGATGCGGATCATCCAGCTGCGTGAGGAAGGGGCAACGGAAAACATAGACCTGAGACCTTCGCTGATGGATTACTATCACCGGCACATGGATGACGGCACGTTTGTTTCATGGCTTGCGCTGGACGGGGAAAAGATCGTCGGAACCAGCGGGATATCATTCGTGGAGAAGCCCCCGTACTTCAGCTGCCCGTCCGGGCGGATCGGGCTCCTGTCAAGCATGTATACTGATCCTGGCTATCGCCGCCGGGGAATCGCGAAGGAACTGCTGCGGCGCGTTGTGGACGAGGCACGGGCATACGGCTGCGGAGCGGTACAGATCACCGCGTCTGATATGGGCGTGCTGCTATACACTGATTTCGGTTTTGTGAAAAACGGAAATTTCATGCAGTATAAGCTGTAAAACGATCGCCCGGGATCTTCATGGCTTTACGTCCTGTTCCCCACTGATGCCACGGCTTCTCCGGCAGACGGGCATAATAATACGGCCTGACCGAAGCCGTGCTGCTCGGCCTGCTGTTTACAGGACGCATCCATATGGATGGGGTAAAAGCGTTTCCTGCATTCTTCCGGGCAATTCGAGACAAACCAATGAAAGTCAGCATGGGAACCGCCCATTTTTCCCGTGAGCGATACGTCCTGGTATATACGGGCGATCCGCCCCTTTATAAAGCCCTGCCAGACATCGGCCGGTACGTCGCCGGCATCTCCGCTGTAATAGATGGTTTCTTCGGGATCTGAAACCGTCATGCCATATGCGTTCAGTGATTTTGTGTGCGGGACAGGAAAGAACTCAACGCTGACATACTCGTCCGAATACCTCATCCCGCTATATAAACTGTACTGCTTGTTTTTGATGCCATTGTATCTCAACAGGCTTTTTATGTCACTTTCAGGGTGCACTACGCTGACAGGGATCGTCCTGACGTGCTTGCAATAGGAGATCAGCGTTCCGAGGCTTCCCGAGTGATCCGCGTGCGCATGTGTCAGGAGAATGAAGATATCCTTTGCCCGTGCCAGTATACTGTTATTTTCCAATGCCGCGAAAACCAAGGAACCGCAATCCAGCAGATACAGCCGGTCGCCTTTCCAGAAAAAGGCTGAAGTATTTCCCAGCTGGGGGCAGAAGGCTGAGCCGATGCCCGTAAATACCAGATCAAGCATATGCGCTTCCCTCCATGCGCTTTACCATGCATACACCCAATCGGTGCAGGAACCGGAGCATTTCCTCACTCATTTCCGGCGGCATGCTCCAGGTGGGTTCTTTGACTTCAAAGGAAAAATTGCCTTCATAGCCCACGTCGGCCACGGCACTGAGGATTTCATCCCAGTCCAGCGTGCCGCAATACGGCATCAGATGCTCGTCACCCTTGGGCTGTTGATGGTTGTCATGAATATGCATCGCTTTGAGGCGCTTTCCCAGCTTGCGTATCGCATCGCCCTGACGCTGGCCCGCAACCGCGGCATGTCCGGTATCCCAGCATGCCCCGACCTGCGCTCCGTGAAAAATGTCAATGAAATCGATCAGTTCGTCAACCTCGCTGCAATACCGCTGATGGTGCCCTGACTGATACAGATTCTCAAAGGCGACCCCGACATGATGTTTGTTCGCCAGTTCCACAAAGGGTGTCCAGTACCTGATATTGTAGCGTTTCGTTTTCTCAAAATCATATGCCGGGTCCGCGTTGAAATCGGATGGATGCTGAACCAGCCATTTTACGCCAAGACGCTCCGCCGCGATGACGCTCCGTCGCATGCGCTCTTCGTACCAGCTGCGATTTTCCAGCTTCGCTGTCGACTCGCGTGTGCGGTAATGGAAAGCATGGGCCTGCCTGAACGTGACATTGAGTTGTTCTGCTTTTTTTGCCACGTCATCAGTCCATTTTTCCCAGTTGTCCAGAGCCAGCGGGTAGCCGTCGCGTCCCTGGGTTCCAAAGTGAAGGTCCAGGTGCTCAAAACCCGCATCTGCGCACAGCTGCATCGCTTTGAAGAGACTGTCACGCGGCGGCACCGGATCGTTCCGGCTTAAAATCGTCGTAGTCGTGGATAGAATCATAAGATCTCTCTCATTTCATCGCAGCCTTTGAAAAGCCGGTCAGTATGTAGCGCTGGAAGAATACAAACAGCAGCAGGATCGGAAGCGCGGCGATACATGAGGCGGCCATGATCTGGTTCATATTCAGCGCTTCCATGCTCAGAAATGACATGCGAATGTCCGCGATCCCCAGAGAAATCGTCCGTGCCTTGTCCGTCGTTATGATCATTTTTGGCCAGAAATAAGCGTTCCAGCCGTTGATAAAGGACAGGATGACCATCGTGATCACAGACGAGCGGCACATGGGAATCAATATCCTGAAAATAGATCGGAATTTACCCAGGCCGTCGACTTCAGCCGCTTCCAGATAGCTGTCGTCTACGCCGAGAAAACTTTGCCGGAGCATAAAGATGGAATAGGCCGATGCTGCTTCGGGCAGGATCAGGCCGATATAGCTGTTCAGAAGCCCCTGTTTGCTGATCATGACATAGATGGGAATAAAAGTGACCTGGATAGGGATCATCATGGCGCCCAGGATAAACACAAAAAGAACGTTTTTACCTCTGAAGCTCCCCTTGGAGAACCCGTAGGCAGCCAGGATGGCGGTCAAGCTCTGGATCGCTACAATACCCAGAGTCACGACCAGTGTATTCCACAGATACCTGAACACCGGATAATGCGTCAGGACGTCCCTGTACGCGTCCAGATTGAACGACATTGCCCAGAATGTCGGCTGATTCAGCAGCACCTCGTCGGTCGTCTTGAATGAAGTGATGACCATCCAGTACAGGGGGAATACGGTGATAATCATTACGATTGACGCAAGAACGGTTTTCAATATCCTGGCGGTTTTTTTCCTGCTCATATCCGCATCCCCCCTTACGCGTCGTAACTGACATTGCGGTCAGACCATTTCATGGTGATCGCCGTAAATATGAGCAGGATCAGGAAGAAGACAAATCCTTCCGCGGAAGCGCGGTCCAGACGATGATCCTCAAAAGCCAGTTTATATATCTGATACACCATTACCATCGTGGTTTTATAAGGCCCGCCCTGCGTCAGGATATCCACGGCCTGAAAAACCTTCATGGAGGATACCATGGTGGTTACAGTCAGAAACAAAGTGGTGGGCGCGAGCAGAGGAAGCTTGATATACCAGAGTTTCTGCCAGCCGTTTGCGCCGTCGACCTCTGCTGCTTCCAGGTATTGCTCGCTGATGCCTTTGATCGCGGACAAATAGATCAGCATGGCATAGCCGGCCATTCTCCAGGCGCTGAAAATGATCAGCGAAGGCAGTGTCATATCCCGGCTGCTGAGCCAGCGTATCGGCGTCACCCCGAACAGGGAAAGAAAATAGTTGAAAACGCCGTACATATCGTTGTACAGCCACATGAATACGAGCGCGGTCGATGATACCAGGATATAGCGCGGCATAATGACGGCGACCCGCATGAAATTGAACCAGCGGGTCATCCGGTCGAACACATGCGCCAGGATCAGTCCGAGGACAAGCGTAAGCGCGACTTCGCCGATCGTATATATTCCCGTAATGGTCAGGGATGAAATGAACTGGCTCCATCCGCGGCCCGCGAACAGCCATTCATAGTTCTTGAACCCGACATATTTATAGGTAGAACGGGTCAGGTTCCAGTCCGTCAGGCTGATGCGGAACAGTTCGGCAATGGGGTAATAAGTGAATATGATGAACAATACCAGCGCAGGCACCGTACACATAAAATCAAAGATGCGGCTGCGGCGTTTCAGGCCTGTGCTTTTTGCTCGTACCGGCACTTTACAGTAACCTTCTTCCCTTTGGTTCAATGTCATAAAAATCAGAGCGCGGCGCGGGAAGTATCCCGCGCCGGCTGCTTGTCAAATCAGAGTGAATCTTCGTAGAGACCGGTGATTTCGTCGACCATGCCGTCGAGGGTCCCCTGAATGTCAGCGTTCTCCAGGAAGATCTGGGCCAGGCCGTCTTCCATCACGTTGGTGATTGCAGTATAGCAGGGCAGCTGGACCGCACAGGTCATCTCGGTGATATGGTCATAGAGATTGGCCATTTCAGGATACTCGGCCAGGAAAGTCTTGCCGGTTTCGGTTTCCATTGCGTCCGCATAGTTCGCCAGGAAGCCGGTAAAGGAAGCCATCGCGCAGTCTGTATCCTTGCTGCACAGATACTGGAGCAGCTGATAGGCGTCGTCCTTCTTGCTCTCGTCCAGCTTGGCAGGAATGCACAGCGACATGCCGAAGATCTCAGTCGTGTTGGCTGCATCGCCGGCAGGCGGTACGGCTACGCCGACTTCATAGCCTTTGGCTTTCATGTTGTCGAAATGGTTCTTGAACTGGGAGGAAGTGTGGAAGATCGCGAACGCTTCGCCGGCCCAGAAAGCGGAGCGCATGTTGGAGGAACCGTTGGAACCATAGCCCCACATGATCAGGCCCTCATCGATCCATGCCTTGACCTGCTTCACGATTTCGACAGCCTTTTCGCTGTTGAGCGTGCTCTTGCCCTCTTCGTCCACGGTGATGACCCCGAAGTTCCAGAACAGCCAAGTGAAGTAATAGCTGTCCCAGCCGGGCATCCACATGGCATAGCGCGCGGTGGTGCCGTCACTGTTCTTCACGGCGGCTTTGTGGACGAATTCGTCCATCTCTGCCCAGGTCTTCGGGAAGACGATGCCCTCGTTTTCAGCGATCGTTTTGTTGTAGAAAACGCTGATGCCCGTGATCGTCCAGGTCAGGCCGTACTGGCTGCCTTCATAGGCGTATACGTCCTTCATGTTCATGTTGCTCAGATCCGTGCCGTATTTTTCGATATACGGATCCAGATTTTCCACGACGCCATCTCGGGCAAGGTTCTTGATCTCGGAAGAGTGGACCGGGAATACGTACGGCAGTTCCTGGCCGCCTTCGACGTTGGCCGCCAGAACCTTCTGCAGGATTTCCGCTACGCGGCCCTGGTATTCAACGGTTACCTGGTCGGCGTGTTCGTACTTGTTCACGAGTTCCTGTAGATCCGCGCGGTACATTTCTTCCAGCGTGTGCCAGAAGACGACCGGCCCTTCCGCCGCCGCAGAGACACAGCCCAGCAGCAGCGCGAGCGCCAATAGCAGAGACAGACTTTTGCGCAGTTGTTTCATTGAATTCCCCTCCATTAATTGATTTATCTCCGACCGGCTGGCTCCGGCACAGGATTCATTATATTATACAACAGTCACGCCCTGCTGCTCGATCGCCTGACGGATCTGCAGCGGCAGAGCGCTGTCGGATATCAGCACATCGATCTCTGATGTTTTGCAGATCAGATAGGTGCAGCATTTATCCACCTTCGTCGAATCCATCAGGACCACTTTCATCCGGCTGCGTTTCAATACGGCCTGCTCCATCAGCTGGCGTTCCGGGGATCGGCAGCTGTACCCGTTTTCCTGTGAAAACCCATTGATTGATATAAAGGATACATCAAAGTACAGGCTTTCGACCTCCTTTGCTACGCGCGGGTCACGTACGGACTGGCTGCTCTTGTTCAGCATTCCGCCCAGCATATATATATTGGGGTTCTCCAGCTTGCTGAGTTCATATATACAGCTCAGGCCTCCGCAGAAAACGGTACAGGGCTGGTCGGGAAATTGCTTGGCCAGTTCGGTCATCGTTGATCCTGAATCCAGGAATACAGAATCGCCCGGTTTTACGAAGGATTTTGCTTTGGCTGCTATTTCCTGTTTCTTTTCTATGTTCTGGGTGAGACGCTGGCGCAGGGGTATATCCGAACTCCGTACCGTGTCCAGTGAACGGGCCCCGCCGTGAATGCGTACGATCCGTCCTTCTTCATCCAGCGACTTCAGATCTTTGCGCAGCGTCATATCGGAGACTTCGGGAAACATGTCGACAAGCGTCCCGAAGTAAATCACTCCGCACTGATTAACTGCATCGACGATCTGCTCTCTGCGTTCGTTCTGCATAAGATTCCCTCAAAGTGATGTTTCAGCTTTCTGATTTTATAATAATATAATTCATGAGCTTTGTCAATAATAACTATTGTTTTAAAAACAGCAAAACTTTTGAAACGAAACAGTTTGTTTTGCGTTCGGCAGGT
>JBGUIY010000250.1:0-4576 GCA_045113475.1 Christensenellales bacterium | reverse complement strand
GTGGTCTTGCCGTGGTCAACGTGTCCGATCGTTCCGATGTTTACATGGGGCTTTGTCCGTTCATAACGTCCTTTTGCCATTTGGGGTCTCCTCCTTAAAGTTATCGTCGCTCAAAAGCGAGCCAATAATTGCTTCCGAGTCATTGATGCGGTATTGGAGCGGGCGATGGGAATCGAACCCACGTGACCAGCTTGGGAAGCTGGAGCTCTGCCATTGAGCTACGCCCGCATGCTTCCGCATCAAGCCCTTGAAGACTTGCGAACAAACTGTATTTTATCCGGTTTTCCCTTGCGTGTCAACCCTTTGAGGGATGAATAGAGGCCGCCTGACGGGAAAAGGGGATAAAGTGTGAGTGCCCCTGTATTTTCATCATGGACCGGTACTGTCCGGGGGTTGTACCGGTCATCCGGCGGAATTCCTTCACCATGTGGCTGCAGTCTGTATAGCCGGTTCTGTCACTGATGGAGGCCAGGTCCAGGTCGGAATAGACCAGATACAGCTCCACCGCCTCATTGCGCAGCTGCTGGATGAACTGTTTGCAGCTCAGGCCGAAGAATTCCCGAAAACGCTTGGCGAACCAGGGATAGCTGAGACCGCACTGCTCGGCAAGATCCTCCACCTTCAGCGGCTCGGAAATGTGCTGCTCGATATAAGCCGGAATGTCAAGGATGGGATCCCGGGTGTGCGGATGGTAATCCGCCAGAGTTTCACGCCGGTCCAGCCAGAAGCGGGACAGACCGGTGATCAGCAGGCAGATGAGGGCGCGAACATGAAGATCCCAGGCAAAGGCACGGCGCTCGCACTCAGAAATGCATTCCATAATGATTTTATCCAGGTGCCAGGTTTCCACGTCCCGGGAATTCATATGAACAGACAGATGCGCATGGGCTGCGTCCATAGAGAAGGAATGCAGGTCGGAAAGGTAGGACGGAATTTCCCGCAGGCGGGTCGCGCTGAACTTCACCACGTCATAGACAACGGGGCTGCCGTCCACGGACTCCACAGAGTGACGGACCAGCGGAGAGATGTAGATCAGCTCACCCGGCTTCAGGATATAGGTATAGCTGCCGCGGATAACCCGGCAGGTGCCGCTGCGCATCAGCATGACTTCGCTGAAATAATGGCTGTGGGATTCAACGGAAAAGGAGCCGTCATCGGACGGAGACTCTACGCGGTAGCACGCGAATGCCTGGCAAAGGGCGGATTCCTGAATCATTTCACTCAATGGAGTGTACCTCCTGTATTATTCGATAAACATCGCATCCCCGAAGGAGAAGAAACGGTATCTTTCCCGGACAGCTTCCCGGTATACGGACAGCGCTTCCTCCCGGCCGGTCAGTGCGCTGACGAGCATGAGCAGGGTACTCTGGGGAAGGTGGAAATTGGTGATCAGGGCATCCACTGCCTTGATTTTCACCCCGGGGTAAATGAAGATGGCGGTATCCCGTGCACCGGCATGGATGATTCCGTCCTCGGTGGCCATGGTTTCCAGGGTGCGCACCGAGGTGGTGCCGACGCAGACAATGCGGCCGCCGGCCTGCCGGATCCGGTTCAGCGTTTCGGCCGCCTCTTCCGTTACCTGGCAGAACTCACTGTGCATGACGTGCTTTTCCGCGTCTTCCACTTTGACAGGACGGAAGGTGCCAAGTCCTACATGGAGCAGTACGGGAACGACGGTGACACCTTTCGCCTTGATCCGCTCCAGAAGCTCCGGTGTGAAGTGAAGACCGGCGGTGGGAGCGGCGGCGGAGCCTTCCTGCTTTGCGTAGACGGTCTGGTACCGGTTCGCGTCCTGCAGCTTTTCGTGGATATACGGCGGCAGGGGCATTTCTCCGAGCCGGTCCAGCACTTCCTCAAAGACGCCGTCGCAGTGGAAACGGACGATCCGTCCGCCGATATCCTCCACGTTATCCAGTACCTCGCAGCGGAGCAGGCCGTCCCCGAAGGAACAGATGGTACCGGGACGAAGCCTGCGGCCGGGACGGACAAGCGCCTCCCAGTCTGTGACGTTGTGCCGGCGCAGGAGAAGCACCTCCACCGGTACGCCGGTATCTTCCTTGACGCCGAGCAGGCGCGCCGGGATCACCTTGGTTTCGTTGATGACCAGGGCGTCGCCGGGGTTGAGGTAATCAATAATATCGTAGAAATGCTTATGCTCAATCTGTCCGTCTTTCCGGTGATAAACCAGCAGGCGGCTGTGATCCCGGGGTTCAACGGGAGTCTGGGCAATCAGCTCTTCGGGAAGGTCATAGTTGAAATCGGAAGTTTTCATGGGGTCAGATCTCCATCCTGATTTGGGCCTCTGCAGTGGCAGGCATGTTCTTTTTCATGTGATTCCAGGCGGCGGGGGTGCAGACCCGTCCGCGCGGGGTCCGCATGAGGAAACCCAGCTGCATCAGATAGGGCTCATACACGTCTTCAATGGTTACGGCGTCTTCGCCGGTGGTGGCAGCCAGCGTATCCAGACCGACGGGACCGCCGGAGAACTTGTCCATCATGCAGGTGAGGATGTTGCGGTCTACCTTGTCCAGACCGAGTTCATCCACATCCAGCAGGGCCAGGGCTTCCCGTGCGATCTCCAGGCTGATATGGCCGCCGGCTTTGACCTCAGCATAATCGCGCACGCGCTTGAGCATACGGTTGGCGATACGGGGAGTGCCGCGGCTGCGGCGGGCGATTTCCAGCAGGCCGTCCGGATCCGCGTCCACGCCCAGAATGCCGGCGCTGCGCTCCACGATCTGGCGGAGTTCCTCCGGCGTATACATTTCCAGCCGGAACAGCATGCCGAAACGATCCCGCAGGGGGGCGGAGAGCTGTCCGGCGCGGGTGGTGGCGCCCACCAGGGTGAATTTCGGCAGGTCCACGCGGATACTCCGGGCAGTGGGGCCTTTGCCGATCATGATATCAATGGCATAGTCCTCCATGGCGGGATAGAGCACTTCCTCCACCTGGCGGGAGAGCCGGTGGATTTCGTCGATGAACAGCACGTCCCCCGCGTTCAGGTTGCTGAGGATGGAAGCCAGGTCGCCGGGCCGTTCAATGGCCGGACCGCTGGTCACGCGGATGTTCTGTCCCATTTCCGCCGCCACGATGCAGGCGAGGGTGGTTTTTCCCAGGCCGGGAGGGCCGTACAGCAGCATATGGTCCAGCGCGTCATGACGGGAAAGGGCGGCCTGGATATAAATGTCCAGGCTGCTTTTTACGGCCTGCTGGCCTACATAGTCCCGGAGCGTATGGGGGCGGAGGGTCTGCTCCACAGAACTGTCTTCCGCCATATAGGATCCGGTCATCAATCTGTCATCCATCATAGACTGTTACTCCTGTAAGATATCTGAGCTTGTGTCTGTGCCCGCGTATGCGATCGTCGCAACCGCTCTGACTTCGCCTGCGGGCTCGTCAATCGCGGGCTCCTGTAGCATGGGAAGCATTAGCCGCGCTGAAGCGCGGATGCTTCCTCAAAAACCCGCCATAGCCCGTAATGCCAGGCGGATCAGTTCCTCCGGCTTGTCGGTCTGGTCCTTGATCTGGGAGATGGCATTCCTCGCCTCCGTGGAAGAGTATCCCAGGGCAATCAGCGCCTCAATGGCCTCGGTGACCGCGTCGGAACTGAGGGCGGCGGCGGAGACGGCGCCCTGAGACGGAGCGGCTGCGGCGGAAACATCCGCCTGGCTGATCTTGTCTTTCAGCTCCAGCGCGATCCGCTGGGCTGTCTTTTTGCCGATGCCCGGCGCGCGGGAAAGGGCGTTGACATCCCCGAGCAGGATTGCGAGATTCAGATCCCGCAGGGGCATAGCACCCAGAACGCCCAGGGCGGTTTTGGGCCCGATGCCCGAAACAGAGGTCAGCTGCAGGAACATCTCCTTTTCCTCCCGCGTGGCGAAGCCGAAAAGCTCCATCGCGTCCTCCCGGACGGAAAGGTAGGTATAGCAGCGCATTTTCTCGCCTACGGGCGGAGCGGCCTGCAGGGTGTTGTTGGAACAGTTCAGCTGCCAGCCGACGCCGGAAGCCAGAAGGACGAGGCTGCCGTTCAGCTTTTCACAGACTTCGCCTTCGATGAACGCGTACATATCATTTCCTCCATAACAGGATTGCCATACAGCTAACGATCAGGATCCTGTAATTGTTCCTTATTTCATCATGAACTGGGATTTTGCCACGCCGGCCTGGCAGTGGGTGATGGCACAGGCGATGGCGTCCGCGGCGTCATCCGGTTTGGGGATCTCTTCCAGTTTCAGCAGAAGTTTGACCATCTGCTGGATCTGTTTTTTATCAGCTTTGCCGTACCCGGTGATCGCCTGTTTGATCTGCATGGGCGTATATTCATACAGATTCTGGGTGTATTCGGCGGCGGCAATGATGGCCGCGCCGCGGGCAGCCCCGACCATCAGGGCGGTGGTCACGTTCCGGGCGAAAAAAAGCTCCTCAAACGCAACGTCATCCGGATGGTAAATATTGAGCAGATCCCGGACGCCGAGCTGCAGCGTCCGCAGGCGGTTTTGCATGGGAACGCCGGCCTTGGTCTCAATACAGCCGTAGTTGATCAGCTTCATCCGGCTGCCTTCCGCCTCCACCACGC
>JBGUIY010000249.1:0-2450 GCA_045113475.1 Christensenellales bacterium | reverse complement strand
CCGCCATCACCGCCGGAGAGACGAAGTTCTCGCTGGCGATCAGCTCCACATGGGTACGCTGACGATCAAGCTCCAGGTTGATGGCATCCGCCACCTCGGGGTCCACCTGCCGGATCAGATCAAGCTCCATTGCCGCATTCCTCCAAATATTGACATCGATTAAGTATATCATACATCCACTGCCGCAAAAAGCAGCAAACAGAAAAAAAACCGCCTGCGCTCAGACCGGGCAACCCCGCAGCACATCCCGTCAGATGCTTACTGCTGCTTCCGTCAGGACCTGACAGGGTTCACACCGAAGGATCGCACGGGACCCAATCTTCATCGCGCAAACGGCAAGGAAGAGTATAGCGTTTTCCTGCCGGAAAAGCAAGCCCGGGCTCCCTGTATCCCTGTCTTTTTTTGTATTTCCTCCGGGGAAATCTTGACCATGTCCCGTGCGCAAGGGTAAAATATCCTTTGTTTGATTCCGGATCACGGGGGTTAAGGATATGAAAATCGGCTTTGATCACGACCAGTATACGCGCATGCAGTCCGAGCGCATCATGCAGCGGATCGACGAGTTTGGCGGCAAGCTCTACCTGGAACTGGGCGGCAAGCTCTTCGACGACTACCATGCGAGCCGCGTCCTGCCGGGTTTCCAGCCGGACAGCAAGGTGCAGATGCTCCTGAAGATGAAGGACAAGGAAGAGATCCTCATCGCGATCAACGCCAATGATATCGAGACCAGCAAGGTCCGCGGCGACCTGGGCATCACTTACGACCAGGACACCTTGCGCCTGATCGACGCCTTCCGCGGGATCGGCCTGTACGTCGGTTCCGTCGTCCTCACCCGCTGGGCCGGGCAGCCGGCCGCCGTCGCTTTCGAGCAACGCCTGAACGCCCAGGGCATCCGGACCTATCATCATTTCCCGATCGAGGGTTACCCCACGAACATCGATCACATCGTCAGCGACGATGGGTTCGGCCGCAACGATTACGTGGAGACCACGCGCCCCCTCGTGCTGGTCACTGCCCCCGGTCCCGGCAGCGGCAAGATGGCAACCTGCCTGAGCCAGCTGTACCAGGAGAACCGCCGGGGCATCAAAGCCGGCTATGCCAAGTTCGAAACTTTCCCGATCTGGAACCTCCCCCTGAAGCATCCGGTCAACGTCGCCTACGAGGCCGCCACCGCGGACCTCAGCGATGTGAACATGATCGATCCCTTCCACCTGGAAGCCTACGGCCGGACCACCGTTAACTATAACCGGGATATCGAGATCTTCCCCGTCCTGAACGCCCTGTTCGAACATGTGTGGGGCAAATCTCCCTACAAGAGCCCGACTGATATGGGCGTGAACATGGTCGGTATGTGCATCACCGACGACCGCGCCTGCGTGGAAGCCGCGGAAAAGGAAATCATCCGCCGGTATTACGCCGCCCGCTGTTCCTTCCTCCAGGGCCACGCTGCCAAAGAGGAAGCCGAAAAGATCCTCCTGCTGATGAAGCAGCTGAACATCGATGAAAGCATCCGCCCCGTGATGAACGCCGCCCGCGTCCGCGCCGAAGCGACCGGCAACCCTGCCCTGGCGATCGAACTGCCGAACGGTGAGATCGTCACCGGCAAGACCACGGATCTGCTCGGGCCTTCGGCTGCATTGATCCTGAACGCGCTGAAAAAGCTTGCCCGCATCCCGAAGAAGGTCCACCTGATCTCCCCGGAAGTCGTAGAACCTGTGCAGGAGCTGAAGTGCAAGTACCTGGGCAATCACAATCCCCGCCTGCATTCAGACGAGGTGCTGATCGCCCTGTCCGTTTCCGCGGCTACCAACTACAACGCTGCCCGGGCGCTGAGCAAACTGCCGAAGCTGAAGAACTGCGAGGTCCATTCCACGGTCATCCTCCCCGCGGTGGACGACAATACTTTCCGCCGCCTGGGTGTCAACCTGACCTGTGATCCCAGCTACCAGAGCCACAAGCTCTATCACAAGTAAACAGCATGAAAAAGCGCCCTCTCCGCTGAGACCTTCGCAGAGGGCGTTTTTGATGACCCGGATAATGTATTAATCCACCAGATCCGTGATCCTCGGATTCTTCTTTATGGTTTGATGCAGAAGCATTCCCAGTACACCGCAGGCGATGATTTCTCCGATTCCTACCGTAACGGCCAGCATGATCCAGAGACTGTCGCCGTTAAATACCTCGCCGAAAACTTCCACGTTGTCCACACCGTAGACTTTCATCAGCACGATCGGCACGATCACCATGTTGCTCACCACCGGGGGAATCCAGGCGACCGCCGGCCTGTCTTTCAACAGCCTTGTACCGATCGCGCCCAGCAGCGTCGCCATGCTGCCGAACACCACATCCCAGGCTGCGCAGCCGGTGATCAGGTTGGCTACCACGCAGCCGACCGTCAGGCCGGGAACCGCCGCCGCGGTGAACACCGGCAGGATCGTCAGCGCTTCGGA
>JBGUIY010000248.1:0-2046 GCA_045113475.1 Christensenellales bacterium | reverse complement strand
CAACGTTCGTGGGCGATTTGATATCGCTCACTCAATTGTCCATGGTGTTTGTTCATGTTTCTCGTTGTTTAATTTTCAAGGTACATCGGCCTTGCAGCCTATATAAACTCGCGTGGTTTCATCGGTTTCCCCCAACCGCAGCGACCTTTATATATTAGCACGTTGCATCCGGTTTGTCAAGTGTTTTTTCGATTTCTCGAAAAAATCTTTTTGCCGGTGGTCGGAACCAGGTCCCTTCCGCAGCGCGCTCGCATATCTTAGCACCAATGGTTCGAAATGTCAAGCATTTTTTTGCGATTTTTCAAATTATTTTTTGGACCGGTTTTTGCCGCCTGCGCGTTGGATCAGGACGCAGAAAACGCCGCCGATCATCGCCGCCGCGCCGCAGACGGAGAGCAGGTCCGCGCCGGGCAGACAGGCAAGCGCAAGCAGGATCGGGAGCGCAAGCTCGCTGAGCTGATTCGCCTTGTTCGGCGCAAGTCTGTCCAGCATGCAGCGCCCCGCGTTCAGAAGCAGAGCGCTGAGACTGAAGCTGCCGATCAGCAGGGCGGCGGAGACCAGGGCCTCGAAGCGGCGGACCACGCCGAGGACGGAAACGCTCCGCGACAGGCTCCAGAAGGCAGCCTGACCCCGCGCAAGCGCCGGGGAGAGAGTTCCCGCCGTGACGGCAGCCGTCACCGCCGCTGCAAGGGCAGCGGCAAGGGCTGAAACCGGGACGCCTTTCCGCTCCTCCGACGACGGCAGGCAGAGAACGGCTCCGGGCAGAAGCAGTGCGCCGCAGGCGCGGAGCGCCTTCGGCGTGCTCCAGGTCGGGCGAAGCCAGGCGAGGCGGATCTGCGGCAGACTGAACGCCAGGACAGACCCGCAGAGGGCGGCGAGGATCGGCAGCAGCACGCCGGCGCACCGGGCCGGGACCTCCCTGCCCCGCCGGACGGCAGCCCAGGCAAGGATCAGCAGCAGGACAGCCGGGAGGGGCTTACCCGCCGTCTGCGGAAAGGCATATTCCCCCTGACGGGCGGACCAGGCCCCGAGACCGGCCAGCGCCGCCGCCAGAAGCGCGGAAGCGACCCGTCCCGCCGGCCAACGCGCCGCTTCGGACAGGCCCTTCGGTCCGAGCAGGCGCGTACATATATATAATAGGAGTGCGGCGCACGCCCCACCCGCGACCGCCGGGAGCCAGCCCAGGCCGGGACAGAGCTGGAGCACCGGCACAGCCGCCGCCGTGAAGCAGAGGGCGCGTTCTCTACGGCGCATCGACCGCGAAGCCTCCCCCTTCGACGCGGAGCGTCGGCAGCGCGACGGGCTCGCCTGCGTGGAGCGCGCCGCGGACCCGGACCAGGGTCACCTCGGACGGATGGGCGGCAAGATAGGCCGCGACAGCCGAAGCGTCCAGGCCGCGTTCCTCGGTCCGGTAGAGCCCGGCCGCGGGCTGAAAGGCCGATTCCTCCGTGACGGCGGTCACGGTCCCGGCAAAGTCGTCCCCGGTATCGGTCACGACGATCTCCTCGGCGGTGGGAAAGAAGATCTCCCCGCTCACGCCTGCGCGCAGATCCTCCAGGGCCTCGGACAGCGTCCGTCCGACGCCGCGCACGGCCTGACCGACGTCCACGGTGTACGAACCGCCGTCCCGGGTGACGATCACGGCACGGACCGGGATCAGCTTCGCGGCGTCTGTGGCGCGGAAGGGCAGGAGGCCCAGGGCGGCAAGCGCTGCGGCGAGCAGCAGAAAACGAACGACTTTTCTCATGGTTCCTCCGCATTCTGATTGGATGATACCGCTATTTTGCGCCGAAACAGGGAAATCCATGCAGTCTTTCGCTCCATTTTTTTGCAAAGAAACGGAAAAAGATTCCTGCCCGCGTTCCGAGCCGGGCTTCACAAGATTTGGAGAATTTTGCCGACCTGCCACACCATATCTTGTATATGATCTTCGATTTTTTTCATTTTTGTTACCGATTTGTTGCCCGCCGGAAAGCCCTAAAATGCAGGATTTCCGTCAATTTTCGCCAATTTTTCACATTATTTTGAAAATTATGCTTGCATATT
>JBGUIY010000247.1:0-2221 GCA_045113475.1 Christensenellales bacterium | reverse complement strand
GATGGAATTCAACGCTTCGATCCCGATCTGGATGCAGGTGGCCACCTGTATCAAGACGGAAATGGTCACCGGCAGGCTCCCGGCCGGATCAAAGCTGCCGGGGGGCCGGGAACTGGCGCTCCGGTACACCATCAACCCCAACACCGCCGCCAGGGTCTACCAGGAGCTGGAAAAAGAAGGCCTGGTGGAAATGCGGCGCGGCATGGGAACCTATGTGACGGATTCCATGGAGCGGCTGATAAAGCTGCGCACGGAAATGGCAAGGGAAGCCGTGCGCGAATATCTCGACAAAACGGCTTCCCTGGGCTACAGCCGCGAAGAAGCCGTGACTTTGATCACCAAGGAGGATGAATCATGCTGAAAAGTACAGTACTGACCAAGGTATTTGGAACGAAAACGGCCGTGGACCAGGTGAGCCTGGCCATGGATGCTGGCCACATCTACGCCATGCTGGGCCCGAACGGCAGCGGCAAGACCACCTGGATGAAGATTGCCGCTGGCCTGTGCAAGCCCACCAGCGGCACCGTATCCTTTGACGGCGAGCCTGTAGACGTCAAAAGCCGCGCTTCCATCGCCTACATGTCCACAGAACCCTACTTCTACACCTGGATGACCCTCCGGGATGTAGGCAGGTATTACCAGGATTTCTTCACGGATTTCTCCATGCAGCGCTACCGGACGCTGCTCAGCCAGTTCGAACTGGAGGAAAGCCTGAAGACCAAGACCCTGTCCTCCGGCATGATGGCCAAAGCCAAGATCGCCGTCACGCTGGCGCGGGACGCGAAGGTATGGATGCTGGACGAACCCTTCAACGGCATCGACCTGCTGGCCCGCGACCGCATCAAGGAAGCCATCATCGAATCCGCCGCGCCGGACAAGCTGCTGCTGATGTCCAGCCACCTGGTGGAGGAGATGGAATCCATCGCCGACCGGGCCGTATTCCTCAGAAACGGCCAGCTGGTCAAGGAAGTGGATATCGAAACGGAGCGCACCGAGAACGGCTGCTCCATTGCCGACGAATACCGGCAGATCTACGGTGCGCAGGGAGGTATGGAAGCATGAAAAACCTGATCAAATACGAATTCCGGAAAACCTGGTTCACGAAGCTGATCATCCTGGTCATCACGGGCTGCGCGGAACTTGCGTTCCTGGTCAGCCTGTACCTGGACAAAAACAGCTATAACGGGATGTCCATCGCACTCCTGACCATGCTGGCCTTCGGCGGCGTGCTGTTCATCGGCATTCAGAGCATCCTGACCATGCATCAGGACATGAACACCAAGCAGGGCTATATGCTGTACATGACCCCCAACAGCTGCTACAAAATCCTGGGCAGCAAGGTCATCGAGAACGGCCTGTCGATCTTCGCGGCCGGCGTGTTCTTCTTCGCCCTCGGCGCCCTGGACGTGACCCTGCTGCTGGGCCACTACGGCCAGCTGGGCCAGCTGAAGGAAATGGTGAACGACTTTCTGAAGTCCATGAAAATCAACGCAGCCCTGGACGGCAGACTCTTCGCCCTGCTGACGCTGAACTTCCTGTGCAGCTGGCTGTGCACGGTCATCACCGCCTACCTGGCCGACGTGGTCTCCACCTGCCTGCTGAACGGGAAGAAGTACAACGGCTGGGTGAGCCTGCTGATCTTCATCCTGCTTTCCTGGGGCCTCAGCGCCCTGCAGCACGCCTGCACAGCGCGCCTCGTCTGGGACACGGCCCTCATCGTGGACGCGGCGGTGGCACTGGGCTGCTCCGTTCTCATGTACATCGCCACGGCCTTCCTGATGGACAGGCACCTGAGCGTATAACACCGGCAGCGGAATACATAAAGGGACGCCCGCAGGCGTCCCTTCTTTGCTGTTGAAAACAGCGGTTATCACTTTCCGAAAAAGCCCTTGATTTTGTCCAGCAGGCCCTTGGTGCCGGCGGCGCCGAGCCCCTTCTTGATCATGTCGATCAGCTGATTGATCTGCTCGTCCGGCAGATCGATGCCCAGCTTCTTTTCCAGCGTGCCGACGGGGTCCCTGGTGAAGGAGGCCAGCAGCTCTTTATCGCCAGTGATGCTTTTGATCAGCGCTTCCGCCTTGGCTTTCAGTTGTTCGATATTCAGCGCGTCTGCCATGGTAAAACCTTCTTTCCTTATATATTCAGTATGCGCCTGTAAGGCTTACGGGTAATATAAAACGTTTCTTTTTCGGTGTCAAGCAGAAAATACTTTCCTTGACAA
>JBGUIY010000246.1:0-2248 GCA_045113475.1 Christensenellales bacterium | reverse complement strand
CTGTGACCCTCGCTATTCCTTCCACCACATCGGCGGCGATGGGTACCTCTATGTGTTCGAAGCGCCCATCGATCTTTTATCCTTCATCACCCTGTATCCCCGGGACTGGCAGGCGCACAACTATGTGGCCTGCTGCGGCACCTCCACGATCCCGGTCCTGAAGATGCTGGAGCGGATGCCCGTGCAGGATACGGTGTTCCTCTGCCTGGACAACGACCGCGCGGGGCAAAGAGCCTGTGAGCGCATGGCGGGTGAGCTACAGGAGCGGGGCGTGGCATCAACGCGGATCTCGCCGCAGTTCAAGGACTGGAACGATGACCTGGCGGCGTGGTCCCAAACACAAGAGCCGGTCTTCCTCTCCATGGGATGAGAGGAACCGACGAAAACACACAGGAGGAAAACGATTGACAATATACCGAAACACGCGGAGCAGCCTTGGCGGGAACATAACCGTCCGGCTGCTTCTTCTCACCCTGGCGCTGCTGGCATTGGCCCTATCCCTGACGCTTCCGGTCTATGCTGCAGAGAATGACATCAGCTACTCAGACGAGATATGGAAGAACGGGAATTACAACTCCACCCTGGGCGATATGGCCGGCAGACGCCTCTACGTTTACGGGATCGTGGACAGTGCCCAGGAAGTGCCGGGGGACGGGACGGACGCGGACGTGATCCTGAACGCCGGGGAAGCAGCCGGGCGGCTGGATGCGGCGCTGTATCTCTACCGCATCTGCGGGACCCAGGCCCAGGGCCATTCACCCTTTTCGGACGTACCGGAACAGTACGCCGAGGCCGTGGACTGGCTCTACGAGGCGGGCGTCACGAAGGGTATCAGCAGCACGCTTTACGGTACGGGCAGCATCACGGAGTATCAGGCTCTGGTGATGCTCTCCCGTCTGCTCCATTGGGGGACCGAAGACCGGGACGAAGTCTTCCGTATGACGGACAGCTTGGGGCTTCTTCCTCTGGAACCGGACAGCCCGGTATTTACCAACGGTCAGTTCCATCAGATCCTGTCGGCGCTGCTGGACTGCCGTTTCCCGGAGCGGTGTGTCCCAGTCAGAGCGGAAATGAGCACTCCGAAGCAGATCTCCCTGGAGGCGGAGTGTTACGAGGACGCCCTCCGGCAGATCCGGTCGGCGCTGCTGTACCTCCCGCAGCGCATTTCGATCCAGCTGACAGAGAAGTGCTCCGGCGAGGATCTGCAGCTCTTCCGCAGCAGGTTTGACTGCCTCTGGGGAGACGGGAAATTTCCAATGATCGGTACGCTGAACGGAAGCGCGCGGTCTCCGTATGTTTTGGTCCGTTTTTCCGATCGCTGTTATAGCCTTTGGTTCCTGCGTTACGCTGACGCTTATGAGGCAAGGGCGGATAGCCTGAACTGGCTGCGCGTCTATGCGGATGAAGACTACAGCGAAGCCCTGCGGAGCTTTGAGGAAGCGTATATTGCACCTTTAGGTCAACTGGCTACAGACTCTGAACGCGCCGTGAGTGCCCACGATTTGCTCTGTGCCAAAGCGACCTACGACTATTCTGCCTACGCCAGCAACGACCGGCTCCAGGCCCATTCTCTGTTGGGCTTCATGGAGAATCAGACGGTTGTCTGCGACGGGTATGCCAATACGTATCAATGGATGCTGCTCTGTCTGGGCATCGACAGCTATGAGGTCGTGGGCACCGCAAACGGAGAATGCCATGCCTGGAACAAAGTCAGTCTGGATGGCGCATGGTACAACGTAGATGCCTGCTGGGACGATGCTGGGTCTACCACAGCGTATCTATTGAAAAGCGATGCCTGTTTTGAGGATCACCGGCACAGTTTTACCGACAGCTTTTCCAAAACCGCTTATGCCAGTCCGTCTGACTATAAGACATCACAGTAAGGAGGTGGCAGTTCCATGCCAAGCGGTTTGTGGACCCTGGCGGCCGTGGTCTCCGTGATGAGCGTCGTGATCGGCGCGATCCTGTTTTTCAGCCAGCACTATACTTTGGATGGGATCAAATCCAAGACCGTGGGCGATGGGCAGCACGGCACAGCGCGCTGGGCCACCAAAAAGGAGATTGGGAAAATCTTTCAGCATGTCCCGTTCCAGCCTGCGCTCTGGCGCAGAGGTGAAGCACTGCCCACCAAGACCCAGGGGCTGATCCTGGGAAGCACGGGGAAGAAAAGCGAAGTCACAGCTCTGGTGGACTGCGACGATATCCATTGCCTCATGATCGGCGCCTCCGGCATCGGCAAGACGGCCTT
>JBGUIY010000245.1:0-7429 GCA_045113475.1 Christensenellales bacterium | reverse complement strand
ATCATCATGTTTCGGATGTGGCGGCCCAGGGGCCGCCGCTACACCGTATACCAACGCCCATCGGCACTTTCCTACAATATGATTCCTGATAAAACCCCGGGAATAATGCTACGATCCCGCGTGCCTGCGCATGGCAAACCACCGGCACGTACGGTACGAAATAAGCATTCTGCGCCTACAGGATTATTGGGCATTTATGCTTACTTATTACTTATTACAATATTACTGTGAAAGTCTCAAAATCCAACAATAAACCGCATGAAATCATGGCTTTCATTTATTCTGGTGTCCCTTGAAGCATGGCTGTTTTATCAGAACGTTACGCCCTCAAAGCCCTGCCACACGTTTTTGCCGCTGTACGTCATGGCCTCGGCCTGGCCACGGAGCACTTTCAGTACCGGGAAAGCCATCGCCTCCTGCTCCATCTCGCCGGGATACACATGGATTGGAGCGATCCAGCTGCAGCGTTCCCGAATGCTCGCGGTGATATCGTCGAACCGCATCAGGCCGCCGGTGAGCAGAATGGCGTCCACTTTGCCGCAGAGCACTGCGCTCATCGCGCCGATGTGTTTGCAGATCTGGTATATCATGGTGTTCCAGACCAGCGTCGCCTTCTTGTCTCCCTGATCCACCAGCGCGTGGACGGTATCGGAGTTCGATGTGCCGAAAAGGCTGACGAATCCGCCGGACCTTGAACACATGCGCCGCACGTCGTCGATGGAATGGGCCTCGATGTAATCCAGCAGCGCCAGCACCGGCACGCTGCCGATCCTGGTGGGGGCGAAGGGGCCTTCGCCGTCGGCGCCCATGGTGCCGTCGATCATGCGGCCGTGGTCGTGCGCGCTGACGGTCACGCCGCCGTCGATGTGCGCCACGATGAAGTTGCAGTCCTGATAGCGTTTGCCGAGGGATTCGGCGTGGGCCTCCGCGACCGCTTTCGGGTTGAGCACGTGGGAGTGGGGCGTGCGGTAGAGGCCGCGGATGCCGGTAAGGCGCGCGTAATCACAGTATTCGTCCACGTTGGTCGGGTTGAGCGTATAGGCCGGACGGCCATAGGCCAGGGAAAACCGCCAGGCCAGCATGACGCCCAGCTTCGCCGCGTGCTCGCTCCCGCCGACTGCCGCCTCGGTGTCGTCGTACAGCTTCTGGTCGATTTTCGTCACCCCGCCGGGCTGTGTGCACGCGCTGCCGCCGCGTCCCACGAATACGTCGATCTCCGACGGATCTGTCCCTTCCTCTTTCAGCATGTCCAGGATGACCTCGTACCGGAAGGGCACCTGGTCGTTGACGTGGGGGAATTGCAGCAGCACCGGCGCGTCATGGAACCGGCTCCTCTGGAACAGCTCCCTGTCGTTCACAAAGAGGCTGATCTTCGTGGAAGTCGAGCCGGGGTTGATGATCAGCAGTTTATAGTCTCTTTCCATATCTGTTTACAGCTCCGGCGCGTTCAGTGTCAACGCCTTCAGCCTGCTCCTTTTTGTCTCTTTCCGTATTGCCGCGCGGCCGGGCCGGCCCCGGGCGACTCACAGTATTCTTCATCGCAGGCTGACATCCTGCTTTCTTTTCGTCTTTTTCCGGTATTTCTTCCATGCATGAAGGAGGCGCGGAACCGGGGTCCCTGAAGCCGCGCTTCGCCCGGAGCAGGCGCGGCCGGGGAGATATTTATTGCATTTTTGAAAAAGCGGGGTATAATTTGATTTGCTTGTATGTTTGCCGCCGCCGTGCCGGCCCGGTACGTATCGCGGCGTGAAGACTGACGGAGGATTGACGTGACTGAACGCAAGAAATACGGCTGGACTGCCAAGGGCATCGTCGGTATCATTTTTGCGCCGATCGGATTCATCTTTCTGGTGCTGGGCGTGCTATTCTGGTTTTTCAGGATCGGTGACGGCCCCGTCGACCAGATGATCTTTCTGTACACCTTCGGCGGTACGGGGGCGGTCTTCTTTCTTGTGGGCCTCGGCCTGCTGCTGGCCGACATCCGCCGCCGGGCGCTGCTGCGCCGCGCTTACGAAAGCGGGCATTATGTGATGGCGAAAATCGTCGGGGTCAATGAGCAGCGAAATGTGAACATGAACGGCAGGAACCCGTTTGTGGTGGAGTGCCATTACACCGATCCCGACACCGGCGTCGTGCATGTGTATTACAGCAGGTATCTGTTCGTCAATGTGGATGATCTGCTGCTGTCCGGCGAGGTGCCGGTGTACTTTGACCGGATGAACGAGAATATTGGTTTTGTGGACATCGACGCGGTGCTGCCGGTGGTGAAAGTGCACCGCTGAAGAGCCGGAAGAACAATGCGGGTACGGAATGAGGAGCGGACTGTATGGGCGGTTCTGAGAGAAAGCATCCTGGAAATCCGGATGCGCGGGAAAAGGCGAGGGTCCTGACAGAAGCCGAAAAGAGGCGGCTTGCGCAGTTTGAAAATTTGTCGGATGAACTCCTCCGGCAGGGTTATCGCCGTTCGGAGCTCACGGTGGGGATCGTCAGCGCCAATGCCTTTGGCGTCGTTTTGCTGATTCCTCTGGCGGTGATCGGCCTGGGACTGTTCTATCTGAAAAACAGGAGCCTGGCGCAGGGCTTTGGCTCGATGTCCTTTTTATGGGTCATGCTGGTTTTTGCCGTTCTGATCCCTGTGCATGAACTGATCCACGGCATCAGCTGGGCCGTATTCGCGAAGCATCATTTCAAAGACATTGAGTTCGGGTTTATGAAGCAGTACCTTACGCCGTACTGTACCTGCAAGGTCCCGCTCTCCAAAGGCCAGTACCTTTTCGGCGCGCTGATGCCGCTGATCCTTCTGGGCATCCTGCCGATGATCGCCGGCATTCTCATCGGCTCCATGCCCATGCTGCTGATCGGCATCCTGATGGCAGACGCGGCTTCCGGCGATATTATGATCGCCTGGAAGGTCGTCAGATACAAGAGCCGGGCCGCCGACGTCCTCTACATCGATCATCCCACGCAGGCCGGCGGCGTCATTTTCGAGAAATAAACCGGCGGCCTTCAGCACTGTCGTTCCGTTTACGGCACAACTGGCGCAGGAGAAACCATTATGCTCAAACCCGGCCTTTACGAACAGATCATCAGTCAGGCGCTGGCCAATGAGCTGGCGTCTGTTTCGGATGCCTGCAAGCACGTGGAGAAACTGGACGCAGCCGAAGCGCCGCAGGCATTGGCGGGGTATGTTGCGGAAGCGGTACGGGCGGCGTTGGAAGCGATGCCTGCCAATACCGAAGAACAGGCGGCGCAGCGGATCACGCTGGTGAACAAAGTGCTGGACGTTCTGGCACAGCAGCGGGAAGACCTGTCCGAAAAGGCTGTGGACGACCGGGCGGAAAAGCTGCTGCAGATCCTCCGGGAGAATGATCCCGGCCGCATTACCGGCATGACCGCGGCCGGGATGCCCCGTCCCGAAACGCCGATGGCTGTGAGCAGCCTGTTTACCGGCGCTGCCCACGAGCCGAAGATGTTCACCGAACTGCAAAAGGAGATCGCCAGCGCGGACTGGATCGACATGCTGGTGTCCTTTGTGAAGTGGAGCGGTCTGCGGCTGATCATTGACGCCCTGCGAGAATTCACTTCCCGGGGCGGACAGCTGCGGGTTATAACGACTTCCTATATGGGCGCGACGGAAGTGAAGGCCATCGACGAGCTGGCTGCATTGCCCAACACGGAGATCAAGGTCAGCTACGATACGGCCCGCACCCGGCTTCATGCCAAGACCTATGTGTTCTGCCGGGATACCGGCTTCACCACGGCTTACGTGGGCTCCTCCAACCTGTCCAACGCTGCCATGAGCAACGGTCTGGAGTGGAACCTGAAGCTGACGGCCGTGGATCAGCCGGATACGCTGCGGAAGATCAGCGCCACCTTTGACAGCTATTGGAATTCGGACGAATTTGAAACCTATACCGCAGATGCCCATCCCCGGCTTGCAGAGGCTCTGAAAGGTGAAAAGTGGAAGGGTGAAAAGCAGGCGTTCCTGTTCGACATCCGTCCCTATCCCTATCAGCAGGCCATCCTGGATCAGCTGCGGGCGGAGCGGGAGGTGCGCGGATATTACCGCAATCTGGTGGTGGCGGCTACCGGCACGGGCAAAACGGTGATCGCGGCACTGGATTATCGCGGATGGCGAAAAGCCCATTCCAAGGCACGGAACCGGCTGCTGTTCATCGCCCACAGGGAAGAAATACTGAAACAGAGCCTGGCGACATTTCAGGGCGTACTGAAGGACGCCAACTTCGGCGAACTGTGGGTGGGCAGCCATCAGGCGGAAAACCTGGACGATCTTTTCATTTCGGTGCAGACCCTGAATTCCCAGGCGCTGTGGAAGCGGCTGCCGGCGGATTATTACGATTATATCGTCATTGATGAAACGCATCACGCTGCTGCCGATTCCTACGCGGAAGCGCTGGAGACCTTTAAGCCCAAAGTGCTTCTGGGTCTGACCGCCACCCCTGAACGCATGGACGGCAAATCCATCCTGCGTTTCTTCGATTACCGCATTGCGGCGGAAATCCGCCTGCCGGAGGCCATTGACCGGAAACTGCTCTGCCCTTTCGAGTATTTCGGCGTGTCCGATACCATCGATCTGAACGAATTGAGGTGGGTGCGGGGCGGCTATGACCGGACGGAGCTCAGCAATATCTATACCATCTCCGGCGCAATTGCCCGGCGCCGCGCCGATCACGTGGTGCAGAGCCTGATCAGATACTCTGCCGATATGGATGAGGTGAAAGCCCTGGGGTTTTGCGTTTCTGTGCAGCACGCCCGTTTCATGGCGGAGCATTTCAATGCTGCCGGCATCCCAGCCATTGCATTGGACAGTCATTCCAGCGACGGGGAACGCCGCACCGCCCGGGACAGGCTGGTCAAGGGCGACGTGCGCGTCATCTTCGCGGTGGACCTTTACAACGAGGGCGTGGATATTCCGGAGGTCAATACGGTACTGTTTCTGCGACCTACGGAATCACTGACCATCTTCCTGCAGCAGCTGGGACGCGGACTGCGCCTCAGTGAAGGCAAGGACTGCCTGACGGTGCTGGACTTCATCGGCGCAGCCAACCGGCGGTATAATTTTGCGGAGAAATTTGCCGCTTTGCTGGGCGATGATCACCACAGTGTCCGGGAAGAGATCGAACGCGGTTTCACCGGCGCCCCGCGGGGCTGTTATATCCAGCTGGAAAAGAAGGCGGCCAGGGCTGTGCTGGACAATATCAGCCGCAGCTTCCGGGGCCACGGCGAGCTGGTCAGCCGTATCCGCTCCTTTACGGAAGACAGCGGAAAGGAGCTGACTTTTGCCGGCTTCCTGGATTGGTATCATCTGTCGCCGGGGGACATCTACAGCAAAAGCATTACTTTCGCCCGCCTGTGCGTGGAGGCCGGTGTGCGGGACGATTTCACAGAAGAAACCGAGGACGTGCTCAGCAGAGTCCTTTATCGTTTTGCTGCATTCGATTCACGCAGATGGATTCGGTTCCTGCTGGACATTCTGTCCCGGCTGGACGATGTGGATTTCAACCAACTGCCGCCGCTGGAACAGCGGATGATGCAGATGTTCTATATGACGGTCTGGGACAGTTATGCCGAAGACTGGAACAGCGATGAAGTGCTGGAAAAGCTGTACAGCCTGGCGGACAGCCCGGTGATGCTGGCTGAATTGCAGGAGCTGCTGCGGTATCAGTACAATCACATCGACTTCATAGATTCCGCCGCTGATTTGGGCTTTGATTGCCCGCTGGATGTGCACTGCACTTATACCCAGCGGCAGCTTCTGGTCGCCCTGGACTACAAAAATTTCAGCGCCATGCGCCAGGGCGTGCTGTATCTGCCGGATAAGAAGATCGATGTTTTCCTGATCACCCTCAATAAGAGCGACAAGGATTATTCACCTACCACTATGTATGAGGACTATGCCATCAGCCCGTCCCTGTTCCATTGGCAGAGCCAGTCCACCACTGCGGCCGATTCGCCTACAGGCCGCCGGTATATCCATCACGCCGCGCAGGGCAGCAGAATTCTGCTGTTCGTCCGCGAATTCAAGCGGGATGCGCTCGGTACTTCTCCCTACACTTTCCTGGGACAGGCCGCGTATGTCAGCCATAGCGGAAGCAGACCGATGAATATTGTCTGGCAATTGGAAAAACCGATCCCTGCAAAGTATTTGCGGCGTGTACAGCAGGTGATGGGATGAGCCTGTTTATCAGCGCCCCGTGCTTTTTGATCTAAAAAAGCGCTTCAGAAAAAAATATCAAAAAAGTTCATAATGAACTGCCATCCTCTTTTGGACAGCGTACAAATGAGTGTGAGGCTCAAACAGAGCCCACTGAACAAAAGAAAGACGCTGATCCTCAACGAGAAATGAGGACAGAAAATTGGAGGATAATCATTATGACTGAAAAAATCGTTTCGTTCCTGTTCACCCTCGGCATCATCGGCTGGGAAGTGTTTGACATCGTAAAGGGCAAGGCTTCTACCCTGACCTGGATCGTACTTGGTTTCTTCTCCCTGGTTGGTATCTTTGAACTGGGCGCCATCTTCAGTGCGAAAAAGAAGAAGGACAATCCTGACGAAACGAAGCCTGTTACTCAGGCGGCATAATAAACCATAGATCGAAAGGGGAGCAGCACCGGCAGGCGCTGCTCCCCTTTTGATGCTGACGGATACCGGGTGCACAGACGGGCGGAGCTGCGGGTGAAAAAATGTTTTTCTCTTTTAGCTTCATTTAAGTTTTGCCTGTTATGATCGGCCCATCTTCAGGAAAGGAAGGTGGACCTCATGAAAAAGAGGCGGTTTTTGAAGATGAGCGCAATGACGATGGCAGTTCTCGTACTGTCGCTGATGATTGGCACATGGATGCCGGCGGGTTGGGCGGCGACTGCCTCCGCTGAGGCTTATACTCCTGTATACAGCGCGTCGGAGCTTTTTACCGGCCGCGACCTGCAGCAGACGGCGGATCTTACGGACGCGGCCGTGTATAACGTCACGGGCGATATCCATATTGACAAAGCGGGAGTGTATGTGCTCAGCGGCACAGCATCCAATGCGACCGTATACGTGGAAGCGCCGAAGGACGCGAAGGTCCAACTGGTGCTGGACGGCCTGAGCATCACAAACACTGATTTCCCGTGCATCTATGTGGTTTCCGCGGACAAGGTCTTCATCACGACCAGCTCTGACAGTTCCCTGAGCGTCACCCGCGCGTTCCGCTATGACGGCGATATCCATACGGACGGCGTCATTTTCTCCCGGGACGACCTCACGCTCAACGGTACGGCCCGGCTGACCATCCGGTCTTCGGACGCCGGCGTGGTCTCCAAGGACGACCTGAAAATCACGGGCGGCAACTATACTGTCTCCGCCGCGACCAAGGCGTTCGAGGCCAACGACTCCATCCGTGTCTGCGGCGGCTCGTTTGCACTGACCG
>JBGUIY010000244.1:0-4332 GCA_045113475.1 Christensenellales bacterium | reverse complement strand
GAGCGAAAGCATGATGGGCTCCCTGATGGAGCGCTGCAGGGCGCTGGGCAGGTTCATCGCCGCCCACTGCGAGGACGAAAGCCTGCTGCACGGCGGATACATCCACGACGGGGACTATGCCCGGGCCCACGGGCACAAGGGCATCTGCTCGGAGAGCGAGTGGGGGCCCATCGCCCGGGACCTGAAGCTGGCGAAGGAAATGGGCTGCGCCTACCACGTGTGCCACATCAGCTGCAAAGAGAGCGTTTCGCTCATCCGGCAGGCGAAACGGGAAGGCGTCGACGTGACCTGCGAGACCGGGCCGCATTACCTGCTGATGGACGACAGCGAACTGCAGGAGGACGGGCGCTTCCGCATGAACCCGCCCATCCGGAGCCGGGCGGACCGGGAAGCGCTGCTGGAGGGCCTGCTGGACGGCACCATCGACATGATCGCCACAGACCATGCGCCCCACAGCGCCGAGGAAAAGAGCCGCGGGCTCGCGGGCTCAGCTTTCGGGATCGTGGGCCTGGAATGCGCCTTCCCCGTGCTGTATACGGGCCTCGTCCGGCCGGGCATCCTGACGCTGGAATGGCTCGTCGAGCTGATGACCTCGGCTCCCAGGCAGCGCTTCGGCATCCCGCAGCGGGAGGGCGACCGCTGCGTATGGAACCTGGACGCGGAATATGTGATCGATCCGGATGAGTTTTTATCCATGGGCAGGGCCACGCCCTTCGCGGGACGCAGGGTGTATGGGCGCTGCCTGAAAACGGAGCATAACGGCAGAACGGTATATCGGGAGGAGGACGCGCAATATGGCAAAGCGGACTGACATCAAAAAGGTACTCATCATCGGCAGCGGCCCCATCGTCATCGGACAGGCGGCGGAATT
Organism: Christensenellales bacterium; assembly: GCA_045113475.1. Classification (GTDB taxonomy): domain Bacteria; phylum Bacillota; class Clostridia; order Christensenellales; family Aristaeellaceae; genus UBA4246. Next base: position 3,461 of record JBGUIY010000244.1, on the reverse strand, counting down.
CGACTATGCCGGCACCCAGGCCTGCCTGGCCCTGAAGGAGGAGGGGTACGAGGTCGTCCTGTGCAACTCCAACCCCGCAACCATCATGACGGACACCTCCATCGCCGACAAGGTCTACATGGAGCCCCTGACCCTGGAATACATCGCCAAGATCCTGCGCTACGAGCGCCCTGACGCCATCGTGCCCGGCATCGGCGGGCAGACGGGCCTGAACCTGGCCATACAGCTGGAGCGCAAGGGCGTGCTGCAGGAGTGCGGCGTGAAGCTGCTGGGCACCCCCAGCAAGAGCATCGAACGCGCCGAGGACCGCGAACTGTTCAAGGAAATGTGCGAGAGCATCGGTGAGCCGGTCATCCCCAGCGAGATCACCTACGACCTGGATCAGGCGAAAAAGGCCGCGCTGGACATCGGCTATCCCGTGGTGCTGCGGCCGGCCTTCACCCTGGGCGGCACCGGCGGCGGCTTCGCCAACAACGAGGAAGAGCTGATCGAGATCGGCACCAACGCCTTCCGCCTGAGCCCGGTGCACCAGGTGCTGGTGGAAAAGAGCGTGCGCGGATATAAGGAGATCGAGTTCGAGGTCATGCGCGACAGCCGGGACACAGCCATCACCATCTGCGGCATGGAAAACGTGGATCCGGTGGGCGTGCATACCGGCGACAGTGTGGTGGTGGCGCCCATCCTGAGCCTGTCCGACGCGGATCTGAAAATGCTCAACGACAGCGCCATCCGCATCATCCGCGAGCTGAAGATCGAAGGGGGCTGCAACGTGCAGTTTGCCCTGAACCCCAATTCCAGCGAATACTTCCTGATCGAGGTCAATCCACGGGTCAGCCGTTCCTCCGCCCTGGCCAGCAAGGCCAGCGGCTATCCCATCGCCCGGGTCACCGCCAAGGTAGCCATGGGCATGGCCCTGGAGGAGATCCCCGTGGCGGGCGGCAACGCTGCCATGGAACCGAGCCTCAACTATATCGTGGCCAAGTTCCCGCGCTTCCCCTTCGACAAGTTCACCGCCGCCAGCAACCAGCTGGGCACCCAGATGAAGGCCACCGGCGAGGTCATGGGCATCGGCAGCACCCTGGAGGAGTGCATGCTCAAGAGCGTGCGCAGCCTGGAGACCGGCGTCTGCCACCTGCACCTGGCGAAGTTTGACAGCCTTACGACGGAAGAACTCCGGGACTACGTGACCGAGTTCCGGGCGGATACCCTCTATGCCGTAACGGAGCTGCTCCGCCGGGGCGAGAGCATCGCGTCCCTGCACGAAAAGACGATGATCACGGAGCTGTTCCTGGAGAGCCTCAAAAAGATCACCGAAATGGAAAAGCGCCTTGCCGCCGCGCCCGGGAACGTGGAAGTGCTGCGGGAGGCCAAGACCATGGGCTTCGGCGACGAGGAAATCGGCCGTCTCTGGAACCGGAAGGACACAGAGGTATATGCCCTCCGGAAGCAGAACGGCATCGTGCCCGTGTTCCGCATGGTGGACACCCTGCACACAGGCAAGTACATCGCCTACCTGTACTCCAGCTACAGCGGGAAGAATGATTCCATCCTGACTGAAAAAAAGAAGATCGTGGTGTTGGGCGCCGGCCCCATCCGCATCGGCCAGGGCGTGGAGTTCGACTACAGTACCGTCCACGCGGTGCAGACCATCCGCCGGGCGGGGTATGAGGCCATCATCATCAACAACAACCCGGAAACCGTTTCCACTGACTATACCACCGCGGACAAGCTGTACTTCGAGCCCCTGACGCCGGAAGACGTGATGGCGATCATCGACTTCGAAAAGCCGGAGGGCGTCATCGCATCCCTGGGCGGACAGACGGCCATCAACCTGGCCCAGCCGCTGATGGAGCGCGGCGTCCGGATCATCGGCACGGACTGCGATGCCATCGAGCGGGCGGAAAACCGCGACGCCTTCGAAAAGATTCTGATCGAACTGAACATCCCTCAGCCCCAGGGCCGGGCGGTGACGCGGATCGAGGACGGCGTTGCCGCCGCGAAGGAGATCGGCTATCCGGTGCTGGTGCGCCCCAGCTTCGTGCTGGGCGGACGCGCTATGCAGATCGTGGGCAGCGAGGAGCAGCTGCGCCACTACCTGAAGACCGCCGTGGAGATCGACGCGGACAAGCCCGTGCTGGTGGATAAGTACATCCGCGGCAAGGAGGTCGAGGTGGACGCCATCTGCGACGGCCGGGACGTGTTCGTGCCCGGCATCATGGAGCTGGTGGAGCGTACCGGCATCCACAGCGGCGACAGCATCTCCGTCTATCCCGCCTTCAGCATCAGCAACAAGGTCAAGGGCATCATTTTACAGTATGCCAAGAAGCTGGGTCTTGGCATCGGCATCGTGGGCCTGTACAACATCCAGTTCATCGTGGACGAGAATGACAACGTGTTCATCATCGAGGTCAACCCCCGTTCCAGCCGCACGGTGCCCTTCCTGAGCAAGGCCACGGGCTACAGCCTGGCGGACATCGCGACGGAGGTCATCCTGGGCAAGAGCCTGAAGGAGCAGGGGTACTTCGACCTCTATCCTGAGGAGAAGAAGCGCTTCTACGTGAAGGTACCGGTGTTCAGCTTCAATAAGATCAAGGGTCTGGACGCCTACCTGAGCCCGGAAATGAAGTCCACCGGCGAGGCCATCGGCTACGACGACAAGCTGAACCGCGCCCTGTACAAGGCCCTGCAGGCGGCGGGCACCCGCCTCAAGAACTACGGCACGGTGCTGGCCACCATCGCCGACCGGGACAAGGACGAAGCCCTGGAACTGATCCGGCGCTTCTACAACCTGGGCTTCAACATCCAGGCGACCTCGGGCACCGCCCGCTTCCTGAAGGAGCACGGCATCCGCACCCATATGGTTAAAAAGATCAGCCAGGGCAGCACGGAGATCCTGGACAGCATCCGCGCGGGGCACGTGGCCTACATCATCAACACCCGCGAAATCGGCGAGGCGGACGCCATGAGCGACGGCCTGCAGATGCGCCGCTGCGCCACTGAAAACAACGCCACCATCTTCACCAGCCTGGATACGGTGCGGGTGCTCCTGGACGTACTGGAGGAGACGACGCTGACCATATCCACCATCGACGCGTGAGGAGACGGGAATGAAGCAGACGATCCTGACCATTGAGGAAAACCGTCCGCTGGCGGCGTCCGTATACCGGATGAGCCTGTCGGGAACGGGGTTGGAGGAGCAGCGCCCCGGGCAGTTCGTCAACATTCGCCTGGCCGGGCGGTACCTGCGGCGGCCCATCTCCGTGTACGACTGGGAGCCCGGACGCGTGACCGTGATCTACAAGACGGTGGGCGCGGGTACGGAGCAGCTTTCGCACATGGAACCGGGACAGGCATTGGACGTGCTCACCGGCCTGGGCAACGGCTACGACCTGGAAAAAGCGGGGGAAAGGCCCCTGCTGCTGGGCGGCGGCGTGGGCGTGCCGCCCCTGTACCTGCTGGCG
>JBGUIY010000243.1:0-2114 GCA_045113475.1 Christensenellales bacterium | reverse complement strand
CGGCGCGGGTGGTGCAGCTGGTCAGCACGCTGTCTTCCTGGCCGAGATCAGCCAGGTATTTGCGCACGGCCTCTTCAGCTTCCTCCGCGGTAATGTCCCGGGCGTCGGCGCTTTCCGGGTCGCCGGAGGAGAGGGAGCTGAATACTGCGGTGACCATGCCCTCGCTGTTGACGGCGATCTTGAGTGTGCTTGCGACCACGGTCAGGCCTTCGTATACCTGCTGGAACACGTACAGGCTGAGCTGGCCGCCGATATTCAGGCGCGACCACAGGCGCAGGTCGGCGCCGCTGCTGCCGCCGAGCAGGCCGAGCATGCTGTATGCGGCGCGGCAGGCGTCCAGCGGGCCGTGAACGGCGCCTAAGGCGTCAGCGCCTTCGATCATGTAGATCCGACCGTTCTGGCGGTGAAACTTTACGCCGGCATTGGCCGCGCGCAGGCTTTCCTCAGTGACGGGGTTCCGCAGGCCGGCAGCTTTCTGTTCGGCCATACGCTTTTCCCATTCCCGGGCGTCCATGCCCTCGGCAGCCATGAGGCGGTCCGCTTTCTGGATGGTGAATTGCTGCTTTTCCGGATGATCCGCGCCGGCGGCGCTGCCCAGCGGCACGGCGGTCAGCAGCAGGAGGGCCGACGCCAGCAGGGCGATCAGTTTTGTGGTGATGTATTTCATGCTTTTTTCCTTTCTTTCTTGATTGATTTTATAACGGATGTGCTTTTGTTTATAAGTATCACTTTGATGAAGGCTGCGCCGTGCCTTCAAAAACTTATACGGATCAGCGGCCGCGGTGGCAGCTTTCTGCTCTTCTGTCATTATCGGCGGCATTCAAAACTGCAGCATCACACCGTGCTGTTGATTATTTTCAATTTTCTGTTGACAAGCAGAAAAAACGGTGTATAATGTCATCGAAGGTCAAAGAAAGTCAGGAATCAAAATTGACCTTCCAATCATCAATGAAAGGCAGGTCATGACAATGGCAGAGAATAAATATACGCAGAAGAGCCTGGAAGCCATCAACGGGGCGCAGGCACTGGCGACGGAATACAGCCATCAGCAGCTGGAGCAGGCGCATCTGCTCTGCGCGCTCCTGCAGGAGGAGAACACCCTGATCCCGCAGCTGCTCAGGAAAATGGGCAAGGACGTGCCGCAGATCACCGCGCAGGTGAAGGCCCTGGTGGAGAAGTGCCCCCGGGTCAGCGGCGCCGCCCGCGAGCAGGGCAAGATCTACATCTCGCAGGATCTGGACCGCGCCATCACGGCGGCTGCAAAGATCTCCCAGCGGATGAAGGACGAGTTCATTTCCGTGGAGCACCTGTTCCTGGCGCTCCTGGAGAATCCGGACAGGGACCTCGCGAACCTGTTCAGGCAGCACGATATCCGCAAGGAGGGCTTCCTGCAGGTGCTGTCCACGGTGCGCGGCGCTGCCCAGGTGACCAGCGACAACCCTGAAGACACCTACGACGCTCTGCAGAAGTACGGCACGGATCTTGTGGACCGGGCGCGTAAGAACCAGCTGGACCCGGTCATCGGCCGCGACAAGGAGATCCGCGACGTCATCCGCATCCTGAGCCGGAAGACCAAGAACAACCCGGTGCTGATCGGCGAGCCCGGCGTCGGCAAGACGGCCATCGCCGAGGGCCTGGCCATCCGCATCGTGCGCGGCGACGTGCCGGACACCCTGAAGGACCGCACCATCTTCTCCCTGGACATGGGCGCGCTGATCGCCGGCGCGAAATTCCGCGGCGAGTTCGAGGAGCGCCTGAAGGCGGTGCTCAACGAGATCAAGAAGTCCGAGGGCCGCATCATCCTGTTCATCGACGAGCTGCACCTGATCGTCGGCGCGGGCAAGACCGAGGGCTCCATGGACGCGGGCAACCTGCTCAAGCCCATGCTGGCGAGGGGCGAGCTGCACTGCATCGGCGCCACCACCCTGGACGAATACCGCAAATACGTGGAGAAGGACGCCGCCCTGGAGCGCCGCTTCCAGCCCGTCACGGTGAACGAGCCCACGGTGGAGGATACCATTTCCATCCTGCGCGGCCTGAAGGACCGCTATGAGGTCTTCCACGGCGTCAAGATCCAGGACGCCGCCCTGATCGCTGCCGCCACCCTTTCCAGC
>JBGUIY010000242.1:0-4763 GCA_045113475.1 Christensenellales bacterium | reverse complement strand
GACGTCGGTGAAAAAGTAGGAGTGCAGATTGTCGATCTCCAGCGTATTGTTCTTGTCGTGCATCGTCGCGGCATATTCGCTTTCGGGCACGTTTTTGCGTTTGTGCTGTTTTTCAAACGCCTTGGTCACACGGCGGTTTTCCTTTGAAATGCGGCGTGACTCTTTGGCGGAAAGATAGCCTTCGCCTTTTTTCTTTGCCATATCTGTCCTCTCCTTTCTCAGCGTTTCATCTTCGGGTCAAACGCGTCGCGCAAACCGTCGCCGATGAAGTTGAATCCGAGCACGGTGATCAGCAAACAGATGCCGGCGGGGATCCAGATGAACCAATAGTTCGTCATGACAAAGGAGTTGTTGACGTCGTTGATGATATTGCCCCAGGAGGCGAAGGGGAACTTGACGCCCAGACCCAGGAAGCTCAAAGTCGCCTCGGTGAGGATGGTGCCGCCGATGCCCATGGTGCAGCTGACAATGAGCTGGGGAATGACATTCGGGACAAGGTGGCGGAAGATGCGGCGGGATACGCGGATGCCGCTGGCTTCGGTAGCGACCATGAATTCCTGTTCACGGAGAGACAGGATCTGACCGCGGACAAGGCGGGCCAGACTGGGCCAGCCCAGGAAGCCCAGGATCAGCATCAGGTAAAGCATACGGATCTGCGGGTCCACTGCCATGGCGTCCATGGCCGCGCCTAGGATGATGATGATGGGCGTGGAGGGGATGCAGTAGAACACGTCCACGATACGCATGATGAGCTGATCCACCCATTTGCCGAAATATCCGGCCAGACCGCCCAGAATAACGCCGATCACCAGGGAGATGAACTCCACGATGAATCCGATCACCAGGGAGACGCGGCCGCCATACATCAGGCGGGCCAGCATATCCATGCCGTTGACGTCGGTTCCCAGGGGGTGGGACTTGTTGGGATAGGAGTATTGGTCATAGGTCCGGGTAGGCGTCTCCTGGAGAATGACCCAGTTTTTAATGTCGGGCTTGTAGGAGATGTAGTATTCGCTGGTAACGCCGTCTTCATCGGTGAAAGCAAATTCTTCTTCCCCGTTTTCCAGCGCGACCACCAATTCCTCCTGCAGCTCACGGGAGAGAAAGATATCCGGCATGATGGCCGATACGATATAGCGGCTGATGAAAGCCACTTCCTCTTCCCCACATTCCACGAGGCCGCCTTCGCTGATGGTGTAGTCCTTTCCATTCAGAGAAAACGCGTCCTGCTCGTTGCAGTAGGCTTTCAGCACATTATAAACGAAATCAAAATCAAGAGTCGTTCCGGCGGAGCTGGCGCTGACCACATCCTTATAGGCGATGCCGATCACGGTGCCATCGTCCAGGGAGACGGAGTAAAATTCTTCCCCCTCCTGGGTGATGTGGTATTTCACGTCCTTGTAGGTCACCACATCCTTGTGCGTCGTAATGCCGAGGACTGCCTGGGCCTGGATGATGGAATCGAATTTCTGCCCTTCTGCAGCCATGAAACGGGTCTCTTCATTCTTGACCGCACCGGCAAAATCCTTTTTCTGGTAGGTCGTGGTATAGAACAGCTGATCCTGTCTGTATGGATTCAGCACGCCGCCCAGGAAGGAGAACAGGAACATGAATGCCAGGATCGCAAGGCCGACAACGGCGATCCGGTTTCGGAAAAAGCGCTTGGCGACCATGGCGCCGGGAGACAGGACTTTTACGCGGCGTTCGTCGTCCAGAGCGTAGCTTTCTTCTTTCTCCGGCGTATTCGTTTCGATCTTCTTGTCTTCCATCTGATCCCCTCCTCTCTCAGGACAAGCGCACGCGGGGATCAACCACGGCATACAAAAGGTCCGAGATCAGATTGCCCAGGAGCGTCAGAATGGCCAGGAAAGCCAGATAGAACATGGAAAACGGGATGTCACCCGCTACCATGGCATGATAGGAAGCATAACCGATGCCGGGAATGGAATAGAGGGTCTCGGTGATAAGAGCGCCGGAGAAGAGGCCGGGAAGGCTGCCACCCACGATGGTGACCAGTGGGATCAGCGTATTGCGGAAAGCATGACGATAGATGACCTTCCGTTCGCTGAGGCCCTTGGCACGGGCGGTGCGGATATAGTCCGCATTGAGCACCTCCAGCATGTTGGTGCGGGTATACCGCATGAGGGAGCCGATGCTCAGAACCACCAGGGTCACGATAGGCAAAACCAGATGGTGCGCCTTATCCAGGAACCTGCCCCAGGCGTCCAGCTGCGCATAGTTGCGCCCCACCAGGCCAAACAGGTCGAACCAGCCCAGCTTCACGGAAAATACCAGCTTCAGCAGCGAGGCGAAGAAGAAGGTGGGCAGCGAAATGCCGGCCAGGGCCAGGATGGAAACCGTGTAGTCCGTTTTGGAATACTGCTTGGTGGCGGCAAGAATGCCAAGCGGGATGGCGATGATCAGCTCAAAGAACATGGTAATGACGCCCATGATAAAGCTGAGCCAGATGGTCTTGTGGAATTCTTCCACCACAGGCACGGTCCAGAACCAGCTGTCACCGAAGTTTCCAGTGAAGAAATTGCGAAGCCAGTTGAGATAACCGATCAGATAGCCCTTGTCCATGCCGTACATTGCGGTCAGCTGCGCCATCCATTCCTCGTAGCTCTTGGAATTGGGTTGCATGGATTTTTGCAGCGCGACGCGCTCGATATACGACGTCGGCAGGCAGCGCAGGATCACATAGATAATCAGCATCACGAAAAAGAAGATGATCACCGAGTAGATCAGGCGCTTGATGATGTATTTGTGCACGGTCCGACCTCCGTTTCCGGAACTTATTCTCAGAGCAGGACTTGCCCGCCCTCTGCCGTCATACAGCAAAAAGCGGCTCGTTCGGGAGCCGCTTTTTGCTGTACGGCGCCAACCGCATCCCCGCCGAAGCGGGGATGCGGATAAGTGCTGAGCTGTTGATCAGTTCATCTGGATATTCTGGATATCGCTGTACCAGTTATAGAAGGTGGTGATATCCGGAGTCATCGTGTCCATATCAACGCGCTCGGTGCTGAAGATGATGGCATTCTGGCGCTGATAGGTGGGGATCTCCACGGCCCAGTCGATGATGATGTCCAGGCAAGCCTTGTACATGGCCTTGCGGTACTCCTGATTGGTGGAGGCGCGGGCGGCCAGGATCAGCTCGTTCAGCTCGGGATCATCGATGGCGTACTGGTAGTTGGAACCGCCGGCGTCATGGCTCTCGTCGCCGGAGAAGTAGATCTGATACATGTCGGGATCGACAGTGGCGCCCCAGGCAGCGGCCCAGAAGGCCACGGTCTGCGCACGCAGGGCATCCCACAGCTCGGAGGAGTTGGTCAGGTCCTTGATGATGAGGTTCATGCCCATCTCGGCCAGAGCGTTCTTGGTCTCGGTGACGATCATGAAGGCGGGGTGGTCGCCGGTGCCGTCAGCAGGGATCCAGAAGGTGTACTCCAGGCTGGCGCCTTCGGGAGCGGCGGTCAGCTTGCCGTCTTCCACGGTGTAGCCGGCAGCCTCAAAGAAGCCCAGGGCAGCCTGCGCGGCGGCGGCATACTTCTCTTCGGCGCTCATGCTGGAGGTGTAGATGGGTTCGCCGTTCACGTCGGTGGAGAAGGCCACTTTATAATCCGCGTCGGAGGGACGGGGAGCGGCCCAGGAAGTGTTGGAGATGGGGTAGTTGATGACGCTGGCACGCTCGCCGTAGTAGGAGTCGATGGCCACGTCGCGGTAGACGGAGAAGAGGGTGCCGAAGGCCTTGCGCAGGTTCTTGGAAGCCTCGGAAGCGGGCTCACCGCCCACGTTCATGACCTTGGCGTTCATGCCGATGTAGCCGTAACCCAGATTGTCAACGGTATTGGTAGTAACGACACTGCCGGTCACGCTGCCGCCGTTGTAGGTCTCGATCTGGTTGACGGTGCTGGTGGAGAAGGAAGGATCGGTGATATCGATGGTGCCGGTGACGACGCCGTTGAGCTTGTCGTCGTCGGTGGTGCACTGCACGAAGTTGAGGTACTTCGTCTTAGGAGCGCCCTGATAATAGCTCTCGTTGGCCTCATAGTTGATGACGCCATTCTCAAAGCGGATGAACTTATAGGGGCCGGCGCCCATAGGCTGGGTGGTCTTGGCGCGAACGCCGCTCAGATCGCCCTTCTGGAAGCCGAACATGTTGTTGTCATAGTCATAAAGGCTGGCATCGCCATAGTAGTGCATGGGGGCGATGGGGAAGCCGAGGTGATAGATGGCGGTGGCGTCGATCTGGGTCATGACGATACGCAGGCTGTTATCACCGGTCTTCTGCACGCCGGCGATGTTGGCAGCGCTCTCACCGGTCTGCACGCCGGCCTGCATCTCCGCGCCGATGGCGGCGATGGTGATGGTCAGACGGGTGTTTCCGGAAGCGCTCTCGGTGGCCTCGGCGGTATCGGTGTCGCCGTCATAGGCTTCCACGATGGCATCCCAGAAATCAGCGGCGGTAGCGCCATCTTCCAGGCCGAAGCCCCAGAGGGCGGCGGAAGTGGCCACGTCCACAGCGCCGTAATCGGCATAGTTGGTCATGCAGTAATCCACGATCTCCTGGGCGAAGTCAGCACCGGCCTGATTGTTGTAATAATCCCAGAAGGCGTTGTACTGCTCCTCGGTGTAGAGATCGTTGGCAACGTAGCCGTCGGGGCCGGCGGCGAAGATCACATTGCCGCGGCTGTCCATGCCGGAGCGATAGGCATCCATACCCAGGATGGGCTGGGCGAAGAGGGTGCTGGAGCCGTCATAAG
>JBGUIY010000241.1:0-17846 GCA_045113475.1 Christensenellales bacterium | reverse complement strand
TAGATCATCATGATGATGAGCACAGGGACCATGATCTCAATGGTATATTTGCCCAGAAAGGCGCGAATGAAAAGAGAAATCGTGTTGATGCGCACGCCGTCCGTGCGCATCAGCGCCAGGCCGAAGATCTTCTTCCCCAGGGTACGGCCGTCCTTCAGCTTCAGGGGAATGACGAACTCCCAGATCAGTACGCCCAGCAGGATAGAAATACTGACGATCAGCTGCGAAAGCGTGCGGATCATCTGATAGGCTTTCATGGCAGCCCCGTCCTCCCGCAGCGCGTCATAGGCGGCGGTCAATCGGTCGTTCTGTTCGTCGGTCAGCGCTTTGTATTCTTCGTAGTTCAGGTCGAGACGAACGCCGTACTCATCTTCGACGCGCCTGTAGGCGTCGCTGAAGGACTGCTGCCAGCCGTCGTAGCCCGTGGCCCAGGAAAGGATGAGGGCGAACAGCACGGTGATGACGGTCATGATGATGAAGTCAAACAGAAAAGCGGAGATACGTTTCCACATGGAGCCCTTTTGCAGATCATAGACCATGCGGAAAATCGCCTCCCCTTTATCAGAAAACGAACTCTTAATATGCATGCCTATTATACATAAAAAGCGGCTGAAAGTCTATTATATTACGAAGATTTAAGGATTTGCAGCCCGCTGCATGGACTGTACGGAACTTTTCACTGATACGGTACACAAAGAACAGGGGCCGCTGATATCAGCGGCCCCATTTTGTATAACGACAGGAGAATTACTGTTTCTCGTCGCCGAGTGCTTCCCTGGCCTGCACCGTGACGCGGCGGTCATAACCGGCAAAGGCGAAATCGACAGCCGCCTTGTCGGGAGCGGGCGTCAGGAAACTGATGATGGGAACGATCACCAGGCCGGCCAGCATGGCGAACGCGCCGCAGTTGATGGGGGATTGCAGCCAGCCGGGGAAGGACGGACGGAACAGCATGTTCAGCGTCATGATGCCGGCGCCGAAAACGAAGGATACCCAGACGGAGGCCTTCGTCGTGCGCCTCATGTAGAGGCTGTAGAGGAACGGTGCGAGGAAAGCGCCGGCCAGCGCGCCCCAGCTGACGCCCATCAGCTGCGCGATGAAGGTCACGTTCTGCTGGTACTGGATGATGGCCAGGATCACGCTGATCAGGATGAAGACCACGATGAGCATGCGCATGATCAGGACCTGTTTCTTCTCGTCCATCTTCTTGATCAGATTGTCCTTCAGGAAATCCAGCGTCAGGGTGGAGCTGGAAGCCAGCACCAGGGAGGACAGGGTGGACATGGAGGCTGAGAGTACCAGGATCACGATGACGCCGATCAGGAAGGGGGAGAGTGTCTCCAGCATCGTCGGCACGATGGAGTCGTAACCGTTGGCGGCGATGTTGATCTTTCCGGAGTAGAGCCGTCCGAAGCCGCCCAGGAAGTAGCAACCGCCGGCGACCACCAGCGCGAACACGGTGGAAATGATGGTGCCTTTGGTGATGGCGCTTTCGGTCTTGATGGCGTAGAACTTCTGTACCATCTGCGGCAGGCCCCAAGTGCCCAGACTGGTCAGGATCACGACCCAGAGCAGATTCATGGGATCCGGCCCGAAGAAGGAGGCGAAAATGCCCGGCGTTTCGGAAACGGCGGCGTCGTTGACCTGCGCCAGCTTGCTCAGGGAACTCAGGAAACCGCCGTTCTGGGCGAGCACCGCGCCGATGACGGCGACGATGCCGATCAGCATGATGATACCCTGAATGAAGTCGTTGATGGCAGTGGCCATGTAACCGCCGGCAATCACGTAGATGCCGGTCAGCACCGCCATGATGATAATGCAGACGGTATAGTCAATATTGAAGGCCATGGCAAACAGGCGGGAGAGGCCGTTGTAAAGCGACGCCGTGTAGGGGATCAGGAAAATGAAGATGATGGCGGAGGCTGCGATCTTCAGGGACCTGGAATGGAAGCGCGCGCCGAAGAATTCCGGCATGGTGCGGCTGTCCAGCTGCTGAGTCATGATACGGGTGCGGCGACCGAGGATGGACCAGGCCATCAGGGAGCCGATGAACGCGTTTCCCAGGCCGATCCAGGTGGAGGCGATACCGAATTTCCAGCCAAACTGCCCCGCGTAGCCGACGAAAATAACGGCGGAGAAATAACTGGTGCCGAAGGCGAAGGCGGTCAGCCAGGGCCCGACGGAGCGGCCGCCCAGCACGAAGCCGTTAACGTCCGTGGAGTGGCGGCGGCAGTAGAGGCCGACACCCAGCATCAGACCGAAGAATACGACAAGCATCAGGATTTTGATAAACATGGCGTTCTCCTTTCACTGCCGGGGACATAATAAAACACCGCCCCCGGTCTTCAGGACTGAGAGGGCGGCGTGTTATTCCGCGGTACCACCTCTGTTCGGCACAGCCTCGCGGCAGTGCCCTTATCAGGTACATGCATACCCTGCCGGTATAACGGCCGGCCGCCGTCGTTGCTTACTGGGCCGTCAGGCCGTTCGGCAGGACGCTCTCGGTGGGTATTTCGTCTCTGGCGCCGCGCCGTCTCGCATCATCCGACGGCTTTCTGGAGCGGTTGGACCAGACATTACTTGAACACCGGTCATCGCGTTTAGCACATGATATTCAAGCGGGAATGAATTGTCAAGTGAAATACAGGGAAAGAACAAACACGGATAATCCGGAATCTTGTCACAATCTTGGGTTAAGAAGCATCGCGCAATCAAAAAATGCGGCCATGTAGCGGCGGCCCCTGGGCCGCCATAATGGTAACATGATGATTCAAGTGTTTATTATCGGGTCGTGTTCCTAATAAAACAGCGTTTCCGCCACGAAGGTGGCGGTTGTATCGCGCGCGCACCGCGGGCGCAAGCGCCTCGCGCACCGCGCACGGGATGCCCAAGGGCCGCCGCTACAGGCCACCCTTTGTGGCTGCAGCGACGTTTATTGACATGGACATTTTCTGATCCTGGTATAAAACGAAACAGGAGCTGCCTTCACCGGCAGCTCCTGTGCTTTACTGAAACTGTTATTACACGCACCCGTGGGCGACCATGGCGCTGGCGACTTTGAGGAAGCCGGCGATGTTCGCGCCCAGGACGTAATTGTCCTCCTGGCCGTATTCGGCCGCGGCGGCGTCGATGGAGGCGAAGATGTTCTCCATGATGCCGTGCAGGCGGTTGTCGACCTCTTCGAAGGTCCAGGCGAGACGCAGGGAGTTCTGGCTCATTTCGAGGGCACTGACGGCGACGCCGCCGGCGTTCGCGGCCTTGCCGGGCACGAACCAGACGCCGTTGGCCTGGAGATACTGGGTCGCTTCCAGGGTGGTGGGCATGTTCGCGCCTTCGCAGACCGCGATGCAGCCGTTGGCGACCAGCGCTTTCACGCCGTCGAGGTCCAGCTCGTTCTGGGTGGCGCAGGGCAGGGCGATGTCGCACTTGACGGTCCAGATGCCGCGGAAGCCTTCGGTATAGACAGCGCCGGGCACGCGGGCGGCGTATTCCTTGATGCGGCCGCGCTCGACCTCTTTGATCTGCTTGACCACGTCCAGATTGATGCCGTTCTCGTCCACAACATAGCCGTTGGAATCGCTCATGGCGATGACCTTGCCGCCCAGTTCGGTGGCCTTCTGCGCCGCGTAGATGGCCACGTTGCCGCTGCCGGACACGACGACCTTCTTGCCTTCGAAGCTGGTGCCGTGCTTGCGCAGCATGGCCGCGGTCATGTAGCACAGGCCGAAGCCGGTGGCTTCCTTGCGGGCCAGGGACCCGCCGTAGGGGATGCCCTTGCCGGTCAGCACGCCCTCGTACAGGCCGGTGATGCGCTTGTACTGGCCGTACAGATAGCCGATCTCGCGGGCGCCGACGCCGATATCGCCGGCAGGCACGTCCTCATCCTTGCCGATGTACTTGTAGAGTTCGGTCATGAAGCTCTGGCAGAAGCGCATGACCTCGTTATCGGACTTGCCCTTGGGGTCGAAGTCGCTGCCGCCCTTGCCGCCGCCGATGGGCAGGCCGGTCAGGCTGTTCTTGAGCACCTGCTCGAAGCCCAGGAACTTGATGACCGACAGATTGACGCTGGGATGCAGGCGCAGGCCGCCCTTGTACGGTCCGATGGCATTGTTGAACTGCACGCGGTAGCCGCGGTTCACCTGGACCTGGCCGTTGTCATCGATCCACGGCACGCGGAACATGATGATGCGGTCCGGCTCCACAAAGCGGTCCAGCAGGCCGATCTTCTCATACTCCGGGTGCTTGTCGAACACGGGGGAGAGGGTCTCCAGCACTTCCGTCGCCGCCTGCAGGAATTCCTTCTCGTGCGGGTTGCGGGCTTTCAGGCCGTCAAATACGCGCTGTACATATGCGTTCATGTTTCTACCTCCTTACGAATCCTGATCACTGCTGCTGCGATCAATACAGGCGTATTTTACGCCGCGATGCGGGCCGGCGCAATATTTCGGTTGTATTTTGAATGCATTTCTTAAAAAGCAAACGGCGTGACCGGAGTCACGCCGCTGGCTTTGAAAACGTTGTGTTTTCGCAGGTTGAACCTGATGAGATTACTTCTGGGGAGCGAACCAGCCGATCTGGGTAGCGCCGGTCACGGTGTCGGGATTCTTGAACTCGATGTTGGCAGTCTCGATGGACAGGCCGCCGTTGTTGGCGCCGTGCTCAGACTCGCCGGGGAACTCGATGATCTTGCCGCTGGCGGTCTCGGCCCAAATGCGCATATGGGTGTCGATCTCCTCTTCGGTCACGGTGCGGGTGATGATGTAGGGGTTGTTGTCATTCTCGGCGCCCAGGGTGTGCAGAGGAGTCTGAGCATAGTTGATGCTCTGCCAGCCGCTGTTCAGGTCGGTCATGTAGATGCCGACGATGTCTTCACCGGTGGTGTTCCACAGGGTGTAGGTGCCGGTGTTGCCGCCATGGGTGCCGGCATACTGGGCGTGAGCGGCCTTCGCGGCAGCGATGATGCCCTTCACATAGTTGGGGGTGTCGGCCAGGGTGGCGCCGGTCACGACGTCAGCGAAACCTTCCACGGCGACGGCGGCTTCCAGCTGCTCGATGGTCTTGCCGACCACGAACGCTTCGATGGCGTTGTAGTTAGCGGCGATCTGGACCTTGGAGCCGGCGCGCTGCATGTTCGCGCTGTACAGGTCGCTGTTCACGCGCTTGGAACCCAGCACGGAGACGGCGCCGGTTTCGGCGTTGGTCTGGGAGATGGTCTCTTCGCCGATCGGAACGCCGACGGCTTTCAGGTCTTCACGGTCGCCCATGAACTGGAATTCGTCGATCTTCGCCAGCACGATGGTTTCGCCCTGGATCACAGCGGTGACCACAGCGAAGCCGTGGCCGTGCAGATAGGTCACGACCTGGCCCAGTTTGAGGGGCTTCGGCTCTTCGGGAGCAGCTTCAGCAAAAGCAGCGGTGGCGGCCAGCAGCATCATGGCAGCCAGAACGAGAGCGATGATTTTCTTCATAATGAGAAAATCCTCCTTCATAATAATCGGTCTAACCGACCGTTTGCCTTATTATAACAGGACAATTTATCAAATGCAAGTACCTGGGAAAACTTCTGGTATCAGAACGGCATGAAAAATAATGATTGCACAAGCAAAAAAATATTTTGGCGTATTTTTGTGCAAATTTCGTGGCGGAGCTGCAAATAAAAACGCTTGACAATTCCGTGCGGATGCTGTAATATATCATCCGTTGCAAGAAGAAGCCGCCTGCTTCTCTCCGGCCGCCAGGGGTGTCCGGGAACATGGCATCGATGATGTATTGATGTGTACGTGTGAGCGGGTGGTGAACCCGCTCATTTTTGTTGGAGGTGTATCTGCTATCAACACGGAACTGCAAGTCAACGAAGCCATTCGTGATCGTGAAGTGCGCGTCATCGGTGAAAACGGCGAGCAGCTGGGCATTCAGCCCATTCAGCGCGCGCTGGAACTCGCGGAGGACGCGGGGCTGGATCTGGTCAAGATCGTGCCCAACGCGCAGCCGCCTGTATGCAAGCTGATTGACTATGACAAGCACCGCTACGAGCAGTCGAAGCGCGAAAAGGAACTCCGGAAGAACCAGAAGACCATCGAGGTCAAGGAAGTCCAGCTTTCCGCAACGATCGCGGAAAATGACGTCGCCATCAAGGCCAAGAATGCCGTCAAGTTCCTGCAGGACGGCAACAAGGTCAAGGTCTCCATCCGCTTCCGCGGCCGTCAGATCACCCATACCGAGATCGGTACCGAGGTGATGAACGACTTCGTCGAGCGCGTGAAGGACGTTGCGGTAGTTGAGAAGCGGCCCATGGTGGAGGGGCGTCACATGCTGATGATCCTCGCGCCCAAGCCTGCGGACAAGAACAAGGCGGAACGTCCGCCGAAGGCGGCCAAGCCGTCCGAAGCGAACTGATGCGGGCGCTCAAGCGCCCTGATAAACAATCTCTGGAAGGAGGAAACTCTCATGCCCAAGCAAAAAACGCATCGCGGTGCTGCCAAGCGCTTTTCCTTAACCAAGAGCGGCCTGGTGAAGCATAAGAAAATGAACGCCAACCACATCCTGAACAAGAAGACCACCAAGCGCATCCGTCACCTTCGTAAGGGCGGCATCATTCAGAACAAGGAAGAGGCTGCGACGATCCGCAAGCTGATCCCGTACAAATAAGGTATCGCACCTTAAGAAGGAGGAAACATTATGGCACGCATCAAGAGAGCCGTTAACGCTCATAAAAAGCGCCGCAAGGTATTGAAGCTCGCGAAGGGCTATTTCGGCGCGAAATCCAAGCAGTACCGTACCGCCAGTGAGCAGGTCCGCCGCTCCCTGCGTTACGCTTACATCGGCCGCAAGCTGCGCAAGCGCGACTTCCGCCGCCTGTGGATCACCCGTATCAACGCGGCTGCCCGCATCAACGGCATGAGCTATTCCACGTTCATCGCCGGCCTGAAGCGCAAGAACGTCGAAGTCAACCGCAAGATGCTGGCCGACCTTGCCGTCAACGACATGGACGCCTTCAAGCAGCTCGTTGATCTGGCCAAGGAAGCCTGATTATCAACTGCTTTCACCGACCTGTTCACTGAATGACAGGCCGGTTTTTTATTGCCCGTCCCGTCTTTTCAAACCAGCCCTTTTATGGTATAATCGCCTCTGCTTTTCCCGTCGATGGAAGAGCTTCAGCGGAGGAACTTGCCCATGCAGGAAAACATCACCGTGCGCGGCGCGCG
The DNA here is from genome assembly GCA_045113475.1 of Christensenellales bacterium. Taxonomy (GTDB): domain Bacteria; phylum Bacillota; class Clostridia; order Christensenellales; family Aristaeellaceae; genus UBA4246. The sequence continues at coordinate 10,641 of JBGUIY010000241.1, read as the reverse complement.
CGTCAACAATCTGAAGAACGTCAGCCTCACCATCCCGCGGGACAAACTGGTGGTGTTTACCGGTCTGTCCGGCAGCGGGAAGTCGTCGCTGGCTTTCGACACCATATACGCGGAAGGGCAGAGGCGCTTCATCGAGTCCATGTCCTCCTACGCGCGCATGTTCCTGGGCCAGGCGGACAAGCCGGACGTGGATTCGATCGACGGCCTTTCACCGGTCATTTCCATCGACCAGAAGACCACTTCCCGCAATCCCCGTTCCACCGTGGGAACGGTGACGGAGATCTACGACTACCTGCGCCTGCTTTATGCCCGGGTGGGGCATCCCCACTGCCCGAAGTGCGGGCGCGAGGTGCGCAAGCAGAGCGTGGATGAAATAGTGGACGCGGTCTACCGCTATCCGGCGGGGGCGCGCCTGAGCATCCTGGCGCCGGTCATCCGCGGCAAAAAGGGCGAGCACGAAAAGCTGATGCAGGACGCGCTCAAATCCGGCTATCTGCGCGTGCGCGTGGACGGCGAGACCTATGAGCTGGACGATCCGCCCAAACTGGACCGGCAGAAGAAGCATACCGTCGAGCTGGTGGTGGACCGCGTGGTGGTGCGTCCGGAAGCGCGGCAGCGCATTGCCGACAGCATGGAGACCGCCATGCGGGAGTCCGGCGGCCTCGTGACCGTGTACGACCACCAGAGCAATCAGGAAGAAGTGTTTTCCGAAAACTATGCCTGCCCGGACTGCGGCATCAATCTGCCCGAGCTGACGCCGAGGCTCTTTTCCTTCAACAATCCCTTCGGCGCGTGTCCCGAGTGCGGCGGCCTGGGCATCAAGATGAAGGTCAGCGAGGCGCTGATCGTGCCGGATCCCAGCAAATCCCTCCGGGAAGGCGCCATCCAGTGCACCGGCTGGAACAGCGGCGAAGCGGGCACGGTGGCGTGGCAGATGTATACCGCTCTCAGCGAGCACCTGCACTTTTCCCTGGATACGCCCTATGCCGATCTGCCCGACGAGGCGCGGCACGCGCTGATGTATGGTCTGGGCGCGGAAAAGATCGACGTGAACTATCAGAGCGCCAACGGCTACGGCGTGTATAAGACGGCTTACGAGGGGGTCATTCCCTCCATCGAGCGCCGCTACGCGGAGACGAACAGCGACGTGATGAAGGCGGCGTACCAGGAGTATATGGCCGAGGAGCCCTGCCCCGTCTGCCATGGGCGGAGGCTGAAGCCGGAGGCCCTGGCGGTGACGGTTGGCGGGAAGGACATTGCCAGCCTGTGCGACATGAACGTGGAAAAGGCCCGGGACTTTCTGAGCGGTCTTGATCTGACCGATACCGAGATGATGATCGCGCGGCAGATCCTGAAGGAGATCAACAGCCGGCTGACCTTCCTGACCAACGTGGGCCTGCGCTATCTGACCCTTTCCCGCGCGGCGGCGACGCTGTCGGGCGGAGAAGCCCAGCGCATCCGGCTGGCGACGCAGATCGGCTCCGGGCTCATGGGTGTCCTGTACATCCTGGACGAGCCCTCCATCGGCCTGCACCAGCGGGACAACCAGAAGCTGCTCAGGACCCTGGTGAGCCTGCGTGATCTTGGCAACACCCTGATCGTGGTGGAGCACGACGAGGAAACGCTGCGCAGCGCGGACTACCTGGTGGATATCGGCCCCGGCGCGGGCGAGCACGGGGGCGAGGTCGTGGCCCAGGGCAGCGTGGAGGACCTGATGAAGGCCGAAAGGTCCATCACGGGCCAGTACCTGAGCGGCAGGCTCTCCATCCCGGTGCCGGATCACCGGCGATCCCCGAAGGGCGAGCTGGTGGTGCGCGGGGCGCGGGTACACAACCTGCGCAACATCGACGTGCACTTCCCGCTGGGCGTCTTCTGCGCGGTGACCGGCGTGTCCGGCTCCGGCAAGAGCAGCCTGGTGAACAGCATCCTGTACCGGGCCCTGGCCCATGACCTGAACCGCGCGCGGCTCACCCCCGGCGGCTACGACCGGCTGGAGGGTGTCGACCAGCTGGACAAGATCATCTGCATCGACCAGAGCCCCATCGGGCGCTCCCCGCGGAGCAACCCCGCCACCTATACCGGCCTGTTCGACCTGATCCGCAAGGTCTTCGCCCAGACGCCGGAAGCCAACGTGCGCGGCTACAAGGAGAACCGCTTCTCCTTCAATGTCCGCGGCGGGCGGTGCGAAAACTGCTCCGGCGACGGCCTGATGAAGATCGAAATGCACTTCCTGCCGGATATCTACGTGCCCTGCGAGGTCTGCAAGGGCCGGCGCTACAACCGCGAGACGCTGGAGGTGCGCTTCCGGGGCAAAAACATCGCCGACGTGCTGGACATGACGGTGGAAGAGGCCATGCAGCTGTTCGAAAACCATCAGCTGATCATGAACAAGCTGCAGACCCTGTACGACGTGGGCCTGGGCTACATCCGCCTGGGACAACCCAGCACCACCCTCTCCGGCGGCGAGGCCCAGCGGGTGAAGCTGGCGACGGAACTGAGCCGCAGGGCGACGGGGCGCACCCTGATCCTGCTGGACGAGCCCACCACCGGCCTGCACATGGACGACGTGAACCGCCTGATCCGCGTGCTGCAGCGGCTGACCGACCAGGGAAATTCCGTGCTGGTGATCGAGCACAACCTGGACGTGATCAAGTCTGCCGACTGGATCATCGACATGGGTCCCGAGGGCGGCGACGAGGGCGGTACGGTGGTGGCCCAGGGCACGCCCGAAACGGTGGCGGCCTGCGAGGCGAGCTACACCGGGCAGTTCCTGAAGCGGATACTGTGACATTACAGCTTTTCTGTATTTGACATATCACGCGTTTGCGGGTAGAATATGTGCATTATTATGGGGAAGGAGGTGCTTCATGCGTAGGTGGCTCTGCGGTCTGGCGCTGATACTGACGCTGCTGGGCCATTCCTGCCTCGCTGACAAGCCTCTCTTCCAATTTGTCCCCTGCACGGAACCGCTGCCCACGCTCCATGGGCCGACCGGTACGCCGGGGCCGGCGGCGGTCCCGACGGAGGAGCCGGCTCCGCCGGAAGAGGAACTGCCCTACACGCTGGGCGCTGCCGCCTTCCCGGAGGAAGAGGGCGAAGCGAAAAAAGTGCTGCTCTCCTTCCTGGGCGACTGCAACCTGGGCTGCAACGAGATCGACCACGGCAAGAAAAAATCCCTCGACTATTTCATCGGCCAGTACGGCTATGGCTACTGTTTCGACCGGGTGCGCTACATCCTGGAGCAGGACGAGTTGACCGTGGGCAATCTGGAATGCATCCTGTCCGATACGCCGGACGGGTTGGACGCGAAGACCAAGAAGTACTACAATTTCCGCGCCTATGAGTCCTATGCGGACATTCTGAAGCACGGCAGCGTGGAAGCGGTGACCGTGGCCAACAACCATATCGGCGATTACGGGCAGCCCGGCTTCGACGCCACGGCGCGGGTGCTGGACGCCGGCGGGATCGGGTGGTTCGGCAGCACTGAGTTCGGCGGGCAGTACTATGTGTATGAGTCCGCCGGCGTGCGCATCGGCTTCGTGGGCTCCTACAAGTCCTACTACTGGCTGCATGTGGAGGAAATGGAAGAACTGTTCCGCCGCCTGCGGGAGGACGAGGGCTGCCAGGTAATCATCGGCGTCATCCACTGCGGCGTGGAGTACGACAAGCGCCACGACGACAACCAGGTCAAGATCGCCCGGAAATTCATCCGGTGGGGCGCGGACATCGTGGTGGGCCACCACCCGCACGTGCTCCAGGGCTACGAGGTGCTGGAAGGGGCGCCGGTTTACTATTCGCTGGGCAATTTCGTATTCGCGGGGAACTTCCAGGTCAAGGCCAAGTATACGGCCATCCTGCAGCTGGCCCTGTCCTTCGGGGAGGACGGCAGTTTCCTGGGCAGCCGTGCCAATTTCATTCCCTGCCGCCTGTCGGAGCACCACGAAATCAACTACTACCAGCCCTATCCCGTCACCGGGACGGACGCGCAGCGGGCGATCAGGCAGATCCAGTACGATACCAGGGATCCCTGGCGCATCCGGGATTACGTGGAAGGCGTCGGTGCGATGCAGGATTTTATTCCCGCGGTGGATCATGATCAGATAACAGGGGGAACCGACGAATGATCGCTGTCAAGGATTTTGTCAGCAAACTCTCGCTGAAGGTGTATTCGCCTTCCACCAAGGAGACGCTGAACGTGGAGTCTGCGGAACTGAACCGTCCCGGCATCCAGTTCACCGGCTATATGGAATACTTCGCCTATGGCCGTCCCCAGGTCATCGGCAAGGTGGAGATGGCCTATCTGGAGAGCCTGGATGATGAGGCCCGTTATGCCCAGCTGAAGAGGTTTTTCTCCTATCCGATCCCCTGCATGGTCATCTGCCGCGGGATGCAGCCCCTCAAGGAAATGATGGAGCTGGCGCAGGCGCACGATATCCCGATCTTCGGCACGGACTGGGTGACCACGCGGTTTTTCGTGAACGCCATCAACTACCTGAGCGACGCCCTGGCGCCCCGTTCCACCATGCACGGCGTGCTGCTGGACGTGTACGGGATCGGGGTGCTGCTGACCGGCGAGAGCGGCGTGGGCAAGAGCGAAGCTGCTCTGGAGCTGGTCAAGCGGGGCCACCAGCTGGTGGCGGATGACGTGGTGGATATCAGGAAGGTCAGCGAAAACCGTCTGATCGGCGAAAGCCCGGAGACCATCCGCCACTTTATGGAGATCCGCGGCATCGGCATCATCGACATCCGGCAGATGTACGGCATCGGCTCGGTACTGATGAAGAAGACCATCGACCTGGCGATCCACCTGGAGCTCTGGCAGGAGAGCAAGACCTACGACCGGCTGGGGCTCACGGACAGTTATACGGACATCATGGGCGTCCAGATACCCCAGATCATCCTGCCGGTGCGGCCGGGCCGCAACCTGGCCGTCGTCATCGAGGTGGCGGCGCGCAACATGGGCCTCAAGCGCCTGGGCTATTCCGCCGCCGGCGAGCTGGACCGGCGCCTGAAGGAAGTCGCCGCGCAATCAAGACAATCGTAAATAATATAAAGGGGGAACGCGATATGTATTACATCGGGATCGACCTGGGCGGAACCAACATCAAGGCTGGCGTGGTGGACGAGAACGGCCACATCCTGGCACAGGCCTACGCCAAAACACAGGCGCAGCGGCCCTACCGCGATATCGTGCGGGATATGGCTGCCTGCGTGACCATGTCGATGAACCATATCAATATCGCGCTGGGCGACGTCGAAGCCATCGGCATCGGCATTCCGGGCCTGGCGCGGCAGAACGACGGCTCGGTGATCTACTGCACGAACCTGGGCTGGAAGGACATCCCGCTGCGCTCTGAAATGCAGAAATACCTGAGCAAGCCGGTCTTCATCGACAACGACGCGACGGTGGCGGGCTATGCGGAGAGCATTGCGGGCGTGTCCAAGGGCTATCCCTGCTCCGTGTTCCTGACCCTGGGCACGGGCACCGGCGGCGGCATCGTGATCAATGGCAAGCCCTGGTCGGGCCGCCACGGCATCGCCAGCGAGCTGGGCCATATGACCATCGCGCTGAACGGCGTTCCCTGCACCTGCGGCAATGACGGCTGCGCCGAGCGCTACACCAGCGCCACCGCCATCATCCGCATGGCGAGGCAGGCCTGCATGACCTATACCGACAGCATGATGCTGAAGATGGCGGGCGGCGACCTGGACCGTATCAACGCCAAGACCGTGTTCGACGCCGCGAAGGCTGGGGACGAAGTGGCCACCCAGGTGTTTGACCGCTACTGCGATTATCTGGCCGTCTTCATCAACAATATCATCTGCACGCTGGATCCGGACATGGTCGTCCTGGGCGGCGGCGTGAGCCACGCGGGAGAATTCCTGCTGGAGAACGTCCGCAAGCGGATCCCGCGCTACCTGCTGTACAAAGAACTGCCCTGCGCGGAACTCAGGCTGGCCAGCCTCGGCAACGACGCGGGCATCATCGGCGCGGCCATGCTCGGCCGGCTGTATCATCACGAGGGGGTCTGATCACCATGAGTCAGTATACGTCCATCAAAAGCCTGTTCCGCGGGACGCCGGCGGACGGCGCCAGGCTGAAGCTTTCCGGCTGGGTGCGCACCGTGCGCGACGGCAAGACTTTTGCCTTCATCGAGCTGAACGACGGCACTTTCTTTAAGAACCTGCAGGTTGTCTGCGACGATAACCTGGAGAACTTCCAGGAGGTCGTGAAGATCACCACCGGCAGCGCTATCGAGGTCGAAGGCAGGCTGCTGCTGACCCCCGAACGCAAACAGCCCTTCGAACTGCACGCCGACGTGGTGACCGTGACCGGCCTGTGCGAGGCGGATTATCCGCTGCAGAAGAAGCGCCACAGCTTCGAGTACCTGCGCACCCAGGCCCACCTGCGCCCCCGCACCAACACCTTCTACGCCGTGTTCCGCATCCGCTCCCTGGCGGCCCAGGCCATCCACCGCTTCTTTGCGGAAAAGGGCTTCGTATACGTGCATACGCCCCTGATCACCACCAGCGACGCCGAAGGCGCGGGCGAAATGTTCCGCGTGACCACGCTGGACGTGGGGCATCCGCCCCTGACCCCGGACGGGCAGGTGGATTACAGCCAGGACTTCTTCGGCAAGTCCACCAACCTGACGGTGTCCGGCCAGCTGAACGTGGAAGCCTTCTGCATGGCCTTCCGCAACGTATATACCTTCGGCCCGACCTTCCGCGCCGAAAAGAGCTATACCCAGCGCCACGCCGCCGAATTCTGGATGATCGAGCCGGAGATCGCCTTCGCGGACCTGTTTGACGATATGGGCCTGGCGGAGGAAATGATCCGCTACATCATCCGCGATATCCTGGAAAAAGCGCCCGAGGAGCTGGAATTCCTGAACAGCTTCGTGGACAAGGGCCTGCTGGAGCGCCTCCGACACGTGGCGGACAGCGATTTCGCCCGCGTGACCTATACGGACGCCATCGCCATCCTCGAAAAGGCGGATCAGAAGTTCGAGTATCCCGTGCGCTGGGGCATGGACCTGCAGACCGAGCATGAGCGCTATCTCGCGGAGAAGCACTTCGGCCGCCCGGTGTGCGTGTACAACTATCCCAAGGACATCAAGGCCTTCTATATGCGCCTGAATCCGGACGGAAAGACTGTCGCCGCCGTGGATATCCTGGTGCCCGGCATCGGCGAACTGGTGGGCGGCAGCCAGCGCGAGGAGCGCCTGGACGTGCTGACGGACCGGATGAAGGAGCTCGGCATGGACGAGGCTTCTTACGACTGGTACATCGCGCTGCGCCGTTACGGCACCAACCCCCACGCCGGCTTCGGCCTGGGCTTCGAGCGGATGGTCATGTACCTGACCGGCATCCAGAACATCCGCGACGTGCTGCCCTTCCCGCGCACCACCGGCAGTGCTGAGTTCTGATGAAAAAGGTCACCGTAGAGAGCCGGAAGGACATGATGCTCAACCAGCCGCTGAATCAGGTGATCCCGCGGCTGGCTGTGCCTACGATCATTTCCATGCTGGTGACGGCCGTGTACAACATGGCGGACACCTATTTCGTGGCGCGCATCAGCACGGAGGCTTCCGCAGCGGTCGGCGTCGTTTTCTCTGCCATGGCCATTATTCAGGCCATGGCTTTTACCATCGGTATGGGCAGCGGCGCCAACGTCAGCCAGGCCCTGGGCGCCGGCCGGAACGAGGAAGCCAGGCGCCTGGTGTCGGTGGGTTTCTTTACCGCCTTCGCTGTGGGCATCGTGCTGGCTGTCGCCGGCAATATCGACCCGGAGGGGCTGGTGGTGCTGATCGGGGCGACGCCGGAGTGCGTGCCCGACGCGGTGGCTTACGCGCGGTACATATTCATGGCCGCGCCTTTCATGATGTGCTCATTCGTGATGAACAACCACCTGCGCTTCCAGGGCATGGCGCTGTACGCCATGATCGGCATCAGTTCGGGAGGCATCCTGAACATGTTCCTGGATCCGCTGCTGATCTTCCATTTCCATATGGGCACGGCGGGCGCAGCGCTGGCCACGGCCATCAGCCAGGTGACCTCCTTCACCCTGCTGCTGGTGATTGCCAACACCCGGCACGGGCTTTTGCATTACCGCTTCAAAAACTTCCGCCCCACGGCGGCGATGTACCGCAAGATCCTGTATACCGGCATCCCCTCGTTGGGGCGGCAGGGGATCGCGGCGATTGCGACGATCTTTCTGAACCGCGTGGCCCGGGGCATCTCCCCGGATCCGGTCATCAACAACGCCGCCATCGCGGCCATGTCGATCTCCAACAAGTTCGTTCTGTTCGTCAACAGCGCGGTCATCGGCTTCGGACAGGGCTTCCAGCCGGTGGCGGGTTTCTGCTACGGCGCGAAACGCTATCGCCGGGTGAAGGAAGCCTACTGGTACTGCGGCAAGGTGGCGACCGTGATCCTGCTCTGCCTGGCGGCGGTGTCCATGGTGTTCAGCGAGCAGATCATCCGCCTGTTCCGCGGGGAGGACGCGATGGTGGTCAGCATCGGCACCGGCGCGCTCAGGAGGCAGCTGCTCACGCTGCCCCTCTGGGGCTTTTATGTCATGGCGAACATGTGCACGCAGTCTATCGGCTACGGGTTCAGCTCGACCGTCATTTCCAGCGCGCGCCAGGGGATCTTCCTGATCCCTTCAGTGCTGATCCTGCCCGCGCTGTTCGGCATCGCGGGCCTGCAGTCCGCGCAGCCCGTGGCGGACGTGCTGGCGTTTATCCTGGCGGCGGTCATCATGCGCCGTGTATTGAAAAAGCTCGACTCCCTGGAAGAGTTGGAGAATACTACTGTCGAGAAGGTTTGAGTTATGTCTGAAAATCAACAGGCGCGTCCGGACAGCAAGCGCATCTGGACGGTGCCGAACGTGCTGACCATGCTGCGCATGGCGCTGATCCCGGTTTACTGGGTGCTCATGTCCCAGGGGAAAATGATCCCTGCCCTGTGCACCTATCTGGCGGCCTCCCTGACGGACCTGGCGGACGGCTATATCGCGCGGAAATACAACCAGATCACCGACTTCGGCAAGCTGATGGACCCTCTGGCGGACAAGCTGATGGTGCTGTCGGTCATGCTGTCGCTGATCCTGCCCATGGGCGGGCGTCCTGCCGTTCTGCCGTGGCTGCCCTTCATCATCCTGCTGGCGAAGGAACTGCTGATGGTGCTGGGCGGGCTGTTCATGCTCAAAAAGGGCGTCGTGGTATACAGCAAGGTCATCGGCAAGGCGGCGCAGTTCGTAATGGTGTGCTCGCTGCTCTGCGCCTTTTTCTATGAGTATTTTGACGGGATCGGCGCGCCGGTCTATCTGTGGCTCCTCTGGGCCGCCGTCGTCCTGACGGTCTGCGCTTTGTTCTACTACGGCAAAGCCGCCTGGAAGCAACTGAAAGAACTGCGCACAGCGGACGGTAAACCGGCATAATGTTACTATCCCGTTAATATAATGTTAACGTTCCGTTACAATAGTTTCTAAAGAGTTACAAAACAGCCGCAAGTCTTGATAAACATCGCTGGGGTGTGGTAGAATACGTTACTGAGTGGGGGAGCTGCTTTTTTGCATGCCGCCCCCTCAAAGAACGCGAAAGGACACTATGAACGTCATGCTGAATTCAACCAAGAGACTGGCTGCGCTGCTGCTGACCCTCGTACTGCTGCTGACAGGCATCGCTTGGCCCGCTTCCGCTGCGAAAACCTATACGGGCACCGTCAACAAAAACAGGATCTTCTTCCGCCCCCGCGCTACTACCTCCGGCGGTTACTACGGCCGGGTCAACAAGGGCGACAAGGTAGAGGTTCTCGGCATCTCCGGCAGCTTCTACAAAGTCAAGTTCAAGGGCAAGACGGGCTATGTGATGTGCAAGTTCGTCAACCTGCCCAGCAAGGACGTAAAAGCCCTCCAGAAGGCCGCGGCGGCAACGGCCAAGAAAACGGCTGCCACGGCGACGAAGGCTGCCGCGGCCAAATACAAGACGCAGAACCTCAAGTGGTACAATACCGGCAAGAACCTGTTCAAGCGCAACTCGACCATCGTCATCAAGGATGTAAAGACAGGCAAGAAGTGGAACTGCAAGGTGATGTACGGCACCAATCATCTGGACGTCGAGCCGATCACCAAATCGGATACCAACACGATGAAGTCCGTTTACGGCGGCTCCATCAACTACAAGCGCCGCGCCGTCCTGGTCCTGTACAAGAACAAGGTGTACGCCGGCAGCATGTACGGCGTGCCTCACGGCGAGGAAACCATCACCAATAACGGCTTCAAGGGCCAGTTCTGCATCCACTTCACCGGCAGCAAGACACATGGCAGCGACAAGGTGGATACGGATCATCAGGCGGCGATCAAGACCGCGCTGAAAGCGACCTGGTAACCGGCCGCCATGCGTCAGCGCCCGCGGTTCAGGCCGCTTTTGAGGCTGGTGCTCCTGTGCGCGGCGGCGGCCGTGCTGCTGTGCGGCTGCGGCAAAGCGCCCGAAAAGGAGGCTGCTCCCACCGCGACGCCCATCCCGGCCAAGACGGCCAATCCACGGCTGAGCGAGGGCTTCCGCCGCCTGGAGGAGCAGCTGCTTGCCGGGGCTTCAGCGGCCCTGCAGCTTGAAAACCGGGTGCTGTCGGAAA
>JBGUIY010000240.1:0-12676 GCA_045113475.1 Christensenellales bacterium | reverse complement strand
AGGAGGCGATGCCGGAGCATCGGCGACTGACGATGACAAAGCAGCCGGCCCTTTGGACAAGCAGATTCTGGCAATATTTGGTTGCCGAAGTAATAATTTCGTTGGCATTCTTTCCACTGTCTTCGCTGTGTTCAGACGTTCTCCAGCCTGCGGAGCGCGTCCGCGTTGTTTGCGGTGATCACGGCAAGCTTTTCACACGACCGCATTTCCGGACAGCCGCCGCAGGTCTCCCTCCCCCTGCCCATGGCACACTGCCTGACAGCACACATGAAATCGCAGAACGGCGTCTTGGCGCCCGGGATCCTGCACCCGGTGCAGTTGATCATTTCCGGTGTGATCTCCACGCCGTTGAGCTCCGACCATTCCTTCGCCACCCTGATGCGCAGCGCCTGATCGCCGTTGACCGTTGCCAGCCGGGCTTCACAGGCCTCACAGTCCAGGCCGCAGTAAGCGATGTAGCTATTCATGTACAGAATCCTCCATTTTGTTTTTCATACGGAGCGGTGGTATTGATTCCCTGTTTTCCGTTTCTCTGCCACAGCAAAAAAAGCGGCCGCCCGTTCCCGTATTATAGAGAACGAACGGTCACTTGTCAATGCCTTTTGACTGGTATATCACACATTTTTATTTTCCGCGCCTCTTGACATCCGCCTCGATCCGCGATTTCCATGCGCGAGGTACGGGGGCGCCTGCACGGAAGCCTTCCACGGCACAGCTGACGCTTTCGTAGTTGAGCCGCTGTCCGGCCGAATCGTTGCGGAACGTGACTGCGCGGTCCTCCGCGATGCCGAAACGCGCGGCGGTCTCTACCGCGTCGATGTTTGCCCCCAGGAAGAGGAATTCCCAGCCGTACAGCTTTTTCTCCCGTTCCACCATTGCCTTGACCTCGTCGCTGGTGTACAGGCGGCTCGCGTTCTCCATGCCGTCCGTGGTGATCACAAAGATCGTGTGCTCCGGCACGTCCTCCTCCCGGGCGTACTTGTGCACGTTCCCGATGTGATGGATCGCGCAGCCGATCGCGTCGATCAGGGCGGTCCCACCGCCAACAAAGTACTCCCGCTCCGTCAGCGGCTCGATTTTCCGCAGGTCTACCCGGTCATGGATCACCCTGCTGGTGTTGGAGAACAGGACGGTGGAGACGTACGCCTCGCCCTCCGCCTTTTTCTGCCGCTCGATCATGCTGTTGAAACCGCCGATCGTATCGGCCTCCAGACCCGCCATCGAACCGCTCCTGTCCAGGATAAATACCATTTCCGTCAGATTCTTTTTCATAAAACGATCCCTCCCGCTTCGTCTGATCATGCCTGAAATCTCCTCAGGCAGTCCCGCAGGTCTCAGCGACCTTGCAGACTGATCATACACGAAGCGCGGAGGGATCCGGTCGCCTGTAAGGCGACAAATTCACTGCAGGAAATCGCTCAGCCGTTTCCCGTAGAAATACTCGTGTGTCAGCTTATCGTATTCCGACCACAGCGGCAGCGTCTGGCACGTGGAGGCCCGCGGACAGGGCGCCGCATCGCAGTTCAGGCAGGCGACCGAGGCCAGGGAGCCTTCCATCAGTTCAATGATCTCGCCCACCGCGTAATCCTCCGGCTTCCGGCAGAGCTTATATCCGCCGCCCTTGCCGCTGACGCCGGTCACCAGTTTCCCGGCTACCAGCTCCCGGACGATGATCTCCAGGTATTTCTTGGAGATCTGCTGCCGTTCCGCGATCTCCTTGAGCGGGACATAGCCCTCCCCCGCATGCTCAGCCAGGTCGATCATGACCCTCAGCCCATAGCGGCCCTTTGTGGAAATCATCCCATCACCCCTTTCATTCACCTATTATACCTTAGGGTAAATAGGAAATCAAGTGCCAGTTTCAGCGCATGGCGGCGCCGCGTATCAGCACATGATGGAGCCCAGCAGAGGCATATCGAACTGGAACAGCACCTCGTTGATCTCAAAAACGTCGAAACGGCGGTTTATGATAAAATACTCAAGGATGATATCAAACTTGCTGCTGTGGGACAGGGCATAGCCAGCGCGGCGCAGCAGGTCGGTGGTTTCCGGAAGCGAAAGCCTCAGCGCGACGGCAAAGGCAAACACCGTGGGCTTGCTGGGCTTGTACTCAGGATTGGAGCGGATCTTGCTGAACAGCTTCCGGTCGATATTGGCGCGCTTGTAGCACTGCGCGTCCGTCATCCCTTTTTCATCGATCAGGCGAAGCAGCGCGGCAGAAAAGCCCTCGTCCGTCCTCCGCAGGATCTCATTCCAGTCCGGTTCAGCCGCCATCGGCACCGCAAAAAGATCCGGCTGCGCAGTAGGTTTCCGCGGTGCGCCCGCGGCCTTTTTCGGTCTGACAGCCTCTTCCGGCGGCATGTATCCGCTGAGCTCCACCCTGTCTTCGGCTTTCCGCGGCCTTGCGGCCGCCGGCGCCGCATCGAAGTCAGCCCGGGCTTCCCGCTGTGAATTGGCCGGCTTGTGTGTCAGCGCGATATCCTGCTTCAGCGCCTTTTCAGGATCCGTCTGCCACAGATGCCGCCGCTGTATGTTATACTGGGTATCGACGCGCTCTTCGACGTACAGATCGTCGATGTATTCCTTTACCTGCCGGTATAGCTTTTTCCCGGTCAGAAACTCCGTCGGCCCGAACAGCACCAGGTACACCGTCATATCGTGGTCCGCCAGGAAGCGGCGGATCTCGTCCACAGCAACAGAGATCGCCTTGTCTTTCGGATAGCCGTAGGCCCCGGCGGAGATCAGCGGAAAGGCTACGGACTCGCAGCCGTGCTCCAGCGCCAGCTCCAGCGAATTCCGGTAGCAGGCCCTCAGCTGCGCCTGTTCCCCGAACAGGCCGCCGTGCCAGATCGGGCCGACGGTATGGATCACATATCCGGCAGGCAGTCGGTAGCCCTTCGTGATCTTCGCCTGCCCCGTACGGCAGCCGCCCAGGGCGCGGCATTCCTCCAGCAGCTCCGGCCCCGCCGCCCGGTGGATCGCGCCGTCCACGCCCCCGCCGCCCAGCAGCGACTGGTTGGCGGCGTTGACGACCGCGTCCACTTTCATTTTGGTAATATCGTTGCGCACCATTTCAAAAGGCATGCGTACACTCCTCCGTTATTCTTTGACGGATTCCCGGATCATGCCGATATGCGGGATGCCGTCGACGGTGAATTCTTCCGATACCTGCCGGAAGCCCAGCTTCTCGTAAAAGCCCCGGGCGTACGTCTGCGCCTCCAGGTAAACGCGGCTGGCGTCATATTCGTCCTCCGCGTACGCGATGCCCTCGGTCAGGATCAGCCTGCCCAGGCCGCAGCCGCGCTTCGCGGTCACCACCCGGCCGATGGCGAAACAGTCCGCTTCAACGCCGGGCTTCATCAGGCGCAGATACGCCTGGATCCCCGTACCGTCGTCCACCCAGATATGGATCGCTTTCTGGTCCCGGTCATCCAGCTCGGCGTAAGGGCACTGCTGCTCGACGACGAACACGTTTACCCTCAGTTTCAGGATATCGTACAGTTCCTGCACCGTCAGTTCCGGGAACTCCTTGATCACCAGGCGGAGGCCCAGCTTCTCGATCCGGATGATATCCCCCTCGAAAAGCTGGTAATCATCGATCCTGATGCTCTCCTCTTCCCTGCCGAACTCGTGCAGGCCGTATTCCGCGGGGTATGCGGACACGAAGCCTTCCAGCTTCAGGCCGCCTTCGGCCTCCACGCGGATCAGCTGCGAGTCGTATTGATAAAGATCTTTCATTTCAGATACCGGAAACAGACCCAGCCCAGCACCGCCAGCTGCACGGCCAGCAGCACGGGAAAGAATACCTTGAAATACCAGTGCTTCGTCTTGTGCCGGCAGAGTGTCATGCCCAGCACGCCGCCCAGCCCGCCGAAGCAGGCCGTGGCGATGAACAGCGTCTTTTCCGGCACGCGCCGCTTGCCGGACCTGGCGCAGCGCTTGTCATAAGCCATCAGGAAAAAGGAAATCACATTCAGCACGACGAGCGCCGCCGCTATCGGCAGGATCAGATTCATGGCCATACCTCCGCTTATTTGTGCACGATACGCCGGCCGCCGGGCTGACAGAAGTGCGCCCCGCTGACGTTTCCGTATCAGATGTAATCAATGCCGTTCTTCGTGTTTCCCGCGGCAGGCCGGCGCCGCGCTTCCCGCGCATGTCTGCCCGCCGCACATGATCCACCGTCATTTTGCAGGACTATTCTATCATGCGGAAAGCAAACAATCAAGCGGATCTTCCGCCGGGGAGCGGCGCCGTTTACGCGGACGGGGCCAGGCGCTTTTCCACGAACCACCGGCCGATCCTCTCATTGCCGTAATCGGCGTTATGCTCAAAAAACAGATAGCGCTCATGACCGCCGATCATCACGGTATACCGGTCCCCCTGGCCGCCCGCCTTGAGCGCGGGAGCCGCCTGTACCGCCTTGATCCGGTCGATCTCATAGCGATGCCCGTCCTCCCAGGTCAGGAAACGCGGCTGCATCAGCCCTTCCGGCGTAAAATCGACTGTGACATGAACATATTCCCTTACATACCGGGGCAATTCCTTCATATCGGCACCTCCTCAGGCCCGGCGGCCTGCCGGCAGCCATTCTCCCCGGCCGCCGTATATCCGGTATCGCATGCAGGTATCATAGCATAAATTTTAGATACTGTAAAGGCTTGAAAAGTTAAAATATTTATGCTATTCTTGTTTCATCAGTGATTTGCCGTGCAAAAAGGGATCCTTCGGAAAGGAGGTGTCCGCCGTGAGCGTGGTCCTGCACAGCGACCTCAACTGCTTTTACGCTTCCGTCGAGATGAACGAAGCGCCGGAACTGAAGGGCCGGACCGTGGCGGTGTGCGGCTCGACGGAAAACCGCCACGGCATCGTGCTGACCGCCAGCTATCCCGCCAAACGCCGCGGCGTCAGGACCGGCATGGCCAACTGGCAGGCCATGCAGGTGTGCCCGGGGCTGATCGTCGTATCGCCCCGCTACGACCTGTACCTGAAATACTCCCGCCTCGTGCGCAGGATATACAGGCGCTATTCCGAGACCATCGAGCCCTTCGGCATGGACGAAAGCTGGATCGAACTGCCCTTCACCGACGACGTGGAGGGGGTGGGCTGCCGGACGGCGGAGGATATCCGGCAGGCGGTCGAACGGGAAACCGGGCTGACGGTCTCGGTGGGCGTCTCCTTTTCCAAGATCTTCGCGAAGCTCGGCAGCGATATGAAGAAACCCAACGCCGTGACCGTCGTCTCCCGGGACATGTACCGGGAGAAGGTATGGCCGCTGCCGGTCTCCGACCTGCTGTACGTGGGGCCCGCCACCACCCGGAAGCTCAGGGCCTTCGGCTGCCGGACCATCGGGGACCTGGCAAGGACGGACCCGCAGCTGCTCCGCCGGAAGCTGGGCAAAAACGGGCTGATGCTGCACGCCTTCGCCAACGGCACCGACGGCGCGCCGGTGATGCCCACGGATTACGTGGCGCCGGTCAAGAGCGTCGGCCACGGCGTGACCTGTGTCAGGGATCTGGAGAGCAATTACGAGGTATGGCTGGTGCTGCTGGAGCTGGCCCAGGACGTGGGGCACCGGCTGCGGGTCCACGAGCTGCAGGCCCGGGGGATCCAGGTCTTTATCCGGGATAAGGACCTGGGCTGGCAGCAGTGGCAGTCCCCCCTGCCCTATCCCTCCCAGAGCCCTTACGAGATCGCCTGCGCGGGGTATGACCTTTTCCGCACCCGGTACTGCTGGGAAAAGCCCGTCCGCGCGCTGACGATCCGCGCCATCAGCCCCGGCAGCGCCTCTTCCCCGATCCAGCTGGACCTGTTCAACGACTTTGCCCGCCGCGCGCGCCAGCAGGCGCTGGACGACGCCATCGACGGCATCCGCATCCGTTTCGGCGAGCACGCCGTATACAACGCGTGCCTGCACCGCGACCTGGCCATGGCGACGGACCGCTGCGAGACCGTACCGATGCCGGGCCTCATGTATTCCTGACGGACAGCTCCCCGGGCCATCGCCGGTTCCGCCGCGCCGCCGGCATTTCAAAAAATTTTTCGGAAAATTCTGTGCTTTCAGGGCCGGCGGGGCCCCTCCCGCGCCGGCATCCGGGAATAATATGCCTGTATTTTCAGGCGTTTTCGTGCCCAAAAACACGCAGCATTTTTCTGGCAAAAAATTTTCCGTTTTTTACAAAAAAGTATTGACAGGGATCCCGGTCTATGGTATACTCTAATCGAACCAGAGAAAAGAGGTTCAACAAAGCTCCAGAGGGAGCGGAAGGGGGCGATTCCGATGTACAACGAAGAAACGCACCAGGTATCGCCTGTGTTGGCTGCAAGATAATCAGTATGCGCCCAGGACAGACCCGACGATCGAGAACGAATCGCACAACAGGGCACATGAGTATCCGCATAATGAGGGCCGACATACTACAGCAGCAAGACAGGCAAAACGCCGATGAGTGATTCCGGCAAATGAAAGAACGCAGGATAAACTTAGATGATATCCACGTTCGCGACGAACAAAAGCCACACGGCAAGGAACAGCAAGTAAGAAATCAGAACGAGTAATGCTGCAGACCTGAATTTCCTCAATATTTAAAACGGAGACATTGTTTCGAGGAAAGTGCCCTGCGCCTGAAGGTTTCGTCGGACAACTAAATAATAGCAATATCGCCCTCCCGGAAGCGGGAGGGCTTTTTGCCGCGTCTTCTGCCCGGAAACAGCGTTCCGAAAACAGCGGACGGAGAACTATACCCGCCTCATCATGACCAGGTGCTCCGCCGTGCCTTCTTCGGGTTTTCTTTCGTTTGTCAGCGTAAGGCCGTGCCTTTGGTAAAACCGGACAGCGCGGACGTTTTTCTCCAGCGCCCACAGCCGGTCAGCGCCGTATTCGCGGATAGCGCGCTCCAGCAGCGCGGAGCCGATCCCGCGGCCGTGCAGGACGGGCTCCACGAACAGCTTTTTGACCTCCGTGCCTTCCGTCCGGATGAATCCCTTCACGTTCCCGTCGTCATAGACCAGCACGGAGGCCAGTTCAGCCTCATAACGCTTCATCAGAGCGGGCACCTGAAGCTCCCCGAAATAGAAATCGTCATTCCTGAAGACCGGATAAAAATACAGCCGGTAATTGAACAGTTCGATCTCCGCGATGCGCGCCAGGTCGGCGGCGGCGGCTCTCCTGATATTCTCCATATCCACTCCACACAATCAGCATTTCACGTTTCCATAACAGCGGAAGCCTTCCCCCGCGCCGGCAGAGGAAGGCTTCCGGCAGGTTTCACGCAGCGCCGGCGGCTATAAGTATCAGTAGATCAGGTTGCTGAACTCGGTCCAGCCCCGGGTGAAGTAAGGGATATCCCCCGCGTCGTCATCGTAGGCGTCCGTGCATTCCACCAGCGCCCATCCGCCATTGGTCAGCACCACCCAGGCATTTTCATCGTAATCCATCACGAAGCCCGTCGTGCCGTACTCCTTTCCGGGGCCGTAGCGCAGGGCATAATCGTCATAGCATCTGCACTGCCAGCTGCCTTCCATCTCGGCCGCTTCCATGGGAACGCTGCTCAGGTCGCAGTCGATCAGCGTCTGTCCGCCCCGCTCCTTCTGCAGCAGGTATGCCCGCTTGGCGCGGCGGCCTTCTGTCGCCTCCACCATTACCCAGCGGTTCCCAGATTCGTCCATGGCCTGGGTCAGCACCTTCACTTTGGTGCCGGAAGGCAGATTCAGGCTCACGCGGTAATACTTGTAGCCCGGGCCCTCGTGGGGCTCCAGATAAGACGATTCAAAGCGAAGGGTTCCGTTCACATATCCGTGCAGACGGAATTCCTCGCCGCCCTGGGCCGCCAGCGCGGCGGCGGGAAGCAGGGCAAGCACCAGCAGCAGCGCCATCAGGCGGGCAGTACGTTTCATCATCATGCATGACCTCCTTTTATTGCTCCATTGCCTTGTCGATCTGTTCGGCGATCTGCCGCATGCCCAGCCGGTCCGGATGCCCGAACTGCTTGCTGATGCCCTGCAGCACGACGCAGTGCACACCGTAGTGGGCGCAGGCCTCCGCCATGCCCGCGGACGTTTCCTTTTTCATATCCGTATTGACCACGGCGAATACCTCTGCCTGGGGATTGTTCTTCACGGTCTCGCTGAGCATATAGCAGTAAGCAGGCAGGAGCTGCCTGAGATCCTCCTCCGTCCAGCCCCCATATGTCAGCCTGCCCAGCGGGACGTCCAGCCAGTCGTCGTTGGTGCCGCCGAACAGAATGATGCAGTCCGGCTTCCGTCCGCCGACGCCTTCCGGGGAAAGGCTGTGCCTCATGCGCCTGACAAATGCATCCTCCACCCGGTGCTCCGGGCGCACGCTGGTCGACACCGTAGTGCCCGAGGAGCTGTCGTTGATCAGCAGGTCAAAATGCCGCTTCTGAATCAGCTGATACCACCAGGTGTCCGCAGGGCAGACGACATCATGGATATCGGCATAGGGATAGAAGATATAATTGCCGGCGGGCACCTGGCCTTCAAAGGTCGAATAGCTGTCCCCCAGGATGGAGAGCGTGCAGTTGCGGAGTTCCTTTTTCACCGTCGATTCACCTCTTGGATGATTCTTTTCTGATTATATCATGGGGCTGTTTTGCCGTCAAATTTATTTGACGAACCGCGGCGGTTGTACTATTATATTAGCCGGCAGAAATCGTATTTCTGCCATCACAGATGACGGAGGAACGCAACATGGCTGTACTGTTAACAGGCGGCGCGGGATATATCGGCTCCCACACCGCGCTCTGCATCGCCGAAGCCGGAATGGACGCGGTCGTTCTCGACAATCTCAGCAATTCAAGCCCTGAAGCCGTCCGGCGCGTCAGTGAACTGACCGGCAAAGAGATCCCGCTGGTGGTCGGCGACTGCACGTCGAAAGCTGACCTGGAAAAGGTTTTTTCAGCCTATGATATCGATCATGTGATCCACTTCGCGGGCCTCAAGGCCGTGGGCGAATCCGTGGCCAAGCCCCTCCTGTATTACCGCAACAACCTGGACGCCACCCTGACCCTGCTCGAGGTCATGGAGAGCCACGGCTGCAATCAGCTGGTCTTTTCCTCCTCCGCCACGGTGTACGGCACCATCCAGAAGATGCCGCTGCAGGAGGATTTCCCGCTGGGCTGCACCAATCCCTATGGCTGGACCAAATACATGTCCGAGCAGATTTTCCGGGATGTGGGGGCCGCAAACTACGGCATGTCCATCGTGCTGCTGCGCTACTTCAATCCCGTCGGAGCGCACGAAAGCGGGCGCATCGGCGAGGATCCCAACGGCATCCCCAACAACCTGATGCCCTTCATCTGCCAGGTCGCCAAGGGCCGGCTCGAACAGCTGAGCGTCTTCGGCAACGATTACCCGACCCCCGACGGCACCGGCGTGCGGGACTACATCCACGTCATGGACCTGGCCGAAGGGCACCTGGCAGCCCTGAAATACGCCCGGGAGCACAGGGGCGTAGAGGTCTTCAACCTCGGCACCGGCGTCGGCTACAGCGTGCTGGAGATGGTGCACACCTTTGAGGAGGTCAACGGCGTCCGCGTGCCCTACCGCATCGCGCCCCGCCGCCCCGGCGACATCGCCACCTGCTACGCGGACCCGACCAAAGCGCACGAACTCCTGCACTGGCAGACGCACCGCAGCCTCAGCGACATGTGCCGCGACGCCTGGCGCTGGCAGGACCGGAACCCCATGGGCTACCGCTGATAACGGAGAACGACATGAATAAAAAACTGTCCGCCCGCTTGCTGGCGGTCCTCCTGTGCCTTGCGCTCTTCGCCGTTCCCTCTGCCCGGGCGCAGCAGGGAAAGCTGTACCGCTACACCGCGTCTTTTGACGATACTTTCGATACGATCGTCACCCTGATCGGCTACGCGGAGAGCGAGGACGCCTTCGCGCAGGTATACGCCGGGGTGTACCGCATTTTCACCGAGTACCACCGCCTGTTCGACGGATACCACACCTACGACGGCATCGAAAACCTCTGCTCCGTCAACCAGAAAGCCGGCACAGCGCCGGTCAGGGTGGATCTGAGGCTCTTCACCTTCCTCCAGTGGTGCCTGGACCGGGAAACCGAGTTCGGCTCAGAGCAGGTCAACATCGCCATGGGCGCCGTCCTTCAGCTGTGGCACGAATACCGTGAAGACGGCATGGCCTACCCCGACAGGGCCGCTCTGCCGCCGATGGAGCAGCTTCAGGAAGCCTCCCGCCATATGGACGTCAGCAGCGTCGTCCTCGACCCCGAAGAACTGACGGTTTTTTTTGCCGATCCAGCGCTGCAGCTCGATTTCGGCGCGGTCGCCAAGGGTTATACCGCCCAGATCGCCGCGGGATACCTGGCCGGGTCCGGCATGCCTTCCTTCATCCTGAACGCGGGCGGCAACGTGTGCGCCGGACACCGCAAGGCCGACACCGGCGCCCTCTGGGGCATCGGTATCCAGGATCCGGACGGCTTTACCGGCAGCGACCTCTTCGATACTATCTATGCCGCTGACAAGGCCGTCGTGACCTCCGGCGACTACCAGCGCTATTACATGGTGGACGGAAAGCGTTACGCGCACCTGATCTCCCCCGAAACCCTGATGCCCGCCGAGCAGTTCCGCGGCGTCACCATCGTCGCCGACGATTCCGGCCTGTGCGATTTCCTCTCCACGTTCCTTTTCATAGCTGATTATGAGACCGGCAGAGCCCTGGCCGATTCCCTGCCCGGCGTGGAAGCCCTGTGGATCCTGCCGGACCGCTCCGTCCGCTATACGGACGGCATGGCGCAGTACCTGAGAAGCGCCGGCGCAAGCAGCAAGTGATTTTCATATGTACACAAAACCGCCCGCCGTGCGCGATCGCGCATCCGGCGGGCGATTGATTTGCTGCTATAACATGTTTCGGTAATTCACGCAGCTTTGTCCTGCACGCTGTCCTTACGGACCAGCAGGACGGCCGCTGCCGCCAGGAACGGCAGTCCGGCGATCATGCCCATCGGCGCGGGGCCGAGCAGTCTCGCGGAGCCGGTGTTGATCACACATACCGACAGCGGGAGGGTGGCCGCCGCGTTGATCGCGCCGTGGAAGAGGGCAGGCACCCAGATGGAGCCGCTCCTTTCATACAGCCAGTCATGCAGGATGCCCCACGCCGACGTGATGACGCTGAAGAGCAGCATCCCGACCACCGGGAAGCCTGCGTACCCTGCGGCATTGCCTGCCGCGGCGCCGTACTCATAGCCGATCAGCCAGATGAGCGGCCAGTGCCACGCGCCCCAGATGACGCCGCCGATCAGCCAGCCCTTTTTCCTGCCGTATTTTGCCTTCAGCTGCGGATACAGGAAGCCGCGCCAGCCGATTTCCTCACCGAGGCCCAAAAACGTGTTGATAACAGGCGCATAGGTCAGGCTGCCGACGACGCCGATCAGGGCATACACGGGATAGGATATGCCCTGCGCCTCCATCTGCCTGAGCGCTTCCGCACCGACGCTTGCCGCCATGTATTCCCCGGTCAGGTCAAAGTGACCCGGGAAAATCAGGAAATAGAGCGCCGCGCCGGCAGCCGTCAGGATGGCCGGCGAGAACCACGCGGCCAGGATGGTTTTGATGTTCTTACGAACCTGCGGCTTCCAGCCCATGCTGTCGAGCCTGGCTCCGGACAGCAGCAACCCCAGCGTTGGAACGAACATCATCGCCGCTACGACCAGCTGGCCGGCCATCACATTCACATGATTGTAAATGTACGCCGCGCCGAGCTGAATGGCATAGGCGATGCCAAACGTCCATGCCAGGTATCTGATCACCTGCGCCTTGTTGTACTCTGCATTACGCATCGGCCTTCGCCTCCGTTTCGGCGGCGATTTCAACGCAGAAGCCGTGATGGCCGCAGGAGGGGCAGGTGAGTTCGCGCGTTGCGGGCGTATGTTTTGCCCAGAATCCTTCTTTGATGGTCGGCTGGAACACCGTATGGCACTGCGGGCAGATATAGGCCATCTTCCTGAAATACCAGCGGCTGAACCAGCAGACATAAGGAACCAGCACAGCCAGCCAGACCAGGAACAGCCACCAGATGCCCTCCGTAGCCCAGAGAATAATGGACGACCACTGCAGGATACCCAGCGGTATTGCGGTGAGCACCATAAAAATGCGGAGATTCCTCAGTTTCTTCCTGTTGGTCATGACATACGCTATGTCGCCGATGGATTCAAAAGAGAATTCGCTGACGCTCTTCAGCCCCGACTTCAGTTCCTCCAGCCTGCGCAGCTGGTCTTCCCGGTCTCCGATCTCTTTCCTCAGCGCCTGCTCCTGCTGATCCAGCAGCAGGGAAATGACGCTGCCCGGATCCTCCTCGGACAGCAGCTGGCCGATGGCGTCGATGGGCAGGCCAAGATCACGGAGAAAGCAGATGACCTTCATCCGTTTCACGTCGTCCTCGGAGTACAGCCTCCTGCCGCCCTCGGTCAGTTCGCTCGGCGTCAGGATGCCCCGGGTGTCATAGTACTGGACTGTGCGGACAGTCACGCCGCAGAGCTTTGCGATCTCTCCCGTTGTGTATTTCGACACAGCGTTTCACCTCCTTCACGCCAAGAATAGCTCATGACGCAGCGTCACAAGCAACCCCTGACGCAGGGGGATTTTTTATTTTTTCCGAAAATCACGCAAATTCCTCTGTGCAGGCTGTACTC
>JBGUIY010000239.1:0-8887 GCA_045113475.1 Christensenellales bacterium | reverse complement strand
TCCGCTGAAATCGTTCGGTCATTTCAGCTTCCTGCGCATGTCGGTCTTGTCTACCAGTGGGCCGGTCACTTGAGATACTCATGAACCGGCAGTTTGATAACTTGACCAGTGGGTTCTACCAACTGAGCCATGCGACCATATATGTGATCCGATTTCTGGGCTTAGCGGCCCGTGTCACATCCACGGGCACCCATCGCATCGGTTAAGCGACGCTGCTGGATTCGCCATCCGGCGGTCATGTAAGCGCAGCCGTCCTGACTGCAAAAAAGAATATAACACATTCACAGAGAATTGTCAACAAAAAAATCTGGCATTTTGGACAGTACAAAAATCTGGCATTTTGGACAGTGCAGGTTCTGAGCGGCTCCGAAACATATCGGCCGCCGGCATTCTGCCGTTTCAGGTACATCTGTCCCGCGGGTTCAGCGGCGCTGCCGCATCTTGTATTTTGCTGCGAGTTGTGGTATCTTTATTGGGTACGGAAAGGCTGTTAGCGCAGTCGGGAAAGGAGCGTCTGTGGCATGATCGAGCTTGAACGTGTAGCGGATACCCTGCGGCCCTGGCTCGGCGACGAGCTGATCCGGCGGATGCCCCGGGCGATGACCGAGGCACAGCGCCGCCTGTCCACATTTACGATCGGACGGGACGATCTGAGCCAGCTGTCCCACAGCCTGGAAGGGCTCATGTACACCGCGGTGCGGAAGGAGACGGACGCGGCCTTTCTGGTGACCCTGCCGGACGGCGGGCGCGTGCGCATGGAGCCGGACGATTTCGCCGTGATCGCCGACGAGTTGATGTGGCTGCTGTTCGAGCAGTTTCCCACGGACGCCCGGCACCTGATGCTGCTGAGGGATTACTCGGTCCAGGTATCCAGCCTCTCCGCGATCCGGGCGCTGTACGAACGCTTTCGCGAATATGAGACCCTTGACGAACTCAAGGCCCTGCGCCGCGTGGCCCGCGGGAGCTATCCCGCGTTCCGCTGGCAGTCGTGGCTGGGGAACGATTATATAGTATAAACCGAGGTCATTGGATGGGAAAGATCATTGCGGTCGCCAATCAGAAGGGCGGCGTAGGTAAGACAACCACCGCGGTCAGCCTGAGCGCGTACCTGGCTGAACAGGGCAAACGCGTGCTGCTGGTGGACGCGGATCCGCAGGGCAACGCCTCCAGCGGCGTGGACACGGCGGCGGGAAAGCATACCCTTTACGAGGCGCTGCTGATGCAGTGCGAGATGGCGAAAACCATTGAAAAAACCGCTGTCGACCGGCTGAGCGTCTGCCCCTCGGACATCCGGCTGGCAGGCGCGGAGATCGAACTGATCGACATGGACCGCCGCGAGTACCGCATGCGTGCCGCGCTGAGCCAGGTGAAGGAACAGTATGACTTCATCATCATCGACTGTCCGCCGTCCCTGGGGCTGCTGACCGTCAACGCGCTGACCGCAGCACAGACCGTGCTGATTCCCATCCAGACGGAGTACTACGCTCTGGAGGGCGTGACCGCGCTGATGGATACCATCCGCCGCGTGCGGCACAGTCTGAATACCTCCCTGGAGATCGAAGGCGTGCTGCTGACCATGTACGACGGCCGCACCAACCTGAGCCTGCAGGTGGCCGCGCAGGTGAAAAAGCATTTCAAGAAACAGGTGTTCCATACGGTGATCCCGCGCAACGTGCGCCTGGGCGAAGCGCCGAGCCATGGCGAGCCCATCAGCCGCTACGACCCGCGGAGCCAGGGCGGGATGGCGTATGCCGCACTGGCCGAGGAAGTCATCAAGAACAACCGATAAGGAGCCGCTATGCCGAAGAAAATGGGCCTCGGGCGGGGCCTGGACGCGCTGCTGCCCGAGATCGAGGAGCAGGAAAACGTCGTCCGGGAGATCGCCATTGCCGATATCGACCGCAATCCGCAGCAGCCCCGCCGGGATTTCGACGAGGAAGCGCTCAAAAGCCTGAGCGAGAGCATCCGCACCAGCGGCGTGCTGACTCCGCTGCTGGTGGTACAGACCGGCGCGCGCTACCGTCTGGTGGCGGGCGAACGCCGCCTGCGCGCCTCCCTGATGGCCGGGCTGCAGACCGTGCCCTGCGTGGTGCGTGATTTTTCGCGCCAGCAGGAAATGGAAGCCACCCTGGTGGAAAACCTGCAGCGCGAGGACCTGAATCCCGTGGAGGAAGCGGAGGGCATCCGCGCCCTGATGGAGCAGTGCGGCTACACCCAGGAGAAGGCCGCTGAGCGGCTGGGCAAATCCCGTCCCGCCGTGGCCAACAGCCTGCGCCTGCTCAACCTGGAAAAGGAGATCCTGGCGGAAGTCCGCTCAGGAAAACTGTCCGCCGGGCACGCCCGCGTACTGGCCGGCATCCATGATCCGGAAGACCGCAAAGTGCTGTTCCGCAGGGCCCTCAACGAGCATCTGAGCGTGCGGCAGCTGGAAATGCTGGCCGCCGACCTGGCGGCCGGCGTCCGCGTCCAGCCCAGAAAGCAGGCCCCGAAAAGCCTGAGCCTGGAGCTCAGGGACATGCAGGAACGCCTGCGCACGGCGGTCGGCGTTCAGCGCGTCACCATCCAGGGCGGCGACAAGCGCGGCAAGGTCATCCTCAGCTACCGCAGCGCCGAGGAGCTGGACCTGATCTACGCCGCGCTGGAGACGCTGGAAGGAAGATAAATCAATCACCATAACCAGAGGATGAACGTCAATGAAAATCAGTAAAAAAGCCCGCATTGCCGGCCTCCGGGAAGCTATTGCGGAGACGCTTCAAGGTCCGGTATATTCAGCATACTGTATCTGCTGGTTTGTCGCCATTGCGGTTTCTTTGGTCTCTGCACTGGTGCTGACGAATCAGAGTACTCAATCCCTGATCATCGTCCTGGCCATTTCGTTGATCGCCCTGATCATTCCTTTTGCGCTTCTGAAGCTGCGTCGGAATCAGAACAGCATCATTGTACGCAGATTCGCATCATATGTTAAAGCTGTTTACATTGCCGAATGGATCGGTTTGGTGTTTTTGGCTTTGCTGCTGCTTCTGCTGGCGATCATCTTTCTGCTCGGCGGGGATGTACGTGCAAAGCTGCTGGAAGTCACGAGCCAGGAAAACGGAACAATCATCAGCCTGATTGTCTCTCTGGCAGTGATACCCCTGAACCTTTTCTTCCACAAACGGTTCCTCAGGATGCTGAAAGAGACGTCTGCAATCCTTGAAGGAAAACTGGCAGATACCGGCTGCTTTCAGCCCGCGGCCAAGGCCGCTTTGCCGGCTGCCTGCGCACGGATCGTATGGACGTGCATGTACATCATGACGCAGGGCCGGTGGAGCGCTGTCATGTCAGTCATGCTGGCCTTCCTGCTTTGGTTCGCGCTGCGGGAAGCGGCAGAAAAGGTAAACCGTGAACAAACTGCATAATATACATAGAGGAGGCCACCCATGCTCAACCATATGCCGATCACCGAAAAGCAGCTCAACGCCTGGTCCATGGAATACCAGTCCAGCCGGGAGCGCCAGCTGTCCACCATGGCGCTGTCCCGCAGCGACATCCAGGACGTGGCTTACGTATGCGCGGGCGAAGACAAAATGCGCCACAAGTTCTCCCTGGAGATCCCCACGCTGCCGGTAACGAACCAGAAGCATTCCGGCCGCTGCTGGCTGTTCGCCGCGGCGAACGTGCTGCGCGAACGCATCGCAAAGGACCTGAAGCTGGAAAACTTCGAGCTTTCCCAGAGCTATCTGGCCTTCTGGGACAAATTCGAGCGCTGCAACTACTTCCTGAACGCCATGCTGGAGCTGGCGGACCGCCCCACGGACGACCGTACCGTGGCCTTCCTGCTGCAGACGGGCGTACACGACGGCGGACAGTGGGACATGTTTGCGAACATCGTGCGCAAGTACGGCGTGATCCCCAAGGACGTGTACGACGAGACCTGGCAGTCCGAGAACACCCGGGGCATGAACCGCATCCTGAACCGCGGACTCAAGGTGGCGGCAGCCAAGCTGCGCCGGATGGTCGGCGACGGCGTGGACGAGACCCTGGTGCTCAGGCGCAAGAACGAGATCCTGGGCGAGATCTACGGCTTCCTCTGCTGCTGCTACGGCGAGCCGCCGCGGCAGTTCGACTTCGAATACGTGGACAAGGAGAAGAAGTATCACATCGAGCGGGGCCTCACCCCCGTGGCCTTCGCACAGAAATACGCCCTGCCCGTGCTGGATCAGACGGTCAGCGTCATCAACGCGCCGACGGCGGACAAGCCCTATCACGAGACCTACACCGTCCGTTACCTGGGCAACGTGGAGGGCGGACGCCCCGTGAAGCACCTGAACCTGACCATGGACGAATTCAAGGCCGCCGTGATCGCGCAAATGCAGGCGGGCAAGGTCGTATGGTTCGGCAGCGACGTGGGCCACTACGGCAACCGCGACAAGGGCATCTGGGACGACGGCTGCTTCAATGACGAGCTGCTGAGCGGCATGGACCTGCGCATGGGCAAGGCGGACATGCTGGATTACGGCCTGGCCGCCATGAACCACGCCATGGTGCTGACCGGCGTCAGCCTGGACGAAAACGGCCGCCCCACCCGCTGGAAGATCGAGAACTCCTGGGGCGACGAACACGGCAAAAAGGGCTACTACATCTGCTCCGACAGCTGGTTCGACCAGTACGTGTTCCAGGCCGCCATTGAGCGCGAATACCTGGGCGATCTGGCTGCCTGCGCCGACAGGGAGCCGCACATCCTGGATCCCTGGGACCCGATGGGCACGCTGGCCTGACGGTACACCGCAAAAAACAGTTGACATCCCCCCCCTGTTTATGTTATTCTACTCGGGCAGCCGCTTGAGAGGGGCTTTTAAATGTGCGCTTTGCGCACTGCCTCACGGTAAGGCACCGTTCTTTTCCTTCGAGACAAGCTCAGCGGACAAATTATTTAAGGAGGTGCTGCTAAAGTGTACGCAATTATTTGCACTGGCGGCAAACAGTATCGCGTTTCTGAGGGCGATACCATCTATGTGGAAAAGCTGGACAACGAAGCGGGCGACATCGTGACCTTCCCGGTGATGATGATCTCCGGTGAAACCATCGCGGTGGGCAACCCCGTCATCGAGGGCGCGACCGTGACCGGCAAGATCGTCCGCCAACTCCGCGGTGAAAAGATCCGCATCCTCAAGTACAAGAGCAAGAAGAACTATCGCCGCAAGGCCGGCCATCGCCAGGCCTATACGCAGGTCGAGATCACCGGCATCAACGGCTGATATGACTCGCTGCGTCCTGTATACCGCTGAAAGCGGACAGGTGACCGGCTTCCTCTGCGCGGGCCACGCGGCTTACGCGGACGAAGGGCAGGACATCGTGTGCGCGGCGGTATCCGCACTGACGGAAACCTGCGTGAACGCGCTGGAGCGCGTGGCGCACGTGAAACCGGCCGTCCGTGTAGGCCCGGGCTTCCTGGCGGCCAGGCTGCCGGAAAACGCCCTCAATCAGGACGCAAAAACTCTGCTAAACGGTATGACTGTGGGGCTGCGCGATATCGCGGCGCAGTATCCCGACCATTTCCGCCTCGACACGAGGACGGTATCCGAATGGAGGTAATCAAATGCTTCAGCTGAATCTGCAGTTATTCGCCCATAAAAAAGGTATGGGCTCCACCCGCAACGGCCGCGAGAGCGAAAGCAAACGCCTTGGCCCGAAGCGCGCGGACGGTCAGTTCGTGAAAGCCGGCAACATCCTGGTCCGCCAGCGCGGCACCGCCATCCAGGCCGGCCTGAACGTGGGCATCGGCAAGGACGATACCCTGTTCGCCAAGGAAAGCGGCATCCTGCGCTTCGAGCGCAAAGGCCGTGACGGCAAGCAGGCCTGCGTATATCCCGCAGCCCAGGCCGAATAATCCACCGGTAACAGACAGCCGGCTCACAGGCACATCCCGTGAGCCGGCTGTTTTATTCCAGATATTTGATTAAGACTATTGCACTGCAATCTCATTATCATTTTTACTGATCACGAAACTAAAACCAACAGCCCACTGCCAACTGCTTCACAGATCAGTTATTTGCCCTACAGCAGAATCATTCTCTGTAAAACAGAGCTTTCATCTCCTTTTCAGTCAGCCCAAAGAAGTCCCGCACCTGCTCATATACATACTGCGGACGATGAACCATTGTGCCGTCCCGCATACGCAGTACACGCTTTTCCCAGTACTTCCGGGCTTCTTCCGGATCATTTGAAGCGTCGGGATTCAGCGCCGGATCATTTTCAGGAGCCCACCGTGCAAAGTGTTCTTTCATCCATGGCTCGATTTCAGCAATGCACCGATCCAATTCACGCTGCATAGCTTCCGTTGTAAACGTCTGATACAGCATTGCTGTTTTTCCGATAAACAAATCCTTGTATTTTTCCACTTCAAGTATTTTTCTGAAAACAGTGTTATCAATATTGACAGGCCCCATGCCGGATTCTTTCAGCATATCGGAAATGCTGTCGTAGCTTGCCTGAAACAGGCCATAATCAAAATCGTACGCCAGACATTTCCATTTCTGCCCGGGGATTTGGTAACAGATAAACGTCGACGCAGCATCCAAATCGCCAAAGTATGCCTTTACAGCCAACCAATTCAAGTAGCAGTCAACATCGATATTCTGTTCGAGAAAAGCCAGGTCTTCTGTAATCCTTCCGGGATTGCCGCTGGAAACAGCAGAAATCATTTCGCTGTATTCTGCATTGTTGCCTTGAATCGCGGTGCCGTCCAGTTTCAGGATCGTGACAGATTGCGCCTTATCAGGGTCAATGTTCTCATGCCTGCAGATCGTATAAGCGTCAGGACTCTCCCGCATATTGTATATTCCCCAGTATTTGCCATTCAGATAGACGCTGACCGGTTTCCACGCCAATGTCTGTATATTCGTGCCCAGATACCGATCGATCAAACGGCTTTGAACCCCGTCGGCAATGCGCGTAAACAAACTGTCATTTCCCGCATTTCTAAGAAGAATGGATTGATAGGTCAAAGCATCCCTGTCATCGAACAGCTGATATTCAAACGGCTTGTCTGCAGCTTCGATTCTCAGGCTTTTCTGCGGCATATCCATGGAATAGTAATCCATGTCAAGCATCAGGCGGATCGGCTGCTGAAATGCTGTTCCTTGTCCGGAGGGACGGTATACTATTTCCCCCTCAACGCTTTTCCCCTGCTCACTCATTTTTCGATACACCGCATTCCTGTAGGGAGGAGAATCAGAATCTGTTACCTGGTCGCCCATCGCAAGAATCCCTGATGCGCTGTTCCAAAGCAAATCCGGTTCCACATTGATATCAATCCGATCCAGAGGCAGCGGATTCTGATTGTCATCCATTGTTTCTGCTATCTGCACAAACTCGCTGTCCTTGCTTTCAACGATCAGTTCCGTCGATGGCGAATCAGAACGATGATTCACCGCATGCAGGCCAAGTACTAGCAGCAGCGCTGCGGCAGCTGTCAGAATTGCTTTATACAGAC
Organism: Christensenellales bacterium; assembly: GCA_045113475.1. Taxonomy (GTDB): domain Bacteria; phylum Bacillota; class Clostridia; order Christensenellales; family Aristaeellaceae; genus UBA4246. The sequence goes on along the minus strand of JBGUIY010000239.1, from coordinate 1,413 downwards.
CCGGCAAGGCTTTTGCTCTATCATTGATGCACGCACTGGCATCCGCTTCAATCTCATTATGCGCATCCGGCGTTTCCGGCAGATTCGCAAGTACCGTTTCCATTCTTGACAGGAATTCCGGAGTTGGCTGACGCCGTAGTTCTCCAAGCTGCTTTGTTGTATACTGCTTCATCATGATTCCTCTTTCATTTCAATCAATTGTATTTTGAGTAATTTTTTTGCCCGTTTTATGCGTGATTGAAGTGCGACAGGATGAATCTTCAGCGCTTCCGACGCTTCCTTATAGCTGTACCCCTCCTGATATACCAGCAGAAAAGCAATTCTCAATTTTTCCGGAAGTCTGTTGATGGCATCCTGCAATTCAAACAAATCCGGATCAATCGGCGCAGAGCCTTCAAAGATTTCCGGAACCGGAGTGATTTTTCTTCGCGCCCTGAGAATGTTATTACACTCATTGATCAGTATACGGGTAATATATGCTTTCTCAGAATCGTTCCGGATATGCTCAATATGCATCCACGCTTTCAATGCTGTTTCCTGCACTGCATCCTGTGCGTCAGTGGTATTTCTGAGGATACTGAACGCAATGCTGTACAACCCCGGCATCAGCTGCAGATATAATTGGGAAAACACTGACTTCTTCAACATTAACCTCCCGTAAGCTTCTGAAGGCGTCTTCATATATTATACGGTTTGAGCAGTCAATAATGGGCCACACAGACTAAAAAATACCGCAAACAAAAAAGGAGGGCAGCGCATTGCAAACCATCCTGTACGATTAAGTCATTGTCAAAAAGCAAAACCCTCCCGTATCGGGAGGGCTGTTTGCCATTGTGTTAAGCGATCAGGCCTGTTCGGGAGCGCCGACGGGGCAGTTTTCCGCGCAGTTGCCGCAATCGATGCACTTATCGGCGTCGATTTCGTACTTGCCGTCGCCTTCAGAGATCGCTTCTACGGGGCACTCAGCAGCGCAGGCGCCGCAGGCGATGCACGCATCAGAAATTTTGTAAGCCATGGTTTTGCCTCCTTCATCAAATGAACAGCCTTGAGCAATTCACTCATACTGTGCCGTTATCATATCATTGTTCACCCAAAAACGCAATAAAATTAGATTTCCTTAACCGAAAAAAGCATGTATCAGGCCAGCAGCAGCCATTCTCCGCCGGGCAAAAGCCCCTCATGCCGCAGTCTGGACTCATCTCAGGCCCTTCGCGGCGCGGATACGGGTGTCCAGGCGGCTCTCCAGGTAGCGCAGCAGCGGGAGCAGCGGGGCGTCCCCGGGCGGGAGCGCGGTCTTTTCGACCCCGTTCACCATCACGTCCCTGATCCAGGCCGTCTGCTCCGCGGTCAGGGGCAGGACCAGCGTATCGCCGGCCACGCAGTCCCGGCAGCGCAGGCCGCCGCCGTCGATAT
>JBGUIY010000238.1:0-12189 GCA_045113475.1 Christensenellales bacterium | reverse complement strand
ATCCGAAGATACGGTGAGGACGGCTGACGCAGAGATGTCGCAAAAGCCGCCCACAGATGTGCATGTTTTAGGTGAGAATTAGTATTACAGGCGGGCGCTGCTCCCGCGGACCACCAGCTCCGGCATGGCCTGGTAATGTTCCGGCGCGGCATCCGGATCTTCCGCGTGCCGGCGCAGGATGTCGATGATCTTCTCCGCCATTTCCATCCTCGGCTGCGCCACCGTGGTCAGGTGCACCATGGGGAGCGCCGCCGCGTCGATGCCGTCGTAGCCGATCACGGAGATCTGCTCCGGCACCTTCACCCCGGCTTCGGTCAGCGCCTGGATCACTCCCAGTGCCATCACGTCCTTCACCACGAACACCGCGGTTATGTCCTCGCCGGACCCAAGCAGGCGCCGTCCCTGGCAGTAACCGGCCTGCATGATGTCGCCGTCCGCCTCGCTGCTGTAAAACACGCGCTCCGGCTCGCCGATCTCCCCCATCAGGCGGCGGTAGACCGCCAGCTTGCTGCTGCGGGAACTGGATTTCTTGTGATCGCAGACCATGGCGATGCGCCGGTGTCCGCCTGCGATGAGATACCGGAGGGCCATCTCGGTGCCTGCCGTGCTGTCGGAGCAGACGCAGTTGACGGCGGCGTCCGTGACCTTGCCGCCCAGGAACACCAGCGGCACGCGGCCGCGCGCCATCTCCACGATCCCGGAAACGTCCTCGGAGACCGGCGTGACCACCAAACCCATGACCATCGAATCAATCAGGTTCTGTACGCACCATTTTTCCACGTCCGTGTCGTTGTTGGTGTCATACAGGATCAGATGCAGGTCGCAGCGCCGCGCGACCTCGTTCAGGGACTTGAACATTTCCCCGTAGATCGAGGAAACATCCCGGATGACGACGCCCACGAAGTTGGAAGTTTTCCTGGCGAGATTGCGGGCGAGGATATTGGGCGAATACCCGAGCTCCGCCGCCTTGCTGAGCACCAGCGTCTTCGTTTCCGTGCCGATGTCCGGATAATCGTTCAGGGCTTTGGAAACCGCGGAGAGCGAAAGGCCCAGTTCTTTCGCCAGCATCCTCATCGTGACCGGTTTTTGCATCTGCGTTACTACTCCTAAACCGCTTTAGCGGAGTATAACATACATATTTTTGACATGCAATAGCCTTTGAAAAATATTTTTCAGCTTTTTTTCGTTCCGGACTGCCATCCCGTCCGCAGGCGCGTATAAACCAGTGGAAACACCAATGAAGGTGCTTCCCGAAAACAAAAAAACAACCGCAAGACGGTCATTAAAAATGAGGAGGATATCAAAAATGTCTACGATCGAAGAAATGAAAGCTGTCGAACTTACCGCTGAAGAACTGCAGGCCACCAACGGCGGCGCCTACCGCCCCCTGCCCCCCATGGATGGCTACTATGTATACCGCATCGTGCGCGGCGACACCCTGATCCGCATCGCCCGCGACTTCAACACCACCGTCGCCAAGATCATGGCCGCGAACCCCAAGATCCACAACGCCAGCAAGATCTACGCCGACGACTACATCTACATCCCGATGGTGTAAAGCCAGACTTTCCTGAATGCAAAACGCGCTGCCGCGGAAATCCGCGGCAGCGTTTTTTGATGCACCGGTGAAGGCCGGGCAGATCAGACCATCATCCGGTATATGTTCGCGCAGTCCTCCTCGTTCAGGGTCACAAAGCCGCTGATGCTGCCCTGGCGGCCGTCACCCCTGCACAGGGCTTTGACCAGCGCGGGGATATCCTCTTCCTTTGCGCCCAGCTCGGCGAAATTGCTCGGCATGCCGATAGAGATGAAGAAGCTGCGCATTCTTTCAATGCCCTCCAGCGCGGTGGCCTCGGGACGGGCAAAATCCATCTGGCAGCCCCAGACCCGCACGGCAGCCTGGGCGAAGCGCATCACGTCGTGCCGCATCACATATTTGAACACGGCTGGCAGGGTCACGGCCAGGCCCGCGCCGTGAGCGCAGTCATAAAGGGCGGACAGCTCATGCTCGATATTGTGGCTGTTCCAGTCCTGGCTGCGGCCGACGCCGCAGGAATTGTTGTGCGCCATCATGCCCGCCCACATGATGTTGGCCCGGGCTTCGTAGTTATCCGGATCCGCAATCACCCTCGGCCCTTCGTGGATCATGGTCAGCAGCAGCGCTTCGATCAGCCGGTCGGTGACCTCCACCTCTTTGGTATTGGTCAGGTAGCGCTCGTAAAGGTGCGCCATGATATCCGTGATGCCTGCCGCCGTCTGGTAGGGCGGAAGGGTCTGGGTCAGCGCCGGGTTGAGGATGGAGAACCTGGGCCGGATCGCGTCCCCGCTGGCCCCGCGCTTGAACATGCCCTCCTCCCGGGTGATCACGCTGTCCGCGCTGCCTTCGCTGCCGGCAGCGGCGATGGTCAGCACCGTTCCGACGGGCAGCGCCTTTTCGATCCGCCTGCCGCTGTAGAAATCCCAGAAATCCCCGTCGTAGACCGCGCCCGCCGCGATGGCCTTGGCGGAGTCGATGGCGCTGCCGCCGCCCACCGCCAGAATGAAATCCGTTTTCTCCCTGCGGCACAGTTCGATGCCTTCATACACCAGGCCGCTGCGGGGGTTCGGCTTCACGCCGCCCAGCAGCACGTAGGGGATGTTTTCCTTCTCGAGGGAAGCCTTCACCCGGCCGATCAGCCCCGAACGCAGGGCGCTCCCGCCGCCGTAATGGATCAGCACCCGGGTTCCGCCGAAGCGCCTGACGAGGCTGCCCGCCTGATTCTCCGTGTCTTTGCCGAAAACAAAACAAGTGGGAGAATAGAATTCAAAATTGTTCATCGCCGCTTTCCTTTCCTGACCGTTCAAACCCGGTAAATATAATTGTCTTTTCTGGGGGCGGCAGGCCTGCAGGGGGACGCTTCGTAGCCCAGCACGCAGTGGCCGATGCCCTCGTAATCCCCTTCGATCCCCAGGGACCTGAGAATCGCCCTGCCCTCTTCGCTGTCGAACTCCTCTTTGGCCCGGTGGATCCAGCAGCTGCCGATGCCCAGCGCATGGGCGGCGTTCATCAGGTTGCCCATGACCAGGCTCCCGTCGTACAGATAGGTGGGCACCTTTCTGTCTGCCAGCACCACGATCACCACCGGCGCGCCGTAGAAGGGGTCATTGCCGGCGCCCATCACCGCGGCGTTCATGCGGGAGAGCTGGTCCCGGACTTTTTTGTCCGTCACGGCGATCATGATCGGCGACTGCCGTCCCATTCCGGTGGCGGCATAGGTCCCGGCCTCCAGGATCCGGTCCAGGGTCTCCTGCGGGATGGGATCGGGCTTGTAGCTGCGGCAGCTGCGGCGCTCCAGCAGCGTCTTCATGGCATCATTCATGATATCTCCTCCTTGCACAGATGGTTTCACAGCAATTCGTCAGGTTTCCGAGGTTCCTGGCAGCATTCTAATCCTTAAAGTTAACTCTAAGTCAATACTTTCAGAAAGAAAGACTGCTGCCGATCATCTGCGCGGGATCAGAACCAGGTATGGATACCGCTCCGCTCCCGCCGCATCGGCCCGTCTTAAAAACAATAAAAAAACATTGTTCCGATTGACATAGAGAAGGCTCTAAGCACTACAATGGTCGATGCAAAACATATCCGGCTCCCAGCGATGGAATCAAATCAGAAGACAGCCCCGGCGCTCCGGCCCAGGGGCCGTATATCTGCGCGCGCAAGCAGCGCCAGACGGAGGAGGACTTTCAAATGCAGGATTACCGGCACTTCAGCATAGCCAGCTACATGTTCGCCTATTACGCGGCCCGGGCCACGGACGCGCAGATCCGCAGGGACATGGAGACTTATCTCAGGTACCTGCCCCTGAAAAAAGTATATGTGGAGAACCACAGGGCCACCACCGACGTGCCTGTAAAGCGGCTGAAGGAGATCAAAGCCATCCTGCAGGAATACGGGGTCCAGGTGTCCGGCGGCATCACCTCCACCGTGCTGGTGGACGGCGTACAGAAGCCCGCCCTCTTCGACACCTTCTGCTACACCGATCCCCGCCACCGCCAGGAGTATCTGCGCATCGTGCGGGAAGCGGCGGAGGTTTTCGACGAGATCATCCTGGATGACTATTTCTTCACCTCCTGCCGGTGCGAAATGTGCATCGCCGCCAAGGGAAAGCGCAGCTGGAAGGATTTCCGGCAGGCGCAGATGAAGGAATTCTCAGCGGAGATCGTCGCGGAAGCCAAGCGCGTGAACCCGGGAATGAATTTCATCATCAAATATCCCAACTGGTATGAAAGCCATCAGGCCACGGGCTACAATCCCGGCATCCAGAAGGACATCTTCGACATGATCTACACCGGGACCGAGACCCGGGAGCCCTTCTATGCCAGCCAGCACCTGCAGCGCTATGCCTCCTACAGCGTGATGCGCCTGCTGGAAAACGCCGCTCCGGGACGGAACGGCGGCGGCTGGATCGACCTGGGCGGCTCTGCGGACAATATCAGCCGCTTCCTGGAGCAGGCGGAGTTCACCCTGCTGGGCGGCGCGAAGGAGCTGACGCTGTTCAACTTTCCCTCCCTGCTGGACTCCCCCGCGCTCCCGGCCATGGACCCGCTCCTGCGGCGGGTGGATGCCTTCCTCGGCCAGGCCGGAAAGCCCGCCGGAACCGCCGTGTGGGAGCCCTTCGACGCGGAAGGCGAGGATCAGCTGTGCAGCTATCTGGGCATGTGCGGCGCGGCGCTGGAGCTGACGCCCGATTTTCCCGAAAACGCGCCTGCCGTGCTGCTGACCCAGCGGGCCGCCTGCATGCCGGACGCGGTGGACAGGCTGGAAGCCTATGTGCGCGGGGGCGGCAAAGCCATCATCACCACCGGTTTCCTGCGTGAGACCTGGGACCGCGGCATCCGGGACATGACCAGCGTGCGCCTGACGCACCGGCACGTACTGGGCAGCCGCTATATGATCGACCGCTGCGACTTCGACTACGCCGGCATACGCTACGCCCAGGGCGCGGAGCAGGTGCTCATCGAAGCACTGGACTACAAGACCAACGCCACCTGGGCGGACGTGCTGATGCTCGCCGGGGAGAACAATTTCCCGCTCCTGACAGAGGACTTTTACGGCCGGGGACGGCTGCTGATCCTGAACGTGCCCGAGAATTTCGCCGACCTGTACAAGCTGCCCGCCGAAGTGACCGGAACGCTGTGCGCAGAGATCGCCGCGGGACAGCCCCTCTGCCTGTCCGCGGAACCCAAGTGGAGCCTGATCAGCTACGACAACGGCATCTTCTGCCTGCATTCCCACCGCCCAATGCTCTCCACGGCCCGGGTGATCGTGCGCGGCGAATGCGAAAGGCTGCAGGACCTTGAAACCGGCGCGGTTTACCGGAACGCCGTTCCGCTGCCCGGGCCCCGCCATCGGGGCGACGCCGCCCTCACCCGCGCCGCGCTGCCGGAATCAGCCTTCGAGATCCCCGTGATGCCGGGCAGAAGCGTATACCTGAAGCTCCTCCGCTGACCGCCGGATGAAAGAGGATACCATGAACATCGATGAACATATGAACGGTTTCCGCCTGAACCCGGAAACCGGCTACTTCACCTGTCAGGGCGTGGACGTGATCGCCTTTGAGGATATCTACCCCGTGGGGCATCAGGGCGGCGTGAGCCTGCTGATGCACGGCGAACGCATCGCCGCCAACGGAGACGTGCGCTTCGAGCCCGCCCCGGGGCAGTGGCAGCCCGTGCCCAGGCTGGTGAGCCGCGCGGTGGATCCCGAAACCCAGCGGATCACGGCCCGCCTGCGCTATCCGGACGAAGAGAACCACCTGCGCGGATTCAACCCCATGGTATATCCGGACTGCGCCTTCGACTATACCGTTACGGTGCAGGCGGAGGGCCCTTCCCTCCGGATCACCGTGGACACGGCCGCGCCCCTGCCGCCGGAATGGGAGGGCAGGCCCTGCTTCAACCTGGAGCTGTTTCCCGGCCTCCTCTTCGGCAGGCACTGGATCATGGACGAAGAACAGGGACTGTTCCCGCGCCAGGCGGCCGGACCAGTGGAACAAAGGTCTTCCATCTACGAAAACGGCATACTGGAGCATCCCGGCGTGCCGGACAGCCATGCCGACAGGCTGATGGAGAAGGGCCGTGACTACAGCCCGCTGCGGGCGGACGAGGAGATTGCCGCGCCGTATGCCGCGGGACGCTGCTTTACCATGTGTCCGGAGGAACCGCTGTACCGCGTCACGGTGGAAACGCTGGGCGAGGATCTGCGGCTGTACGACGGGCGCGTCAGCCATAACAACGGCTGGTTCGTCCTCAGCTCCGCCTTTTCTGCCAAAGGCCCCCACGCGGTGGAATGGATCGTGACGCCCAACGCGGTCGACGGCTGGCTCAGCGCGCCCCGGATACAGGTATCCCAGGTGGGTTACCTGCCGGAGCAGCCGAAGGCCGCGGTGGTGGAGCTGGACGCCCGGGACACCGGGGCCAAAGCCCTGACCCTGTGGCAGATCGGCCGGTCGGGAAAAACCCCGGTACGCCGGGAAACGGGCCGCGACTGGGGCAGGTTCCTGCGCTACCGGTATATCCGCTTTGACTTTTCCGGCATCACGGAGCCCGGCCTGTACCAGGTCAGCTGCGGGGACACCTTCTCCAGCGTCTTCCGCATCGCGCCGGACGTATTCGACCGGGGCGTGTGGCAGCCGGTGCTGGAATACTTTCTGCCGGTGCAGATGTGCCATATGCGCGTGAGCGAGAAATACCGGGTATGGCACGGCCGCTGCCACCTGGACGACGCGCGCATGGCGCCGCTGAACTGGACCCACTTCGACGGCTACCGGCAGGGCCCAAAAACGCTGACCCGCTATTCCCCCGGCGACGCCGTGCCCGGACTCAACCGGGGCGGCTGGCACGACGCCGGGGACTTCGACCTGCGGGTGGAGTCCCAGTCCGGGGAGGCTTATCTGCTGACGCTGGCCTACGAAGCCTTTCACGTGGACTGGGACAGCACCGCCATCGACCAGCGCACGCAGACGGTGGAGATCCACCATCCGGACGGGAAAAACGACATCCTGCAGCAGATCGAGCACGGAACCCTGGCGGTACTGGGCGGCTGGGAGGCCCTGGGCAGGCTGTACCGCGGCATTATCGCCAGCAGCCTGAGGCAGTACGTGATGCTGGGCGACGCCGCCGATATGACCGATGGCATCCCCGGCGGCGCGGACGACCGCTGGGTATTCACGGAGGAGAATCCGGCCCGGGAGCTGACCACGGCAGCCCATCTGGCCGCCATCTCCCGGGCGCTGAAGGCCTTCAACCCGGGGCTGTCCGCACAGGCGCTGAAAACGGCCCGGACGCTGTTTTCCGTTACGCAGGCCGGGGAGGACAATCCCGCCCGCTGCGCCAGGGTGCACGCGGCGGCGGAGCTGTTCCTGACCACCGGGGAAAGAGCCTACGCGGACGCCCTGCTGGACGGGACGGACCTGATCGCCTCCGAACCGGGACGGCTGGGCTGGATCGCCGCCCGCGTTGTCCAGCAGATAAACGATCCGGACTTCACCCGCGTCCTGCGGGAAAGCCTGGCACGGTGGAAACAGCAGGAGGATCAGCTGACCGCCCAAAGCCCCTACGGCGTGCCCTACAAGCCCCATATCTGGGGCGCGGGCTGGGAGATCCAGCGCCTCGGCTGCGAGCACTACTACCTCTGCAGCGCGTTCCCGGACATTTTCAACCCGGACCTGGTCTGCCAGGCCCTCAGCTTCGTGCTGGGCTGCCATCCGGGGCGCAGCGTGTCCTTCGCGTCCGGCATCGGCGCGGAATCCGTGACCACGGCCTACGGCTTCAACCGGGCGGACGCCTCCTACATTCCGGGCGGCGTCGTGTCCGGTACGGCGCTGATCCGCCCCGACTTCCTGGAGCTCAAGGAATGGCCCTACCTGTGGCAGCAAACGGAATACGTGCTGGGCGGCGGCTCCTCCCGCTTCATGTTCCTGGTGCTGGCTGTAAGGGAACTGATGCGGCGGAAAGAGAGCTGAGCCATGGATCCGATAACGGAAAAAGTGATCAGGTGCATGCTGGCGATGCAGCGCTACTCCTGGGAGCAGGGCGTCTGCGCCCAGGCGCTGTATGAAGCCGGACGGGACGACCTGTGGCTGCCCATGGCCTATGACGCCGTCAGGCGGCAGGGCGCGGACGGACGGCTGGCGCTGATCGGCAGCGAAGCCGCCGTCTCCGATCCCGCGTCCTGCGGGGAAGTCTGTCTCCGTGCCTGGGAGCGCACCGGCGATCTAATGTTTCTGGACGCGGCGCAGCGGATGCTCGATTATCTGGAGAACGGCGCTCCCCGAACCGCCGACGGGATCATCTGCCACAACCGCGTTTCCTTTGAAGCGGGTTTTTCGCCGGATCAGCTGTGGATCGACGGTTTGTACATGGTGCCGCCCTTCCTCGCGTGCATGGGCCGGGTGCAAGAAGCCGCCGACCAGATCAGGGGCTATGCGCGGCATCTGTTCGACGGGGAAAGCGGCCTGTTCTGGCACATCGTGGACACGCGCAGCGGCAGATTCGTCCGCCGGAAGCACTGGGCGACGGGCAACGGCTGGGCGCTCATGGGCCTGGCCAGGGTGACCGAAGCCGCGGAGGCCCGGGGCTGTACGGATGTCAAACGCGAATTGGCCGCTTTCATGAACCGGCTGCTGGACGCCGTGCTCCGGTACCAGCTGCCGGACGGCCGCTTCCACGACATACTGGATGAGACAGGCAGCTTTACGGACGGCACCTCCGCCATGATGACAGCCGCGGCGATATTCCGGGGCGTCCGCGGCGGGTACGTCCCGCGGGATCGCCTCCGGGCCGCGGAAACGGCGTATCGGACGGTGGCGGGCAGGATCGACGGAATGGGACTGGTGCGCGAGGTATGCGGATGCCCGGATTTCACCCGCGAAGGCACCTCGGCCGAGGCTCAGGCGGCATTCATTATGGCCGACGCATGGAGAAATAAAGTGATTTGAAGGAGGAACAGACATGGCTGGCGTAGTCGGTACCCATCTTCTGGCGCAGGTAGGCTTCATCGTGAAGGACATCGAGACGACCAAAAGAAAATGGGCCGCGTTTCTCGGGGTGGACGTGCCCGAAACGCAGCCCTGCGGCGATTACGAGGTGACCCGGACCGTTTTCGAGGGGCAGCCCGCGCCGAAGGCCAATTCCCTGCTGGCCTTTTTTGACGTGGGGCCGGGGCTGCAGATCGAGCTGATCCAGCCCAACGAGGAGCCGTCCACCTGGCGGAATTTTCTTGACGAACACGGCGAAGGGATGCACCACCTGGCCTTCCAGGTCAGGGATTCCAAAGCCCAGGTGGCCAGCGCGGAGGCGAACGGCCTGCGCCTGGTGCAGCACGGCGTCTACGGCGACGGAAGCGGCGAATACAATTATATGGACGCTCCGGACCTGAAATGCATCGTGGAGCTGCTCGAAAGCTACGGGAACTGAGACGCCTGCCAGCGTTCGGATTCCCGAAATACTGCGATTCCCATCAAAAATCCCGTGCGCTCATATCCGGAACGCACGGGATTTTTGTGTGTTTACTTAGCCGGGATCGCTCCCGGGATCAGATTGCCGGTCAGGCGGTCTTTTTCACTTTGCCCATGATCACGTCGATCAGCAGCACGCCCACACCCAGGACAATACCGATGATGGAGGTGATCACTTCGGGGGTCATCAGCAGGATGGCCGCGGCGAAGGTGATCGCACGCTCCCACCAGCTCATGTCACGCTTGAAGAAGCCGGCGACCGTGATGGCCAGGAAGAAGGTCGCAGCCAGCACCTGCGCGCCGCCCCAGCCGATTTCCAGCGCGGGACCCTGCAGCAGGATTGCGGGATTGTACACAAACACGAAGGGAACCAGGAAGCCGACCAGCGCGAACAGCATGCCGCGGATACCGGTCTTCATGGCGTCCGCGTCGGCGATGCCGGCAGCGGTGTAGGATGCGACGCACACAGGCGGCGTGATCTGAGCCATGATGCCGTAGTAGAACACGAACATGTTCGCCACCAGGGGGCTGATACCCAGCTTCTGCATGGTGGGCACGAACAGGGTGACGCCGACCAGGTAGGCAGCGACTGTCGGCAGCGCCATGCCCAGCAGCATACAGCCGATCATGGCGATCAGCATCGCCAGGAACAGGCTGGTCATACCCAGGCTGGCGATAACGCCGGACAGGTTGGTGGCCAGAGAGGTCTGGGCGGTCATGACGTTGATGATGATGCCGCAGGCAGCGGTCGGGATGGCGATCTCAGCAGCGGACTTCGCGCCGTCGACGCAGGACTTCCAGAGCTGCTTGAGGCCGGCGAAATCGGATGCTTTGTTGCCCTCGATGATGTCATGCTTGAAGTCGCCGCCCTTCACGAGGCCGAGCACAAGGCTGACCAGGTTGCACAGCAGGCAGGCGAAGATGCCGAACATACCGGAGCGCATCAGGGAGAAGCCATTCAGGATAGAGATGATCAGCACCACGATGGGGATGAGCAGGTACAGGCGGGGCAGGATCTTGCGGTCCACCTGAATCTTGATGTCTTCAGAGGCGCTGGAACGGCTGGCGCGCTTCTTGGCCAGACGGTCCACCAGCACGAACACGCCGAAGTAATACGCAACCGCGGGAATGATGGCGTCAGCGGCGACAGTCAGGTAGTTGATGCCCAGCTGTTCCGCCATGATGAAGGCGCCGATGCCCATGATGGGGGGCATGATCTGGCCGCCGGTGGAAGCCACGGCTTCGATGGCGCCGGCTTCTTCAGGGGCGTAGCCGATCTTCTTCATCATCGGGATGGTCATGACGCCGGTGGTGGCCACGTTGGCGACCGCGGAACCGGAAACCATGCCCATGAGGCCGGAGGAGATGACAGCCGCTTTCGCGGGGCCGCCGGAGGACTTGTTGGAGAACTTCATGCCGACGTCGATCAGCAGCTGGCCGCCGCCGCACTCAGAGAAGAACGCGCCGAACAGGATGAAGTAGAACAGGCTGGTGCAGGAAGTCTGCAGCGGGGTGCCGTACACGCCCTGCTCCGCCATGACCATGCCTTCCGCAAATTTTTCCAGCATCTTGGCGAAGGTCTTGTTCTTCGCGGTCGCCACGGTGCGGAACACGCCCTGGGGCAGGAACGGGGAAACCCAGGAATACACGATAAAGGCGATAATGAAGAAGAACAGGATATAGCCCAGCGTACGGCGCACCGCTTCCAGCAGCAGCACCACTACGCAAACCAGGGCGATGTAGTCCATCGTGATCGGCTTATGCACAGCCATATCGTAGCTGGCCAGACGATCGATGTTCTGGACCGTGTAGATCGCCACGAAAATGATCGCCGCGTAGAAAACGATATCGATCCAGTGGCTCCAGGCATACTTGTTCTTTTCCTGGTCCGTCGCCTGGCGTTTTTCCGCTTCGCACTTTTTGCGGAGCTTCTTCTGATAGTTTTTGTCAGTCGGGTTGTACAGGAACACGAGCGCCAGGGCAAAGCACATGTGGATCGGCGTCTGGAGCATCAGCGTGAACTGTTTGACCAGTGCCAGATACATCTGGAACAGGACAAAGATGACCGTTACAGCAAGAACGCAGGTCCTGCGGATCTGTTTGCTCATCCTTCGGACTCTCCTCTCTTAATAATGAATGATATAGTTGATCCGGCGCCGCCGGAGAACTGACATTGCATCCATCGCTCTCAAAGCAGCTGGGGGCACAGGCCTGTACTGTGCCCCCGGCCTTCGTTAATGACTTGTTTTCGCTTTGAAACTGCGATCAGTTGTGGGCCCAGCCCATTTCCTCGTAGTACTTGGCAGCGCCGGGATGGAGCTCGCAGCCGGTCAGGGCCTTGGAGCCAGCCACTTCGGGGTTGAAGTTGCCGAGCACGGCAGAGGTGTTCACCAGGATGTCGCGATGCTCGCACAGCGCCTTGGTGATGTTGTAAGCGACCTGCTCGTCCATATCGGCAGACACGATGATGCACTGCTGGGAGCCGACGGTCTTGATTTCTTCGGTCTGGCCATTCCAGGTGTTGGCGGGAACGGTGACGTAGTCATAGCCCTGCTCGCACAGCTTGGCCAGGGTCTCGTCGCTCAGCTGCACATCGTACATCGCATGGTTCAGGCACAGCTCGGTGGTGTTGGCCTGGCCGGCGCCGATGTGGTCGATGGTGAGGTCATACAGATCGTCAGACAGGCCGTCC
>JBGUIY010000237.1:0-19306 GCA_045113475.1 Christensenellales bacterium | reverse complement strand
ACTGACGAGAGAAAGCGTGGGGGTTTAGCTCAGCTGGGAGAGCATCTGCCTTACAAGCAGAGGGTCACAGGTTCGAGCCCTGTTGTTCCCACTCTTCCGTGAAGGCCACATACGGCCCGGTAGTTCAGCTGGTTAGAACGCCAGCCTGTCACGCTGGAGGTCATGGGTTCGAGCCCCATTCGGGTCGCCATATATGCCTTGGTAGCTCAGTTGGTAGAGCAATAGACTGAAAATCTATGTGTCGGTGGTTCGATTCCGCCCCAAGGCACTTTGCGGTAGTAGCTCAGTTGGTAGAGCGCCACCTTGCCAAGGTGGAGGTCGCGAGTCCGAGCCTCGTCTACCGCTCCATTTTTTCCCGGCGCCATAGCCAAGTGGTAAGGCGAAGGTCTGCAAAACCTTTATGCCCCGGTCCGAATCCGGGTGGCGCCTCGCAGTCCCGCTGTCGAACAGACGGCGGGATTTTTGATTTCTTAAAACTATGTGCATAGCGCGGGATTTAGAAAACCAATAAAAGCGCCGCTTGATGCGACGCTTTACAAACCAAAGATGATTCTTACTTTATAATCCATTAAAGTTTCCTTCTATGTTTTCAGATTCTTGTCGTTTTTGTTCTTCAAGAATTTCTGAATGCCATGAATCGTATATTTCTCCTTTTATATCATAATTAATCTGGACAGCAAAATATCCATTCTCCAACTGAACATACGATCCATCATCGGCTGACCAAGTTGTTGCGACTCCAGCAGTAACGGATTCTTCGATTCCTTCTCCATATAATGTGCTTAATTTTACTTTGAGATCTTCATATGCTTCATTCTTATTTAATGCATTTAGATAATACATGGCCCGTATAAGTCGAACATTATCCTTATCCTTTATGATTGTCCCATTAACAACGGTGTATAAAAACGTCATTTGAATATATGAAAGATCATATCCAGCCACATCTGTTTTATCACGAGGATATAATAGGATTTCTGCAGCATTTTTCAATTCGCTCGCGATGTATATTTCTGATCTTCTTGGTGTTTCAAATCCTGAGAACTGCAAAATAGAATCAGATATATTTGATCCCCATGGAATATGGCAAAATACGATTTCAGCTGGAAATACATCTGCTTTTTCTTTGCTTTTCTCATTTGATTGCTGTTTTTCTCTTTCGCGTATCTCTATCTGAGTCAATTTCATCCATTCGCTGAGAGTCTCTTTTGTCTTGAGAAGTTCTTCGTATGTATAGCGTGATACATCAAACTTTAGATTGGGAGAGAATGAAGTTAACTCACCCAAAGCAGTGGAAGAAAGAAATGAACAAATTGTAACAATTACAATCGTTACATAGAGCCTATGAATTCTCTTCATTATTCCAAACTCCTCAAAAAAATATTTGTTAACTATTCATAATTATACCATACTGAATGCAAATAGTAAACATAATGACTTCTACAAATTATCATATGCCATAAATGGTACGCTTTCGTTGCTTTTGCAGTGATTACCAGACCCGCTTGTTTTAGCAAAGAAAAAGCTCTTGTATCTTGAGTTTTCCCTCTTATCTCAGGTGGCGATTTCTTTTTATAAATAGGTGAAACAAGGAACTGCTTTCATAAACTTTCGATTATTGAGTGAGAATACTCAACTGGAGATTCCTGTCAAATCCAAATTTGTTGATTCAATTAAGTATACCACATCAAATAGTCTCCACCAACCTATATGCAAGTTTTTAATTACTTACTGCAAATGTCCACAAGCTATACTTGATGCGAAAGCCTAATTCAGCGCTGTTATATACGTTAGAGTATAAAGCAGGAATCAGGCGATAATCCTCGACACAACAACTCCTCACTCCACTCTCCACTCTCCTCACTCCCATGAAATCCCTCTTGCTGATGAACGCAAGCCGTGATACAATAATCCGGTCAGACAGGATACTTTTACGATGGAGGTCAGGCATATGAAAATCGGCATCGGCAACGACCATACGGCGGTGGAATACAAGCGGATCATCGCCCAGTATATCCGCGATACATACGGCTACGATGTCGTCAATTACGGCACCGACAGCGCGGACAGCTTCGACTACCCCATCGCCGGCGAGGCGGTGGCCAACGCGGTGGCGAAGGGCGAGGTGGACCTGGGCATCGCCATCTGCGGCACGGGCATCGGCATCTCCCTGGCGGCCAACAAGGTGCGCGGCATCCGCTGCGCGGTGTGCAGCGAGCCCTATTCCGCCAAGCTCTCCCGCCAGCACAACAACAGCAACATGCTGGCTTTCGGCGCCCGCGTGGTGGGCATCGAGCTGGCAAAAATGATCGTGGACGCGTGGCTCACCGCTTCCTTCGAGGGCGGACGCCATCAGCGGCGCGTGGACCTGATCATGGCCATCGAGGCCAGGCAGTAAGGGGACAGAATGGAAGCACAGAGGCTGGAGCTGGTCGTCAAGATCGGCTCGATGGCGCTGATCCGGCGCGAAGACAACGATATCGACTACAATCTGTTTTCCCGGCTGTCCGGGGAACTCCGGCCCGGCATGGCCGTGGTCTCCTCCGGCGCCACGGAGATCGGACGCCTCGATTATATGAAGCGCAGCGGGGGCGAGCTCACCGGCGACTCCGAGGACAACAAGACCGACTACGCCGCTCAGGGCCAGGCCATCCTGATGGCCACCTGGCGGCAGTTCATCCATCCGGATTACCAGGTGCGGCAGGTGCTGGTGGAGCACAACCACTTCAACGACCCGCAGAAGCGCGAGCACCTGCGCAGGATGCTGCTGCGCTGCGCCGGTCAGGCGGCGATCCCCATCATCAACTACAACGACGCCGTCAGCGACGAGGAGAACCGCAAGCTGGAGCTGCAGCGCCTGCACACGGACCATCCGGACGACACGGTGGTGGAGTGCGTGGATAACGACGAGACCGCGGCGGTGGTGAGCGAGCTGATCCGGGCGAAGACCATGGTGCTGCTGACCAGCGCGGACGGCATCTACCGGGACCCGAAGGACCCTTCCACCCTGGTGAGGAACGTATGTGCGCCGGATCCGGAGACCCTGACTGCGATGATCAGCGAGCTGCAGAGCCACTGCGTGGGCGCGTCCCGGGCCGGGGCCAACGGCGCGGGGGCCAAGCTGGCTTTCGCCCTGCGCTCCGCGCTGCAGGGGGTCAACGTGATCATCGGCAGCGCCAAAAAGTACCGCCTGAGCGAGCTGCTGGACGGCAGCGCGCCCTGCACGCGCATTTTACTGGAATGAGGGATGTAAGTCATGGCAGATAACGCACTTTCCCCGCTGACGGACGGGGAACTGGAAACACTGGACGACCTGGACCTGGATGCGCTGGACCATGCGGCTCTCGGGACGCTGCTGGAGCGTATCAGGCTGACCTATCCCGTGCTGCTGGCCCGGGAGCCCGGGGACGACGCCTCCGAGGAATACCTGCTGTGGCAGGAGGACCTGGAGATGCTCGACGACTTCATCGACGAGCTGACGGAACGGCTTTCATGACGGACAGACGCCTGAAGGGGCGCAACGAGATTACCCAGGGCGTGATCTGGAAGCAGCTGCTGATCTTTTTCTGCCCCATCATGCTGGGCACCTTCTTCCAGCAGCTCTACAACACGGCGGACGCGTTTGTCGTGGGCAAGGGCGTAGGGAAAGAGGCGCTGGCGGCGGTGGGCGGCACCACCGGCTCCCTGGTCAACCTGCTGGTGGGCTTTTTCATCGGCCTCGCTTCCGGCGCGACGGTGATCATCAGCCAGTACTACGGGGCGGAGGATACGGAAAAGGTCGGCAAAGGCATCCACACCGCCGCCGCCATGGCGCTGGCCTTCGGCCTGGTGCTGACGGCGGTCGGCCTCACGCTGACGGACTGGATGCTCGGCCTGATGAACACGCCGGCGGAAGTCCTGCCCTATGCCGCGGTCTATCTGCGCATCATCTTTGGCGGCATGGTCCCCTCCGTCATTTACAACGTGGGCACCGGCATCATGCGGGCGCTGGGCGATTCCAGGCGGCCGCTCTACTATCTGATCGCCTCCTGCCTGACAAACATCGCGCTGGACGTCCTCTTCGTGCTGGTGCTGCGCATGGGCGTGGCCGGGGCCGCCTGGGCCACGGTGCTGAGCCAGCTGGTCTCCGCCGTGCTGGTGGTGCGCAGCCTGTGCCGCCGGGAGGAAGGCAGCCGTCTCGTTCTGCGCCGCATCCGGATCGACCCGCGGCAGTTCAGGCGGATCGTGGAGATCGGCCTGCCCGCGGGCCTGCAGTCGGTCATGTATTCCCTGTCCAACGTGATCATCCAGAAGGCGGTCAACGGCTTCGGCACCGACGCCCTTGCCGGCTGGACGGCCTACGGCAAGCTGGACGGCGTATACTGGATGATCGTCAACGCTTTCGGCATCAGCGTGACCACCTTCGTGGGCCAGAATTACGGCGCGGGGAAAATGGACCGCGTCAAAAAGAGCGTGCGGGACTGCATGATGATGACGGCGGTCATGACGGTGGTCATCTCCGTGCCCCTGTACCTGTTCGGCGATACGTTTTACCGGATCTTTACGGACGATCCGGGGGTGATCCGCGAAGGAGTGCACATGCTGCGGCTGCTGGTGCCCTTCTACATTACCTATATCCCCATTGAGATCCTGTCCGGCGCGCTGCGCGGCGCGGGGGATACCCTGGTGCCCACCCTGCTCACGCTGGTCTTCATCTGCCTGCTGCGTGTGGTATGGATCATTTTCCTGGCCCCGGTCTACGGGAGCATCGATATCGTGCTGTGGAGCTATCCGGTCACCTGGGTGCTGACCGGCGGCCTGTTCATCCTCTATTACCGGAGCCGCAAGTGGACAGCTGCGCGCTGATCCGCTGAAACAGTCCGGCTGCTGCCGGCAGAGAAAACGAAGGGAGAAGGACATGGAATACTTCAAAGATATCCGGGAATTCTTTACCACGCAGGGCATCAACCTGCTGCGCGGCGTGTTCGTGCTGGTGGTCGGCTTCTTCCTGGAACACTGGATCCTGAAGCTGGTCAGCCGCAACCAGAAGTACATCCGCATGGATCCGACGCTGAAGGGCTTTCTGGACAATCTGCTGCGGATCGCCCTGTACATTATCGTGGTCCTGACCGCCGTCAGCGTCATCGGCATCCCGATGACCTCGGTGCTGACGCTGGTAGCCAGCGCCGGCGTAGCCATCTCCCTGTCGGTTCAGGGTGCGCTGACCAACCTGGTGGGCGGCGTCATGCTGCTGCTGCTCAAGCCCATCAAGGTGGACGAGTACATCAAGGTCGGAGACGTGGAGGGGACCGTCAAACGCATCGGCGCGTTCTATACCGAGCTGGCGACGCCTGACAACCGCTACATCACCATGCCCAACTCCAGCCTCACCAACACAGCCATCTACAACAACGCGCGCCTGGGAACGCGCAGGCTGGACGTGTTCTTTTCCGTCAGCTACGACGCGGATATCGATCACGTGAAGCAGGTGCTGACGGAGGTCATCGGCCGCTGCGAGGGCATCCTGCCCGATCCCGCTCCGGCCGTCAAGCTGACGGAGTGCGGCGACAGCGCCATGCGGTACGTGATCCGCGTCTGGACCAACGGAAGCGACTACTGGAACGCCAACTTCTTCCTCCTGGAGGAAGGAAAGAAGGCGCTGGACGCCGCTGGCATCCCGATCCCCTACCCCCAGATGGACGTACACCTCAAGCAGAACTGAAAATAAAAACGGCCGTCTGATACCAGACGGCCGGACCGGTCGTTGTCGATTATGCGTTTTCGCGCTTCGCGATCTCCTTTTCGAGCTCGCTGATCAGCCTCTCTACAGAGTAGCCGCTCAGGCGGCTCGCGTCCGCGATCGTGGAGCGCTTGATCAGCTGCCTGCCCACGAAGGTCTTCGCGATTTTCAGGCGGTCGTCCAGGGACGCGACGTAATCAATCAACCAGGGGTACGCGTCCGCGATGTCCTGCAGGCGCGTATCGGCTGTAAACTGCATGGCAATCATTCCTTTCTGTCATGACGGGTCACACACGGTGCGCCCGGAGCCGGTAGCCTGTGCGGTATACGGTATCGATCGAATGAAAGCCGATCTTCTTGCGCAGGCGCTGGATATGCACGTCCACGGTGCGCGTGTCGCCCGGCGAAAGGTAACCCCAGGCCTTGCGCAGCAGATCCTGGCGTGATACCGCCTCGCCCGCGTGCTGCGCCAGTTCGCTCAAAAGCAGATATTCCTGCTCAGTCAGCGTACTGCGCATCCCGTCCAGGTAGATGGAACGGTCACGGTCGTCCAGGTAAAGCTGCTTGGCCGTTTCGTTGGCCGGTTGGCACATTAACAGACTGCTCATGGATATCACCTCCGCCTATACAGACGGAGCACCCGCCGGTTTTGTTGCAGGAATTTTAAATTGTTCACAATTTTGTCATAAATGGAATCTCGGAGGAGCGACGTGAGCGTTTTTGAACAGGATCTGCAGGCCCTGTATTTCGGGTCGATGCCCGTGGAACATATCTTCCTGACGGAGTACATGCCCGCAGCGCGCGGCGACTATGTGAAGGTATACTTGATGTGCCTTTACCACAGCCGTATGCCCGGGGATGAAACGAAAGTGGAAGATGTCGCGCGGGAACTCGGTGTTGATACCTCACTGGTGGAGAATGCGATCCGGTATTGGGAACGCAGGGGCCTGATGGTGGTGATCGGCGGCGAAACGCCCCGCTACCAGATGCGCTCCGCCATCCAGCGCGCGCTCAGCGGGGAGCCCATCAGCCCGGACAACGCCTTCGTCCAGTTCAGCGAGAGCGTGTACAGCCTGTTCGGCGAGAGCCGCAAGGTGCGCCCCTCGGAGATCTCCATGGCCTACGAATGGGTGGAGGAGGAGGGCCTGAGCCCGGACGCCGTGCTGGCCCTGCTCAGGCACATGTGGACGCTGCGGGGGCCGCAGTTCAGCTTCCAGCTGGCGGGCCAGACGGCGGTCAAGCTGCGGGAAAGCGGCGTCCGCGACGCGGTGGACGCGGAGAGCTGGCTGAGTTACGAGGAGTCCGCCCACAAAGGCGCGCAGGCGGTGCTGCGCCGTCTGGGCCGCCGCCGCATGCCCTCAGAGGACGAACTGGCCCTCTACCGCAAGTGGACGGGCGAATGGGGCTATTCCCAGGACGCGGTGCTGGAGGCCTGCCAAGCGACCACTGCGGCGGGCGAACCCACCTTCAAGTACCTGGACGGCATCCTCTCCCGCCTGAAGCAGGGTGGCGAGAGCCCGGCGGACGCCCAGGGCATGGCGGAAACGCTGGACAAGGGCCGGGAGGAAATGAAGCTCACCTCGGAAATGCTGAACGCCCTCGGCGCGCGCCTCCGCCCGGAGGCGGCCGCGCCGATCTACCGGGAGCTGGCCGCAAGCCGGCCCCACGACCTGATCGTGTACGCCGCGAAGGAGTGCGCGCGCAACGGCAAGGGCACCCTGGAGGATCTGACGCGCCTGCTGGAAAGCTGGGAAAAGCGCGGCCTCTCCACGGCGGAGGAGGCTGAAGCCTACGTGCGCCATGTGCGGGAACTGGACGCGGTGCTCTACCGCATCTACGAGGCCTGCGGCTATCATGGCCGGGCCAGCAAGACGGACCGGGAATTCCTGGACCGCTGGCAGGGCATGGGCTTCGAGGAGGGCGTGCTGCTGCTGGCCGCGAAGCAGGCCAGCGGGGCGTCCAGCCAGAAGATGAAATACATGAACACCGTGCTCAAAAACTGGCAGCAGAACGGCGTGATGACCCTCGCCCAGGCTGAGCGCCAGACAGGCCGCACCGCAGCGGCCCCCGCCGGCGGGAAGCGCGTGCTCGCCCAGCAGTATAAGCAGCGGGAGTACAAGGAGAGCGAGATGCAGAAGATCCTCGGCGTGGACGACCTGTACAAGGAGGAACCGGATGGACAGAAGGATTCGTGAGATACTGGCGGAGGAATACCGCGCCCAGCGTGAAAGGAACGCCGCGGAGGAAGAACGTCGCCGGGAAGAGATCCGCGTGTCCGCGCCGAAGGTATGGGCGCTGATGTCCGCGAGGCAAGATATGATTGAGCGCTTCTGCCGCCAGGCGCTGGCGGACGAGGGGTTCGAAACGCCCGCGGACGCGCTCCGGAAGGCGAACGCGGATATCCGGGCCGCCCTCCTGGCGGCGGGCTATCCGGAAAACTACCTGGAGCCCGTGGTCCGGTGCCCCAAGTGCGGGGATACGGGCGTGATGGACGGCGACGTACGCCGGGAGTGCGACTGCTACCGCCAGCGGGCCCTGGAACTGTCCAGCGCCGTCGGGGACGGGAGCCAGAGCTTCGAAGCCTTTGACGAACGGGTGTTCCCCGAAACGGTGCCCGAAGGCATCGCGCTGACCCAGCGCGAAGCCATGCTGAAACTGAAGAAGTACTGCGAAAAATACGCGGACACCTTTCCTGAGCAGCGCCCGCGGGATCTGCTGCTGTACGGGGAGAGCGGCCTGGGCAAGACCTACCTGCTCAACTGCATCGCCCGCCGCCTGCAGGAGCGGGGCTACCGGGCGGAGCTGGTCAGCGCGTACGACGTGATCCGGATCATGCGGGACGCCTATTTCGGGCGCGAGGACGACACGGCCCGCCTCTACGACGCGGACCTGCTGCTGATCGACGACCTGGGCATGGAGCCGATGATGGAAAACCTCACCATCGAGCAGCTGTTCCAGCTGGTCAACGTCCGCCGCAGCCGGGGCCTGGCCATGGTGTTCAGCACCAACCTGGATACCGAGGAAGTCAGCCGCCGCTATAACGAGCGCCTCGCCTCCCGCCTGTTCGACCGGTCCCTGTGCCAGGTCGTGCGGCTGTACGGGCAGGACGTGCGCCAGCTGCGGCGGCCGGCGGACTAAGGTATGTCCGGTTTCGTTCGCCGCTTCTGCGCGCTCCTGCTGCTGGCGGCCGCTTTATCCCTGCCGGCGCTGGCGGAGGAGGGAACGATCAGATACCAGGGCCGCGTCAGCTTCCCCGCCGACGCCGAGTATATCGATTTCGGGGCGGTGCGGGTGACGGACTGGGAGGGGCTGCCCGCCTTTCTCAGGCAGTTTCCCAACCTGAAGCGGGTGGACATGTTCGAGTCCCCGATCGCCGCGAGGCGCGCCAACGCGCTGCACGACGCCCGCCCGGAGATCCGGTTCGGGTGGACGCTGCGCATCACCTCGCGGGACCATCACGAGCACCGGGTGCGCACGGACGCCACTGCCTTTTCGACCCTGCACAACAACCGCACTGCCGAGCATACGGACGAGGAACTGTCCGTACTACGCTTCTGCACGGAGCTCAGAGCGCTGGACATCGGCCACAACGCTGCGACGAAGGTCGACTTCCTGTATGAGATGCCCGAACTGCGGGTGCTGATCATCGCGCTGAACCAGGTGAAGGACCTGACGCCTGTGGCGTCCCTGAAACACCTGGAATACCTGGAAATGTTCCGCAACCGCGTCCGGGACCTGAAGCCGCTGAGCGGTCTCAACGCGCTGAAGGACCTGAATATCGGGTATAACCGCGTCACGGATGTGACACCGCTGTATCCGCTGACCGGCCTGGAGCGCCTGTGGCTGAACCGCGCCGGTTTTTATGAGCGCGGCGCCCCATCGGACCTGCCGCAGGAGAAGCTTCTTGAATTGCAGAAGGCGCTGCCGGATACCCTGATCGACAGCGCCTCGTCCCCGACGGCCGGCGGCTGGCGGAAGCACCCGCGCTATGCCGTCATCGAGCGCATGTTCCGCCTGGGCGAATATATCCCTTTCAGCGACTGACGTGCCGCGGCCCACAGGCCCGCGGCGGTGAGCATGAAGCCGGTATGACATACCGGCTTTATATTTTTGCCGATCCAGGAGCCGGAAGCCTCCGGCAGGAGGGCGGTCATCAGCTCGGGCTTGTCGAGGGCGAACTGCAGGTAAGCGTTGAGGCCGATCAGGATCACCGTCCACAGCAGGGGCTGCCAGCGGCTCCCTCGAAGGAACGCGACGGCGGCGAAGCCCAGCAGTACACAGGCGCACCACAACTGGTCGATGCGGACGAAATGCCAGGAGGCTGCGCGGGAACGCAGGAGCTCCCAGAAAAACTGTCCGCAGCACAGGAGCAGCGCCGTCCGGACAAAGCGGTCCTCCCTGTTTTTCCACAGGGTCAGGGCCAGCGCGGCACACAGCAGGGCGAAGGCGACTTCGCAGCCGCAGACGGCCCAGTGCCATTCGCCCCAGTTGTTCCGCAGGGCCAGCAGGGTGCCGGCCGCCCAGTGATCCTCCGGCAGGAGCGCGCCTGCGCCGAGGGTGCCGAGCCAGTATTCTCCCAGCCGGAAGCAGGCCGCCATTCCGGCGCCGAACGGCGCAAACAGGTTCAGGAGTTCCCGGGGCCGGACCTTGGAGGCTTTTGCGCCGGCTGCCAGGGCCAGTGCCGCGCCGGCGCAGCCCCCGACGAAAGAGAAGGCATCTGCCCGGGGCAGCACCAGCGCCGCAAAGCCCCAGCGGGCCAGCTGGGCCTGCAGGAAAAAGCAGAGATAGCCGGCCTTGGCCGCGGCACAGCCCAGGGGCAGCGCCAGGCCAAGCCCCGTGAGCGCGGCCTTCAGCCAGCCGCGCCGTCCGGCGGAAAACGCAAAAAGCCCGCCCAGCGCCAGCAGGCACGGGCAGACGGACAGCAGATATTCTGCGGGAAAGGTCATGGCTTTTCTCCCGGCCACGCGGAGGTGAAGTAGATGATGTCGCAGATGTCCCGGGTATCGGGATTGTCGGGATCGTTGATCTTCTCCCCGCCGAATATCATCATGCAGGAATTGCCGCCGTCCAGGTTGTAGGCCGTCTGAACGCCCTGCTTCGCCACCAGGTTCGCGAACTGCTCCAGCTTCATGCCCATGGAGCCACGGGCGTGGGTGGCGCAGCAGATGCACTTGTAGTGCAGCGGCCCCACCTGGGCGATGGCCATGCGCTGGCGGGGCTCGTGCTGGGCCATGCCCTCGCCGTCGATGTATACCACGCGGCGGCCGTTCTGCACCAGGATCGGCCCGAAAAAGAAGGAGTTGATGATCTTTTTCCCGTTCACCGTGCCCCTGATGCTGCCCTTCTTCGCCTGGGGGAAGACATGGAAATCCCCGTCCTCGTCGATCGCCAGCACGTCCCGGTTGCCCCACAGGGTATTCAGATACTGCTGTCCCTGCCGGATGATGCAGCCGATGCTGGTATAGCAGTAATAATCCCCGTTGACCGCCAGCACGGCGTTGACCCGGCGGGCCATCTGCACGCCGCTGGTCTTCATGTCGGAATCAAAGGTGTCCGCCGGGGCGGTGCGCAGCTGGGAGGCGTCGCTGATCACGATATCCGCCACCCAGTAATCGCAGCCGGCGGTCCGGTCCTTCGTCACTTTTACGCGGATGGTGGGATCCTCGTACTCCCAGCCCTCGCCGAAGCCGGCGGGGTCCGGCGGGCAGCCGCCGCTCAGGTCGATGGGCAGGCTGTATTCCGCCGCAGCCCGGCCCATTGCGGCGCACAGCAAAAGCGCGGCCGCAAACAGGCGTATCAGCCGCTTTCCGGTCCGCGCCAGGGACGATGCATATGCTGTTTTGCCGGACTCCGCGCTTCGCAACGTTATTCGACCGTCAGCTCATCCAGCAGCCGGATGCCGTTCCGGGAGAGGGCGGCAGTGGCGGCTGCGGGATCATGGACCTTGAACACCATGTATGCCTTGCCGGGGGTGTTGCCCAGGAAGGCGTACATGTATTCCACGTTGATGCTGCCGGCGGAAAGGCACTGCAGGATGCCGTTCAGACCGCCGGGGGTATCGGACATGGCGACGGCCAGCACCGGGGTGACGCTGTGCACGAAGCCCCTGTCGCGGAGCACGGTGGTGGTTTTGTATACGTCGTCCACGATGATGCGGGCGATGCCGAAATCGCTGGTTTCGGCGACGGAGAAGGCACGCATGTCGATGCCGTTTTCGGCCAGGACGCCGGTCAGGTCGCAAAGCGTGCCGGGTTTGTTTTCCAGGAATACGGAAATCTGCTTGACGCTCATGCTCTGCCCTCCTCAGATCTTTCGTTTGTCGATGACGCGAACGGCCTTGCCTTCGCTGCGGACGATGGTTTTCGGCGCGACCAGCGTGACCTTGGCGGTCAGGCCCAGCATGGCCCTGAGGCCGTCCACCAGCGCCTTCTGCCGGTTGGTGATCTCGCCCATATTGTCGGTGAACATCTCGGGCGTCATTTCGACCTGCACGTCCAGCGTGTCCGTGTTGCGTACGCGATCCACGATGATCTGGTAGTTGGCCGGATAGCCCTGGTTGATGAGCACCGTCTCGATCTGGGACGGGAACACGTTCACGCCGCGGATGATCAGCATGTCGTCGGTGCGGCCGCGCGGCTTGCTCATCTTCACGTGGGTGCGGCCGCAGCTGCACTTCTCGTGGCTCAGCACGCAGATATCCCGGGTGCGGTAGCGCAGCAGCGGGAAGGCCTGCTTGGTGATGGCGGTGAATACCAGCTCGCCCTGCTGGCCGTCGGGCAGGGGCTCGCCGGTCTCGGGATCGATGACCTCGGCAATGAAGTGGTCCTCGTTGATGTGCATGCCGTTCTGGGCGGAGCACTCAAAGGCCACGCCGGGGCCGGAAAGTTCGGTCAGGCCGTAAATGTCATAGGCTTTGATGCCCAGGGTGTTCTGGATGTCTTGCCGCATTTCCTCCGACCAGGCTTCCGCGCCGAAAATGCCGGCCTTCAGCGGGATCTGGTCCGGGGTGAGCCCCATCTCCTTCATGGTCTCGCCGATGTAGGCAGCGTAGGAGGGGGTGCAGCAGAGGATGGTGGCGTTCAGGTCGCGGATGAACATGATCTGGCGCTCGGTGTTGCCCGAGGAGGTCGGCACGGTCAGGCAGCCCACCTTGTGGCTGCCGCCGTTGAGGCCGGGGCCGCCGGTGAACAGGCCGTAGCCGTAGGAGACCTGGCACACGTCCTCGTTCGTGCCGCCCGCTGCGGTGATGGCGCGGGCGCAGCAGTCCTCCCACAGATCGATATCCGCCTGGGTGTAGAAGGCCACCACGCGTTTGCCGGTGGTGCCGGAGGTGGACTGGATGCGCACGCAGTCCTTGAGCGGCGCGCCCACCAGGCCGTAGGGATAGGCCTCCCGCAGGTCGGCCTTGGTCAGGAAGGGCAGCTTCTTCAGGTCGTCGACGCCCCGGATGTCGTCCGGCGTGAGACCGAGCGCTTCCATCTTTTTGCGGTAGTAAGGCACGCTGTCCCACACGTGGTGCACCTGCCTGACCAGGCGCTCGTCCTGCCAGGCCCTGATCTGCTCCCGTGAAGCTGTCTCGATCTCCGGCTGATAATACCGTTCCATGCGGAATCATCCCTTTCTCTCAAGGACCGGGGGAAACCTCCGGCCGATTTCAAGACAATATAGCATATCGTCCGCCGCGCGTAAACGGCAGACTGACGAAAAAACAAAATGAATTCAAAAACCTCTGATACAGCAAATAAATCTGGCTGCCGGGAGGGATGTTCCCGGCAGCCGGAAGCGTTTTGCATTGTGAAATGAGCTTATTTCGCCTGGCGCAGGTACAGGGTCTCGCCTACGTTGCCGGCGGCGTCGGACAGGGTCACCACCAGTTCGCCGTTATCGGCCAGGGAGGCGGTGGCGATGCCGTAGCTGGGGCTGACGGCGGAGATGTTGGCGCTCATGACGCCGTTTTCGTACTGATAGGGCACGTTCAGCTTCTGGCCGTACGCGGTCACATGCACGCCGTCAGCGTCAATAACGGCCTTCAGGCCGCGGGAGGACATATCCAGCACGTTGCCGTTGGCCAGCTTGTCCTGATAGACGATGTAGCTGCCGTAGTAGGCGGAAACGGACGCGGTGTCAGCGGCGGGCGCCTTCGGCGCGGGGGTCATCTTGATCATGCCGGGGAAGACGGGCTTGGAGGGCGCCTTGGTCGGTTCGGGATCGGCAGGCGCTTCCGTGGCTGCCGGCACGACGGGCGTCTCGGGAACCACGGTGGGGGCGGCTCCGGGGGCGGAAGTGCCCTTGCGGCGCAGGTAAGCGATGTTTTCCGGCGCGTTGGCGTCATAGGTGGCGATGACGTCGGGATCCTCGGTCCTGCTGACCATGACGTCGGTCGGCCCGTAGATGACCAGCTTGCCATCCACGAAGTTGGTCAGGTATTCCTGGCCCGCCTGGCCTTCGCTGTTGACCACGGCGACGAATTCAGCGATATCATAGCCGTTGCCTTCCGTGTTCATTTGCGTGTACTGGCCGTTCTGCTTGACCAGGTAGAGAGCGAAATCGCCGAAGAACTCCTCTTCCGCAGCCGCATTGATGAGGGCGGGGGTGTAGAAAGTGGCTGCAGTGCGGGAGAGCTTGTATTCCGCGTTCCTGAGCGTGCTGCCGGAAAGCTCGGACAGCTCGCGGGTTCTCAGGGTCAGGATATCGTCCGCGTAATCAAGGCTGTAGCTGGAAAGCGCGCCGCCTTTGCTGATCCTGATGGTATCGTCGGAGACCTTCCATTCCAAACCTTTCATATCTTTGGCCTGGCCGGCTACGATCAGGTTGACGGTTTTGTCGCGGTTGAACTCAACGTAGCTGTCACCGGACAGTCCGGCGCCGTCCACGCTGATGAAATACCAGCGGCCGACGACCTTGGCCAGGGAGACCGCCTGCGCGGAAACTGCGGTGAACGCGAGCGCCAGGCAGAGAACCAGAACCATGAAACGCTTCATACTCTTTTCCTCCTCATGTAATGTGCCTGATGGCTTTCTGCCTGAAATGATATGCTGAAACGCTTGTTTTGTCAAGTGCCAAACTGTCCCCCGAGTTGTAAAACGCCCTGATATCCCTCTTGCGGGCTGTTGGGTTTTGCGGTACAATACCTTTGATAACAGCAGTCTGACGCGTTGTCTGCAAGGATGCGAAACGACCGGAAAGGACACGGATATGGGTAAACTGGTCATGGGGTACTGGGATTGCCCCTACTGCGATAAAAAGGAGATCCGCGGCGATACGGCGGTCTGCCCGGCCTGCGGGCGGCCCCGGGGACAGGTCAAGTTCTATATGAAAGGCCAGGCGCAGAACCAGGAGCGCCGGGCGGACGACGTGGCCGATATCGAATACGTGGACGAGGAGAAGGCCAAATACGTCAACCGCAATCCGGACTGGTACTGCTCCTTCTGCGAGACGCTGAACAGCGACAACGCCGAAACCTGCCGCAGCTGCGGCGCGTCCCGCGCGGATTCGGAAGCCAACTACTTCCAGATGCGCGAGAAAGTGGAGGCGCGGGAAGCCGCCGGCCGGAAGCCTGCAGCGGAGACGCCGAAAAAGCCCAGCAGGCTCCCGCTGATCCTGATCGCCTGCGTACTGGCGGCCGTCGGGCTGTTCATGTTCATGAACGGCAAAACCACCAGCAGGGATTACCGCATCACGGGACTCAGCTGGGAGCGGGCGATCCAGGTGGAGCAGAACCAGCTGTTTCATGAGTCGGACTGGTCAGTGCCCTCGGGAGGCTCCGTCACCAGCCAGCGCAGGGAGATCCACCATTACGACAATGTCCTCGACCATTATGAGAATGTCGAGGTCCAGCGCTCCCGGCGGGTGGTCGACCACTACGAGACCTATTACACCTATACCGATCTGGGTAACGGTCTGTTTGACCAGGTGGAGCACCAGCGCCCGGTCTATACCACCGAATACTATACGGAAACGGAGCAGCGCCCGGTCTACGCGCAGGTGCCGCGCTACCAGACCAAGTACTACTACGATATCTGGCGATGGACGCCTACCCGTCAGGCGACCGCTTCCGCGGAGGATCACAGCCCCTACTGGCCCGATCCCCAGCTGAAGGCGGACGAGCGCGAGGGCCAGCGCGCGGCGGTCTACCGCCTGACCATCACCAACACGAAAAACAATGAGTCGGCCCGATACCGCGTCGCGGAATCGGACTGGAACGGGCTCAGGGAAGGCGAGGACATCTATTTCACCGTCAAACGTTCCGGCGGGGAGCCCTGCATCTCCGATGCAAAGGGAAATCCGCTGATCGAGCTGAAAAAGGATTAATACTGCTATGCAGTGCCCATTTGTCAAGCGTGAATGTGAACGTACATTGAAGGAGCCGTTGGAATTCTGTTATCGGTTCAGCTACCTGCGCTCAAACTATGGTGACGCCTCTTGGCGTTTCACGCAATTATTTTGATGGACTGGAGGGTCAAACATATGAAAAAAAGCATCTTCACCGGACTGCTGCTTGCGGTGCTCTGCCTGCTGCTGATCGTGCCGGCGGCACCTGCGGAAACGCGGGAAGCGGTGATCAGCCTGGAGGGAGAAGAGGAGACCTACGAGGAGACGCTGTTCAGGAGCACATATGGCTTTTCCTTCTGGTACCCGACGGACGGGTTTGAAGCGTACCAGGGCGAGCGGGGCAATATGGAGGGCGTGATCGTCGAAGCGGCGTATATGGACGACAATATGATCCTCTCCGTGATCACTCAGGAGGACGCCGAGGAGTATGTCGAGGACCTCGGTATGGACATTGCGGCGCAGTCGGCTGTGTCCCGCGTGATGGTGGATATATACCGTGAGCTCGAAAACGGACGCTTCTATTTCCTGACGGTGATCGCCGAAAAAGGCAATTATCTGAGGATCGTCGGCGAGTATTCCGAAGAGTCTGCCGAGGGCAACGGGAAATACATGCAGAAGATCCTGGAAAGCGTGTCTTTTTCGTCGGATCCGTCGGGCGCTCCGGCGTCTTCAGGGTTTGCGATCCGCCCGGAATGGGGCAGAGAGGAGCCGGATGAGAATGGCCGCGCGCAGGTGAAGCTGACCGCGCTGGAGCCCGTGTCAGACGTGAAACTGCTCCGGCTCGACTGGGACGGCGTGGAGGTGGCGTGGAAGCCCCTGGCGCCGCTGGGCAGCTTCAGCGCGCAGCAGACGGTGGCCGTCACGCTGCAGTTCGTCGGGGATATGCCGGACAACGGCATTATGTACACGGATCAGGCGGGCGTGGAGCACGCCCTGGCCCTGGATATGAGCGGCGACGACGGGAGCCTGTTTTTCTGGGATCTGAAGGAAGAGCCTTAACCGAGAGTCAGTGCTCTTTCCACATGTACACTTCTTTGCCGCTTTGGTCGATATAGCCTGACAGGCCGTCGCGGCTGACCGGGGCAAGGTCGTGGAGGAAGGCCCCGGCGTCATCGTAGACGAAACCGGTGATGAATTCACCCTGTTCATTCATATACGCGATTTTATATGTATATACCGGTTCCAGCCGGGTGCCGTCTGTACCGCGCACCTCCCTGGAGCCGGTTTCTTTGCCCCGGGCAACTGCCTGAATCCCCTCGGAAAAGAAGCGCCAGCCTTCCTCGGAAAAGATCTCTTCCCCCTGATAAATGTATTGGTGAGGCTCCGGCGGCAGCACCCATTCTCCGCTCCGGATATTCATAACGCCCGCACCGTCGGGAGTATCGACTTCCAGCAATCCGTTTGCTGTCACATAGTAGTTGTATTCGTCCCTCAGTTCATCGTCCCACTGTTCTTCCGCTGTCATGCGGGGCAGGGTTAATACGGTATTGCCGCCGGTATCGATCAGACGGTTTTCGCTGTCGGCGGGGTCTTTGATAAATGCGTATTCTCCCAGGAAGGTATAGGCAGATGAAAACCCGGATGCCAGGACGTTTCCCTGATGATCGATATGGCCGAAGGTGCCGTCGTCCAGCCTGACGCAGGCGCAGCCGGAAACGGAGAAATCGTCTGCCCAGGTGAAGCGCGGCGGGATCAGGAATTGCTGATCCGGTAAATCGTAATAGCCATAGAGCCCTGTTTCTTTTTCCCGCACGCGCATAATGCCGCCTGGCGCGACTGCGGCATACATATCATCCCCAAAGAACTCCAGACCGTCCAGAGATTGCCGGCTGCCCTGCTCATCGATCATCACGGGTATGGAATCGTCTTCTTCGTCTTCCTTCAGCACCATGGCGAATCCATTGGAGAACTCGCTCCGGGTGGATGTGATATCGCAGCGAAGGTCATCGGGGAGGATGATTTCTATTCGGCCGTTTGTACGGTCCATATAGCAGTCCTGATGGTCCAGCAATACGGGCACCAGACGCGAGGATGAACGGAAATCGATTTCTGCGTCGGAGATCAGGCCGGAAAAAAATCCGCTGCGTACATCGAAGAAACCCGTTTTAAGTTCCTCATCTTCAGCTCGCTGGCCGCTGGATTTCCAGATAAAATAGTGTCCCATATTCAGGCCGCCGTAAGTCCAGCCGTCGTATCCGTCGTCCACGACATAGGCAGGCTCCACGACCCAGCTGCCCCGGCGGTCGATGATGCCCTGGCA
Source organism: Christensenellales bacterium (assembly GCA_045113475.1). Lineage (GTDB taxonomy): Bacteria > Bacillota > Clostridia > Christensenellales > Aristaeellaceae > UBA4246. The sequence continues at coordinate 995 of JBGUIY010000237.1, read as the reverse complement.
GCCCCAGGTGTCAGCGAATCCGGAAGCGTCACTGTGGCCGGCCGCGGGCGCAGCAGCCGCATAATCTCCCCGGAAAATCCCCGCAAAGTCAAACTGCGGCGGGATCACAAATTCAGCCTGCCGGTTGATGTAGCCCCATTTGCCCGATGTCTCGTCGTAGGCGGGGAAAAGGGGCTCTTTTTCCGCCTGTGCGGCGGCAGCCAGGCCCAGTATCAGCAGACAGATGATCAAAGCGCGTTTCAGCATAAGCGTTCTCCTGAAGTTTTATGACGGGGCAAACGTATCCTTCGTTTTTTTCGGTTCCTGTTTTTTGCCTTTATCATCATAGCGTCTTTATTGCCTGAATTCAATGGCCTGATTGTAAAAAGTTGCCGGTTGATGGATGAAAACAGCCCCGCGCAGCTGCACGGGGCTGAATAATTGACATAAACTGTTTACGACAGCAGTATCCTGTCGTTGGCGAAGGCCTCGCCGCTGGTGCGGGCGAAGGCGTCCATGAGCATCTCCACGGTGAGGTGCTTTTTCTCTTCCCCTGAGATGTCCAGGATGATCCGCCCCTCATGCATCATGATCAGGCGGTTGCCGTAGCGGATGGCGTCACGCATGTTGTGGGTGACCATCAGGGTCATCAGGCTGTTTTCCGTCACGATCTGCTCCGAAAGCTCCAGCACCTTGGCGGCGGTGCGGGGGTCCAGGGCGGCGGTGTGCTCGTCCAGCAGGAGCAGCTTGGGCTTCTTCAGCGTGGCCATCAGCAGCGTCAGCGCCTGGCGCTGTCCGCCGGAGAGCAGGCCCACCTTGGCGGTCATACGGTCCTCGAGGCCCAGGCCGAGGGCGGCCAGCTTGTCCCGGTAAGCGCGGCGCTCCTCGCGGGTGATGCCGATCTTCAGGGTGCGCTTCTCGCCGCGCCGGGCGGCCAGGGCCAGGTTCTCCTCGATCTGCATGGTGGCCGCCGTGCCGGTCATGGGGTCCTGGAACACGCGGCCCAGCAGGGCGGC
>JBGUIY010000236.1:0-3597 GCA_045113475.1 Christensenellales bacterium | reverse complement strand
GAAGCTGATCGACGATTTCAAGGCACAGGGTGCGGACCTGATCGTGGCCTGCGGCGGCGGCAGCGTCATGGACGCGGCAAAGCTGGCCAGCATCCTGGTCACCGACGAGTACGGCGTGAAGGAACTGCTGGACACTCCCGGCCGCGCGAAGAAGTGCGTGCCCATCGTGCTGATCCCCACCACCGCCGGCACCGGCGCCGAGGTCACCCCGAACGCCATCGTGGCCGTGCCCGAAAAGCAGCTGAAGGTGGGCATCGTCAACGAAAACATGATCGCGGACTACGTGATCCTGGACGCCCGCATGATCAAGAACCTGCCCCGCAAGATCGCGGCGGCGACCGGCGTGGACGCGCTGGCCCACTGCATCGAGTGCTACACCAGCAACAAGGCCAACCCGCTGAGCGACACCTTCGCGCTGCACGGCCTCGACCTGATCATCAACAACATCATTCCCGCCTGCGACGATCCGGAAGCCATGGACGCGAAGAACGCCATGCAGATCGCGGCCTTCTACGGCGGCCTGGCCATCACCGCCAGCGGCACCACAGGCGTGCACGCCCTTTCCTACCCCCTGGGCGGCAAATACCACATCGCCCACGGCGTGTCCAACGCCATCCTGCTGGTGCCGGTCATGAAGTTCAACGAGCCGGTCTGCCGCGAGCGCTTCGCCCAGTGCTACGACCGCTGTGCCCATGACGGCAGCGCCTGCACGACCGTCGAGGAAAAGAGCGCCTGGATCATCAGCAAGCTGGGCGAGATCGTGAAGCACCTGGAGATCCCCACCAGCCTGAAGGAATTCGGCGTGCCCGAAGAGGACCTGGAGGGCCTGGTACAGGCCGGCATGCAGGTCACCCGCCTGCTGGTCAACAATATGCGCGAGATCACCCCGGACGACGCCCGGAACATCTATAAACAGGTCATGTAAGGGAGGCAAGCTATGAAGCACGTGGACATCAAAGGTATTATCCCGCCGATCCTCACCCCCATGAACGAGGACGAGAGCCTGAACCTGCCGGAACTGCGCAACCAGATCGAGCGCCTGCTGGCCGGCGGCGTACACGGCCTGTTCGCCTTCGGCACCAACGGCGAGGGCTACATCCTGAGCGAGAACGAGAAGTACGAGGTCCTGGAGGTCATGATCGACCAGGTGAAGGGCCGTGTACCGGTATATGCCGGCACGGGCTGCATTTCCACCCGGGACACCATCCGCCAGAGCGTGCAGGCCGAAAAGATGGGCGCGGACGTGCTGTCCATCATCACCCCCAGCTTCGCCGCCGCTTCCCAGAAAGAGCTGTACGACCATTATGTGGCCGTGGCCAAGCACGTGAATATCCCCATCATCCTGTACAACATCCCGCCCCGCACCGGCAACAAGCTGGCGCCCGAGACGGTGCGCGACCTGATCCGTGACGTGGACGTGATCGTAGGCGCCAAGGACTCCAGCGGCGACATCGAGAACCTGAAGGCCTATATCAGGCTCACGAGGGAGCTGGACAAGGACGTGGCGATCCTGGCCGGCAACGACGGCGCGATCCTCACCTGCCTGAAGGAAGGCGGAAAGGGCGGCATCGCGGGCCGCGCCAACATCTGGCCCAAGACGCTGGCCTCCATCTACGACAAGTTCGTCGCCGGCGACCTGGAAGGCGCGCAGCAGGCGCAGGACGCCATCTCCGGGCTGATCGCGGCCTTCAAGTACGGCAACCCGAACACCATCATCAAGCGCGCTGTGGAAATGCTCGGCTACCCGGTGGGCCGCTGCCGCGCTCCCTTCAACTACGTGCCTGAAGAAGGCCTCGCGGTGCTGCAGAAGATCCTGGATGACAACGCGGCGCTGGGCCTTTGCTGAAACGAGGAGGAATGTCTATGATCAGACCCATCATTGCCATCACCATGGGCGACCCCGCGTCCATCGGCCCCGAGATCACCATCAAGGCGCTGGGCGGCCATACGCACCTGTATGACGAGTGCAAACCCCTGGTGATCGGCGACGCCGAGATCATGCGCAGGGCCCGAAAGATGGTCGGACGGGAGGATATCGTGATCCATCCTGTCACGTCCGTGGAAGAAGCGCTCTTCACTCCCGGCACCATCGACGTATACGACATGAAGATGGTGGACGCCGATACCCTCAAGATCGGCCAGGTGTCCGTAGAAGCCGGCAACGCCGCTTTCCAGTACGTCAAGAAGGCCATTGAAATGGCCATGGCGGACGAAGTCGACGGCACCGTCACCAACGCCCTGAACAAGGAAGCCATGAACCTGGCCGGCCACCATTTCTCCGGCCATACCGAGATATACGCGCATTATACCGGTACCAAGAAATACTGCATGATGCTGGCGCATCAGAACATGCGCGTCACCCACGTTTCCACTCACGTCTCCCTGCGCGAGGCCTGTGATCGCGTCAAGAAAGACCGTGTTTTGGATGTCATCCGCATGTCTCATGAGGCATGCAAGGACTTGGGAATCGAGCATCCCAGGGTCGCAGTCGCCGGCCTGAACCCGCACTGCGGGGAAGGCGGCCTGTTCGGTGACGAGGAGATCAAAGAGATCGGCCCGGCCATCGAAGCGGCCCGGGCGGAAGGCATCGACGCAAGCGGTCCCTTCCCGCCGGATTCTGTCTTCTCCAAGCTCCGCGGCGGCTGGTACGACATCGTCGTCTGCATGTATCACGACCAGGGCCATATCCCGCTGAAGGTGGTAGGCTTCGTCTACAACCAGAAAGAGGGTAAGTGGGATGCCGTCGAAGGCATCAACCTGACGCTGGGCCTTCCCATCGTGCGCGTGTCCGTGGACCACGGCACCGCGTTCGACCAGGCGGGCACCGGCATGGCCAACGAACTGAGCCTGATGAACGCGATCGACTATGGCGTTCGCCTGTCCAGAAGCCGCAAATCCAAGAAAGCATAAACGATTCTCGATGCTTTTCAAAAAACAGGAGGAAATCAAAATGAAAAAGCTTATCGCTCTCACTCTCGTTGTCAGCATGCTGCTGGCTGGCGCTGCTTTCGCTGAAGAGTTCCTGATTGGTACTCAGGAAACCGGTACTGCCGGCTACACCTATGCCACCGCTATCATGCAGTGCATCCAGACCGTTGACGGCTACTCCGTGTCTCTGGTTTCCAACTCTTCCGGCAACGTTTCCTCTCCCGTCCTGATCCAGGAAGGCGAGTGCGACATCACCGTGTCCAACTCCGCTCCCGCTCTGTGGGCCGCCACCACCGGCATTGAGTCCGCTGGTATCCCGGTCTGCCCGGACGTCCGCTGCATCGCCGGCGGCCTCGGCAAGGACTTCATCAACGTCATGTTCACCCAGAGCTTCGTGGACAAGACCGGCATCAAGACCATCGAAGAGCTGGTTGAAAAGCAGCAGACCGTCCGCCTGATCATCAAGAAGAACGGCTCCTTCGGCGAGCTGGCTGCGGAGCGCGTATTCGGCGTGTTCGGCGTTGACATCAACAATCCTCCTGCCTGGCTGACCGTGGAAAAGACCTCCGGCGGCGCCATCAAGGACGGCCTGTCTGACGATCTGTATGACCTCACCATCGACCACATCGGCGCCGGCCAGGCCAACACCACCGAGCTGTGCCTGAACCA
>JBGUIY010000235.1:0-21055 GCA_045113475.1 Christensenellales bacterium | reverse complement strand
GTCGCCGATGCTCCGGCATCGCCTCCTTCCTCTTCCGCGCAATCCAGCCCTTTGTCCGGCGTATCTTCTTGGCAACATTCAATTGCCGGAGTAATAATATAGAACGGAGAGAAAATGAATAACGAAAAATTCATGAAACGCTGTTACGAGCTGGCCGTTCAGGCGGGCAAAAAGGGTTTTGATACCTTCGGAGCCGTGCTCGTTCATAATGGGGAAATCCTTGAAGAAGCCGAAAACACTGCCGATTGGGGAAAAGGGCTGTTCGGACATGCAGAATTCAATCTGGTCCACAAATGCGCAAACCGGTATCCTGATACCGTTCTGAAAGAATCCACGCTCTATACCAGCTGCGCCCCATGTGAGCGCTGCCTTTGCGCTATTGCATCCCTGGGGATAGAGAATGTTGTTTTCGGAGTTTCATACGAAGCGTTCTCGCAGCTGACGCCAGGCGATGCCGTTCCGGTCGACAGGGAAGGCCTGCTCCGGAAACTCGGCATCCGGATGAAACTGACCGGGCCGGTTCTTGAAGACGAAGGGATGCATGTATTTGAATGGTGGGGCGGTGAATACCGGCCATTGGAAGAACTGATAGCGGAAATGGCTGAAATCAAAGCGGATCGTAAGGAGAACTGATACTGATATATCAAAAAACCGGCGGCTCGTTTGCCGCCGGTTTCTGTGTCGTTATATCATTGTTATTTATGCGATTGCCGTGACCACCTGGAAACCCAGCTGCCGCAGCTGATCCGCGTAGTCGCCGTCGAGATGCATGCAGAAAACGTCGCTGCGCCGCTGGGGCGGGATGTCGTCCTCCAGCCGCCTGTACCAGCAGTGGGCCTGGGATTCGTGGCTGGCGGTATCGTGATAGATGCGTTTGATTTCACCCGCAAGGAACCGCTCTTTGACCTGTTCGGGCAGCCTGGCGGCGTCGCCGCTGAAGTAGAGCGAATCGTCCCCCGTGCGCAGGACATAGCCGAAGCACTGCATATCCGACGCGTGCTGTACCGGGACGAATTGTGCGGATACCGGGCAGTCCGGCGGCAGGGCGGGCAGGTAGTGATACAGGTCATTCCCGATCCCTTCGAGACGGAGCAGCTGAACAACGGTGTCCACGGGATGCACCACATAGATGGTCAGCCCGAGGACGAGATGGGTGTAGGAGCACAGGGACGCCAGCGAACCCGCGTGGTCGGCGTGCAGGTGCGTGAGCAGCACGTAAATGTGCCGGTAACTCTTCAGGTCAAGCAGGCGGACTGCCTTTTCAAAGGCGGCCTCTCCGAAATCGAGAAAAAACAGATCTTCACCCTGAGCGAAGAATGCGTTGGTATTGCCGAAGGCGGGATAGAAGGCCGCGCCGCGTCCCAGAAACTTCAGTTCCATAATCTCTTACTCCTTTACGCCCGCGCCGATAAAGCTGTTCATGAACTGCTTCTGCATGATGAAGAACGCGAGCAGCAGCGGCAGGATGATGATCAGCGTGGCGGCGCACACGTTGGACCACTGCATGTCGGCTTCCTTGGATTTTGCGAAGATGGCCAGACCTACCGTCAGCGGACGGTTCTGCGGCGAACGGGTGACGATCAGGGGCCAGAGGTAATTGTTCCAGTGGTAGCTCACCGAAATGACGGCAAAAGACATGTAGGCGGGCTTTGCGCAGGGCATATAGACGCCCCATATCGTCTGCCAGAGGTTGGCGCCGTCGATCTTCGCCGCTTCGCCGAAGGCGCGGGGAACCGTTTTGAAATGCTGGCGGAGCAGGAAGATGGCCATCGCGCTGCCCAGGAAGGGGAGCATGATGCCGAATTTGCTGTCGATCAGGCCGATCTCGGACAGGGTCAGGTAATTGGGAATGATCAGCACGTCGTTGGGAATGATGATCTGCATGAAGATGATCACAAACACCAGGGATTTCCCTCTGTAATCCAGGAACGCCAGGGAATAGGCCGCCATCGTGGAGGTGACGAACTGGATGCAGAACGTAACGATGACCAGGATGAGGGTGTTCATGTAATACTGGCCAAAGGGAACTGCGTGCCAGACATAATTGATGTTCTGGAAGGTAAAGGGGGAATTCGGCAGGAAGCTCATATTGAAGGTGGTCTCTGTCAGGGCTGTGGTGACGAGCCAGAACAGGGGCGCCAGCCAGATCAACCCGAGTATAACGGAGAACACCGTGAGCAGAAGAGGCCCGATCTTTTTAGCTGACATTTTTGCCGCCCCCTCTCTCAGTTATAGTGGATCTTGCGATCCTGGCTGAAGAAGCGGGGCAGGGAGAATACCATCAGCAGTACCAGCATGATGACCGTCAGCGTGGAGGAACGCCCGTAGTTCATGTTTGTGAAGCCCTGCTGATAAATGTAATAGAGCAGCAGGGAGGAGGCGTTGTTGGGCGCGCCTTCGGTCATGATGATCACCTGGTCAGCCAGCTTGAAGCAGTTGGTAAAGGCGATGGTGGATACGAACAGCGTGGTCGGTGCCAGCAGAGGCAGCGTGACGTAGATGAAGGTCTTCCAGCCGGTCGCGCCGTCGATGGCTGCTGCCTCCAGTACATCCTGGTTGATGCTCTGGATGCCGGAAAGGAAAAACACCATCAGGTAGCCTGCTTCGCGCCATACGTACATGACTGCCATGGCGGGCAGGACGGTATCCTTGTTGGAAAGTACGTTGGCCGGCTGCAGGCCGAAGCTGACCAGCAGCTGGTCGAAGAGGCCGTTCCGCGCCATATAAATGAACATCCACACGCTGGCGATGGCGATCATGGGCATGACAGACGGGTAGAAGAAGGCGGAGCGGATGAAACCGATGTGCCAGCCCCTGCGGTTGACCAGCAGCGCGAGGCATAAGCCGAGGATCATGCTGGGGATCACCGTGATCAGCGCAAATACCAGCGTGTTCCGCATGACCTTCCAGAAGGTGCTGTTGCCGAACAGGTAGGTATAGTTTTCCAGCGCGATGTACTCGGGCACTTTACCCATCCTGTATTTGAACAGACTCAGATACACGCTGCGGAACACCGGATATACCGTGAATACCAGCATGATGGCCAGGGCCGGTACCAGCAGCATCCAGCCCTGCAATGCCTCCTTGCGGCGGCGGCCAGTGGCGGAACGCGTCATTTTCGATTCCTTTCTTTCGCGGCATAGAAGAAGGATAGATCATCGTCAGCGGCAAAATACGAGAGGACGGCGGAGCCGCAGACGTTTCCTGCAGCCCCGCCGCCGTTATTTCAGTTTATGCGCGTGAGCGTACGATTACTGGTAGTCGGACAGCAGATCGTCGCCCTGTTCCTGAGCAGCGGCGAGGGCTTCCGCAGCGGTCATTTCACCGGTGACGGCAGCCTGGATGTTGTCGTTCAGGATGCGCCACATTTCAGCGGCGTTGTAGGTGGTCAGCTCGGGCTGCGCATAGGGCAGCTGCTGATAGGCTACCAGCGCCTGCGGGAAGGAAGCGTAGTAGGACTTCAGGCTTTCGGTCTCGTAGCAGCTTTCGCGGGTGGCCACATAACCGGTGTCGATGGACCACTGGGCAGCGTTCTCAGTGGAGCACATGAACTTGATGTACTTCCAGGCCGCCTGCTGGCGTTCTTCGCTGATGCCCTTGGTGATGTAGAAGTTGCCGCCGCCGGTGGGAGCGCCCCACTGACGACCGGCGGGCAGGAAGGCCACGCCGAAATCGAAGTTGGCGTTATTCTTGATGTTGGTCAGGTTGCCGGTGGTGTGATAGATCATCGCCACTTCGCCGGCCAGGAACTGGGTGGGCATGTCGGTCCACTGCACGATGCCGGGGGCCATGCACTTATACTTGTTCTGCAGGTCCAGCCAGAGCTGCAGGGCTTCGATGTTTTCGGGCGTGTTGAAGTAGACTTCCTTGCCGTCGCCGCTCATCAGGCCGACGCCGTTGGTGCAGTTCTGCAGGGAGAAGCCGGTGAATGCCCACTGGGCGGAACCGGAGTTCAGGGCGATGGCGACGCCGTAGCGCTTGTCATTGGTCAGCTTCTGGGCGAAATCGACCAGCTCTTCCCAGTTCTGGGGAGCGTGCTCGGGATCCAGGCCGACTTCACGGAAAGCGTCCTTGTTGTAGAAGAGCACCATGGTGGAGCGCTGGAAGGGGATGGAGATGATGTGTCCGCCCTCCACGTAGGAGTCCAGCATGAAGCTGTCGATGAAATCATCCACGAAGGCCTGGCCTTCCGGATCGGCGGCGATGATATCGTCCAGGGTCATGGCCATGCCGGTATCATCCATGGTGAAGCGCTGGGTGGCCAGGCTCAGGAACAGGTCGGGCTGGCCGCTGGTGCCGATGGCCGTCTGGATGGCGGTCACCGTGTCGTCGTAGTTGCCGGTGTAGACGGCGTTGACCTTGATGCCCGGGTTCTGCTCGTTGAAGGTGTTGGTCATGTTGTCGATGAGCTGCGCGACGGCGCCGCCCACGTTCACGGGGAAGAACATGGTGAGCTCAAGCGGCTCGTCCGCCAGGGCAGGCACAGCCAGCATGCTCAGCAGCATCGCCAGTACAAGAACGGTTCCGAGAATCCTCTTCATAAGATAACCTCCTTGTGTTATATATATGGGTAACGGGTACCTTTGCCATAATTATATCATTGCCTTCGTATCGTGTCAATCAGGACGAGCACTGAAGATGCGGGCTTCTTCAGCAATTGCCCGTATAGACGAAACGGAGTCTTTCACGCGCTGTTTCCGCCAGACGGTAGACGGTTTTCACGTCGGTCGCGGGGAGGTCGGTCATGTGGAAGCGTGGGAAAAAACGGGAAATGTGCAGCGGGACCTCCGGGCCGACGGCGCTCCCGTCCCGGCCCTTCAGGCCGGCGACCCACGCGGTCAGTTCCCGCATTTCCGCCTCGGAGTCATTTTCCCCGGGGACGATCAGCGTGGTCAGCTCCACGTGGCAATGCTGCACGGCCCGGGCGATGAACGCCTTTACCGCCTCCAGGCTGCCGCCCAGCACCCGGGAGTAATAATGCTCGGTAAAGCCCTTCAGGTCGATGTTCATGGCGTCGATGTACGGCGCGATGGCCTCCAGAACGGGCAGTTCCGCCGTGCCGTTGGTGACCAGCACGTTCACGAGACCGGCTTCATGGACGAGCCGGCCCGCGTCCCGCACGAATTCCCAGCCCACCAGCGGCTCGTTATAGGTAAAGGCCAGGCCGATATTGCTCCGGGATCTCAGACGCACCGCCGTGTCCGCCAGTTCCTCCGGCGTCACGGTTTCCGCGTGCTCCGCGCAGGCCATCGCCTCGGCGGACCAGGAGATCTCATGGTTCTGGCAGAAGGGACAGCGCAGGTTGCAGCCGTAGCTGCCCACGGACAGGATCACGCTTCCCGGACGGAACCGCCTGAGGGGCTTTTTTTCGATGGGATCGAGGGCCAGGCCGGTGATCCTGCCGTAATTTTCCGGACGGATCGAGCCGCCCTCGCAGACCCTTGCGCCGCAGAGCCCCCGCCGGCCCTCGGCGATCTCGCAATGATGAAAACACACGCCGCACCGCGCCATATCCATTTCCTCCGTCAGGTATGCCTGACCACGCGGAAGCGCTGCAGCGCGACCTTTTCGTGGGGGCCGATCCCGGCCTTCTGCCGGGCGATGTCCACCTGCTGCCGCACCGTGTCCACGCCGTCCAGGTCGGGCAGCAGCAGCCCGCGCCGGTGCCCCCGGCTGACGATGACGCCGTAGCGCTTGACGTCCAGCTCGTCCTCGGAGGCGATGTCCTCCGGCTCGCCCAGCACGTCCACGCTGATTTCCAGCCACGGCAGCTCGTCGGGACGGATGGGTTCGAAGCGGGGGTCGTGCATGGCGGCGCTGACGGCGTTGCGGATGATCTCCTCCGCCAGGCTGTCCCGCGTCGGCGCGATGGTGCCGATGCAGCCCCGCAGCCGGCCTTGCTTGTGGATGGATACGAAGGCCCCGGCCCTGCGGTGCAGCAGTTCCACGGGCAGTCCCTCCGGCACGGGGAGGATCCCGCGGCGGAGCACGCAGTTTTCCACCGACTGCCAGGCCAGCTGCACCCACGGGTCGCATTTTGCGCGGTTTTCCGTCAGGCGGCGTTCTTCCGCGCGCCGGCGGACGTCCAGGAAGCGGCGGCTTTCGTCCGGCCCCTGGGGACGAAAGATGCAGATGCCGTAGCCCACGCCGGTCACGTCCTCGTGGGAGAGCTTTTCCGCCTGCACGGCGGTGCCGTCCAGCACGCCGGCCATGATCACGAAGGAGCGGTGTCCGCACTCCGCGGCCCGCTCGCAGAAGGCCTCGTCGAAATCGAACAGCTCGCCGAAGGCCGCGCGCCTGCACACGTCCATTACCCGCCCGTCGTACTGCGGCCCTTCCGCCGCAAAGCCGTAGGGGCCGTAGCTCTGCAGTTTGTGGGACAAGTCCCCGCTGGCGACGAAGACCGCCCGGCGGCCGGTCTCTTCCACGGCCTGCCGGATGGCCTGGCCCAGCCGGTAATGTTCTTCTAGCGGCAGGCCGGAGAGCCCCACGCGGACGATCCTGAAACCGGAATACTGCTGGCGGATGAAATACAGGGGCACCATGGTCCCGTGGTCCAGAGCGGGAGCGCGTTCGCCCGCCGTTCCCGCGGGGATGCCGGCTTCCCCGGCATGGCGCTGGATCGCCTGCACCAGCGCCTCGTCGTATTCTTCCCGGAAACGCACCTGGGGCGCGCGGAAGGGAGCGAAAGAGCCTTCGGCACCGCTGCCCGGGGAGATGTGAAAATAATCCGCATACATCGTGGCGTGGGGGCTGGAAATGATGACGGTTTCCGGTTTCAGCGCCGCGATGTCTTCCGCAACGCGGGCATAGGCGGCCCGGGTCGCTTCGATCTGCTTTTCGCCGCCGCGGCCCACTTCGGGCACGATCATGGGCGGGTGGGGAACCATATATGCCGCGAGAACAGGCATGGCTATCCTTCCTTTCCGGTCAGGCATTGCGTGAATACATCCGATGGTGAACTGATGACACCATTATACCAGCTTTTTCAGATTGGCGCCATCGTTATGTACGAAAAATCCAGTTCGGACCTGCGGACGCGGGCTGTTTGCACGGTTTTCCTGCCGGCTGCGGCAGGGCGGGTTGACAAGGACCGGCGGAGTTCTTATACTATCGGTAATCTGCAGCGCCGCCCGGGCGTGCTCCGCATTCCCCGGGGTTTGCGCTGCCTGATCCATCAACGTTTCTATGAGGATGTTTTATGCTGAACGATCAAGCCGACCGCCTGGAGGAGATCCTGCTGCGCGGCGACAGGGAAGCCGCTGCTGCGCTGGCGGAACACCGTGCTCCGGAGATGCTCCTTGTGAAAAGCCGCGTGCTCCACTCCCTGACAGACCAGTACCGGGCGGGAAAGGCGCCTTTTTGCCAGCTGACGGCGGCCTGCCAGGCGGCGGCCGCGTTTTACGACGCCGCGCTGCCCCCGGCAGCCTGCTGCGGCGCGGTATGCGGCAACACCAGCTCCACGGGGCGGGATTTCATGATGATGCTCCTGCGGGGATGGGGCATGCCCGCGCTGGATCTGGGCACGGATGTCCGGCCGGAGACGTTTCTGGCAGCAGTCCGGGAGCACGGACTCCGGTTCGCGGTGTGCGTAGCTTTTTCCCAGGCGGATCTTGAAGCGGTACGTGAGCTGCACGAGCTTGCTTTGTCCCAGGGGATCAGGGACCGTTTTGCCCTGCTGGTCACCGGCGTGAATCCCGATCCGGCGCAGGGGAGCGTCCCGGCGGATCTTCAGGAGCACAGCGCGGCCGCCGTAGCGGAATGGATGGTGGACAAATGGATGAGCTGACGGTCTTCGGTCCGGAGTGTTTTGAACTGAAACCCGACCGTGAAGAGGTGTTCAAGTGGCTGCAGTGCGGGGAGGGGCTGCCCTGCCGGGACGTTTTTTCGGACGCCTGGGACGAAGCCGTATCCCTGCTGCACACCGTGATCAGGCCCAATGCGGTGCTGATCAGGAACGCGGACGGGGCGGTAAGCATGTTCCTGACCCTGGGTCCGGACGCGGAAGCCGGCGTCACCCGGCTGTTTCAGCGGCAGCGCTACGTGACCGCGAGCCTGCTCAATACCCTGTGCGACGAGATGCTGTTCCAGATGGACCGGCAGGCGGGCACGCTGCTGGAAAAGGCGCTGGCGCCCGAGGGGCTCCACATTGCCGGGCTGATGGAACCGATGGTGGACCTGGATCCGCAGGAACTGACACGGCGCGTGCAGCCCCTGTTCGGAGCATTTCCATATGTCCGCATTTCACGGCGCGGCACGCTGTTTCCGACCAAGTCCATGATGTACAGCATCACGCTGGCCCGTGAGGGCTGCGGGCATCACTCCCTGCATGACTGCTCACGGTGCAGGCAAACCAACTGTCTTTACCGGAGCATCAGGCGGGAGGAGTGATGCTCCGGACCGGAAACCAGGGGGAGGACAATGCGGTTCAGAGAGGTCACGGAAAACAAAAAAGACTATCTTGCCCTGCTTCTGCTGGCGGACGAGCAGGAAGACATGATCGACCGCTACCTGGACGGCGGCAGGATGTACGTGCTGGAGGATGACGGCGTCAAGTGCGAGTGCGTCGTGACCGACGAAGGGAACGGCGTGCTGGAGATCAGGAACCTGGCGACCGTACCGGAATACCAGGGGAGAGGGTACGGAAAAGCCATGATCAGCTTTATCGCCGCGAAATACAGGGACCGGTATTCCGTTCTGCAGGTCGGGACCGGCGACAGCCCGCTGACGGTCCCGTTCTATGAAAAGTGCGGGTTTGTCCGGTCGCATGTCGTTCCCGATTTCTTTACCGACAACTACGACCATCCGATCTACGAGTGCGGAGTTCGGCTCAAGGACATGGTATATCTGCGGAGGCCGCTGCAGAACCAGTCCTTGTAGATCCAGTCATTTTATTGTATTGGGTTTTCTGCATACAAACAGGCGCGCCTGACGCCGCTGCTGAGCGGGAGGCGCGCCTGGTTTATATGCTTGGAATTATTTGCCTTCGTAGGCTTTCAGGCATTCGAGGCCGACATCGGGGTAGTTGGTGATCAGGACGTCTCCGCCCTCCCGGAGCACGGCGTTCAGGCTTTCGCGGGTATTGACGGTCCAGGTATTGACCTGGATGCCGGCCTTGTGGGCTTCCGCGCATTCGCCGCCGGGAGTGATGACCTCGGAATAATGGGGATGGATGGCGTCCACGCCCAGTGCCACAGCGTATGCCCAGGGTTTGATCAGGGAGGCTTCGTACAGCAGGCCGCAGTACAGATTGCGGTCGATCTCCTTCACGCGGAGCATGCTCCGGTGATTGAAGGAAGAAAAGATCAGTTTGTCGAGCATGCTCTCCTTGACGGCCAGCTCGATCACCTTTTTCTCCAGTTCAGGATAATCGATATAGCTGTTCTTCAGCTCCACATTGATGCGCAGGCCGGTGGGGCGGAGCAGCTGGAAGACCTCCTGCAGGGTGGGGAGGCGGGCATCCTTGTATTCGGGATGGGTCTTGTTGAAATGCAGGGCCTTCAGCTCGCTCAGCGTCATATCCTTGATCAGGCCGTGGCCATCGGATACGCGGTCGACCGTCTCGTCATGGGCGACCACCAGTTCGCCGCTTTTGCAGATGTGCACGTCCAGCTCCACGCCGTGGGCGCCCATGTCGGCGGCCAGCTTGAAAGCTTCCAGGGTGTTTTCCGGCGCGTATGCGGATGCGCCGCGGTGTCCGAAAATGTACTGATTCATCGTTATCTGCTCCTGTCTATCATGATAAGCTCATCCGAGCGTCAAAGCATGGCTTCGAAGATCTCGTGCCTCGGGGAGGGGATGACGCAGGTGGAGACCAGCGTGCCTTCCTTCTTGGAGGGCACGGTGCCCGCGTCGATGGCGGCCTGTACGGCGGCGACCTCGCCGCAGAGGGTCACATAGCTCTTGCCGCCGATGCCCAGGCCCAGGCGGACCTCCATCAGCTGCACGTCCGCGGCCTTGGCTGCCAGGTCTCCGGCGACCACCGCCGCGGCGATGGTGTAAAACTCCATGACCCCCATGGCGTTCAGGGTGCTGGGCGGGTTGCCGCCGGAAATGGCCTGCACCATCTGCGGGTCCAGGCTGGCGATGGTCAGGTCGTCCACCAGGTATTCGCCCGCGTAGCGCTTGCCCGCGTCCATGGAGGCCGCTACCGCCGCGACTTCACCGTAGATCACCACGGTGTACTTGCCGGGGCAGACCGCTCCGGCCTTGAGCAGCGTGACCTCCGCGGCTTTCAGCATGGCGTCGCCCGCGATCACGCCCCGCGCGATGCTGTTGGTTTCCAGCAGACCCAAAGAAATCATGGCTCTTGTCCTTTCCGATTTCATTTATGTATGCGTTATGCGGATGGGGCGCCGTCAGAGGCGCTCCGGTTTATTGGTTTGCCTGGATGACGACCCAGCCGTCTCCCGCCTGCTCAACCGTGCCGCAGATGCTGGCATGCACGTCCGCGCCCAGCGCCCCGCCGGCCATACGGCCGATCACGTCGCCGCGGCGCACGCTGGCGCCAGCGGTCACGCAGGGTTCGGCCGGCGCGCCGATGTGCTGCTTCAGAGGGATGCGCACCAGGTTCGCCGTGAGGTCGACGGCCTCGTCCGGCACAGGCATGTCGTACTGGCCGGCGTGGATGCGGGCCAGCACCCTGCCCGAGGGCGCCTGGTGGTATTCGGCCAGGGCCGGGGCTTCCTTCAGTTCAAAGGCAGGGCGCTCGCCCTTCGCGCGCAGCTCAGCCTTCTGGAGCTGCTGGATGCGCCGGGGATTGAGGCCCATGGGACAGGCGTACAGTTCGCACACGCCGCACTCCATGCAGAGCATGGCGGAGGGCTCCAGCCTGTTGCCGGCGGCGAAGGCGCGCATGGTCAGATGGGGATAGATGGGGTGCCCCAGCAGGTGGCGGGGGCAGAGATCGGTGCAGGTGCGGCACTGGATGCACGCGCTGCGGGCGCGGACCCGGGCCTGCTCCATGGAGAGCATGGCATGACGCACCAACGTGTGCTCCGGCGGGAGCACCAGCACTCCGCCCAGGGTCTTGGTGACGACGCCGGGGTCGTCCTCAGGAGCCAGCGGGCCCATCATGGGGCCGCCCAGCACCAGGCGGTAGCGGGGAATGGCCGCGCCGCCGGCTTTTTCCAGCAGTTCGTTGATGGACATGCCGATGGGCGTGCGGTATACGCCGGGGCGGCGCACCTCGCCGGCCACGGTGACGAAGCGCGTGGTGACGGGCTTGCCGTTCAGCGCGCGCAGGGCGTTCAGGGCCGTGGAAACGCTGACCACGGCGCAGCCGACGCTGCCGGGCAGCGCGCCCGGGGGCACCGTTTTGCCTGTGGCGCTGTGCAGCAGGGCCTGCTCGTCTCCGATGGGGTAGACCGTGGGCAGCTGATGCAGCCGTACGGGCGGCGCAAAGGAAGCCTGTTTCAGCGCTTCCGTCAGGGCGGCGATCTGCGGGGCATAGTGATCCTTCAGGCAGATCACGGCCTCCCGCGCGCCGACGATGGCGGCCAGCCGGGAGGCGGCCTCGATCAGCTGTCCGGGATAGCGGCGCATCAGGTACTGGTCGCTCTTGAGCAGGGGCTCACATTCGGCGCCGTTGATCAGCAGCTGCTCCGCGGGGGACGACAGCTTTTTCCAGAGGGGGAATCCGGCGCCGCCGCCGCCCACAACGCCGCCTTCGCGCAGTAAATCCAGCTCGCTCATTTGCCCTGTACCTCATGGATATCGATAATGGCGACAATGGCGGCGTCCACGGGCGATTCCTGCTGGCCGACCGCCTTGCGGGCCGAGGAGCCCTGGGCCACGATGACCATCTCGCCGATGCCGGCGTCGATGGTATCCACGGCCACCAGGGCTTCGCCGGTGGGGGTGCCGTCCAGCTTGGCTGGCTCGACGATCATGAGCTTGCGGCCCACCAGCGTATCTTCTTTCCGGGTGGCCCACAGATTGCCGACCACTTTTGCGATGAACATGCTTTTACCCTCCGAAGCTCAGTGTGATGCCCAGGGCCTTGGCGGTATCCTGGGCCAGGGGGGTGATGATCTGTCCCTTGGCGACGCACAGGGCGGTCGCGCCCTGGGTGCGCAGGTTCTTGATGTCGTGCTCCGTGATCAGCTTCCCGGGCAGGGTCGCACAGGCGGCAGCCTGCGGGGCCGGGGACGGCGCCGCGGGAGCACAGCATGAAGGCGCAGCACATGCTCCGGGAGCGCAGACGCCTACGATCTGGCACTTGCAGTCCTTGCCGGCGCCGGCTGCGTTGGCTTCGTCGGTGTCCATATGCAGCGCCAGGGCGGAGGCTTCCGTCACGCGGACGGGCACGTCCTCCAGTATCAGCGGACGGCTGCCCAGCACGCGCACGGAGACGCATTGGCCGTTGCTCACGCCGAAGGCCGCCGCGTCCGCGGGCGTCATGTGCAGGTGCCGGCGGGCCACGATGGCTGCTTTGCGGGTGATGAGCTTGCTGCCAGCCTGGAGCGTGATATCCGCCGCGTCGCTCAGTTCGCCGGACAGGCGCACCGGCGCGGCGACGCCCAGGGTGCGGGCGTCGGTGGCGGAGATCTCCACCTGGGTCTTCCCGCGCGTCGGGCCCAGCACGGCGACGTTGTCCAGGATGCCCTTCGGCCCGATGAGCCTGACCCGGCAGCCGGAAAGGAACTGCCCAGGCTGGGAGATATTGCGCACGCACTCCAGCTTGTCCAGGCCGAAGAGCTCCCGCAGGTCTTCCTGGGAGAGATGCACGTGGCGGGCGGACATTTCCGCCGGTATCAGCGTATCACAGGCCGGCGGGGGATTCCCGCCGCCTTTGAGCCGTGTAAGCACTTCACGGACGATGGCTTCGATCTGATCCATTTCAGGCCTCCCTTGCTCAGCGGCGCGCGGCGCGCAGCTGGAGCACGTAGAAGTAGCTGGAAAGGCGGTTAAGCGCCAGCACGATATCTTCCCTCGCCATCTTCTGCCCGTCCCAGAAGGCCGTTACGGCCGCCAGCTCCGTCTCGCGGGTCATGGCCCGGAGGCGGTTGAACTGCGCGGCTAACAGCCCGTGCTCCGGCGCGGGCAGGATATGACCGGGGAAGCCGAACTCCTCGGGGTGGTGGGAGCAGCGGTGTACCTCCTCCGGTCCCATGCCGTCCAGCGTCCAGGCGGGCACGGGGATCTCCCGCACCTCGGCCGCCAGCAAGGAACGGGCCAGGGACAGGGCGTCCTTCAGAGGAGCACGCCATTCTTCCGCGCAGGTGCACTGGAGCATCAGGATCTCGCTTTCAAGCGTGTCCAGCTTGCCCCTGAGCAGGATGCGCGGGTGCGTTTTGCACACCAGCGTGCGGGCGTTCAAGTTGGTCATGTGCTCCGGCTTGCGGGTCCCGGTGGCGGCCGGCATGGCCGCCGCGCGCTGCAGCGGGGAGGGATGCCGGTACAGCTTCAGGTCCAGCAGATACTGCCGGGCCGCCGGGGTGAGCATGCAGCCGGAGGGCACATCGTACCTGTCCGGAACGCCGGACGCAAACTGATCCCTCAGCTCGCGTTCGGTAATATAGCGCATAACAAATAAGCCTCCTCAGGAATCGACGGTGGAACGGGGCACAAGGGAATGTGCCCCGGCAGGCCGGCGCTTCCTTTAGTTCAGGAGCGCATCAGGCGCAGGTGACGGTCAGCCTTCGATATGGGGAAGGATGCCCTCCACTTCGCCATGAGGACGCGGAATGACGTGCTGGGAGATCAGGTTGCCCACGCGCTGCGCGGCAGCCGCTCCGGCGTCCACCGCCGCCTTGACGGCGCCGACTTCTCCGCGGACCATGACGGTCACGAGACCGCCGCCCACGTGAACCTTGCCGATCAGGGTGACATCCGCTGCTTTGACCATGGCATCGGCTGCCTCGATGGAGCCGATGAGGCCGCGGGTCTCGATCATGCCGAGGGCGATTCTTTCAGGATTCATATGGAGCCTCCTCTAAAATAGTAGGTTTCTTGATAAAGTGCTGCGGACGTGTTTCACAGTCCGCGGCGGAAAAGCGGTACGGCCGGCATTACAGGTCGATGTGGGGGAGAATGCCTTCCACTTCGGGATGGGGACGCGGAATGACGTGTACGGAGATCAGCTCGCCCACGCGCTGCGCCGCTGCGGCGCCCGCGTCGGTGGCGGCCTTCACGGCGCCGACGTCGCCGCGGACCATGACCGTGACGAGTCCGCCGCCCACGTGCACCTTGCCGATCAGGGTGACGTTGGCCGCTTTGACCATGGCATCGGCGGCTTCCACCGAGCCTACCAGGCCCTTGGTTTCCACCATGCCCAGCGCGATCTTTTCATAATCCTGTGCCATAAATGAACCTCCTTAAGCTGTATGGGGATCGAATCGTTTGTTTTTTATCACAACGCCCGCTTTCGGGCGGAGGGTCAGTTTAGACCGCGGAGCTGTTTTACCACGGCCTGGACGATGCGCTCCATGTCGTCGGCGCTCATGTCCGCCGCCGAGGGCTGCGCGCATCCCGAACAGCTGCCGCCGCCGGCCGCGCGGCTCACGTCTTCCGGCTCGATGAGCCCGTAGGCCGCCCGGCGGATCTGGTAGAGGTGGTGCACCGTCACGTTGTCGCTGGTGGCGCTGCCGCCCACCGCGCCGCAGCCCAGGGTGAAGGAGGGGCTGATGCCCGTGGTGGCGCCGATGCCGCCCTGGGTGGAGCCGGTGTTGACCAGCAGACGGGAAACCGGCTTCTTGAGCACGAAGGTGCGCACCAGTTCCGGGTTGTTGGTGTGGATCGACAGGCTGTGGCCGATGCCGCCGAAGCGCAGCAGCTCCAGGCATTTCTCGCAGGCGTGCTGCCAGTCCGGCTCGGTGTAGAAGGCCAGCAGGGGCGAAAGCTTCTCGATGGAGAAGGGGTAATCCTTGCCGACCTTGTCCTGCTCGCAGAGGATCACCTTGGTGTCCTGCGGGATCTGGATGCCCGCCATCTTGGCGATCTCGAGGGCACTCTTGCCCACAATGCGCGGGTTCACGGTGTCCGCGCCGGGGCGCTTCATCACGGCTTCCAGCTTCTTCTGCTCCTCACCGGAGACGAAGTAGCCGCCCTGCCGTTTGAACTGGGTGATGACCTCGTCCCGGATGCAGGACTCGGTGACCACGCTCTGCTCGGAGGCACAGATGGTGCCGTTGTCGAAGGTCTTGCTGGCGATGATGCGGCGCACGGCGTTGGGGATGTCGGCGGTGCGCTCGATGTAGGCGGGCACGTTGCCCGGGCCGACGCCCAGGGCGGGCGTGCCGCTGGAATAGGCCGCCTTCACCATGGCCGAGCCGCCGGTGGCGATGATCATGTTGCTGCGCTTCATCAGCTCCGCCGTACCGCCCAGGGTGGGGATGGTCATCATGGTCACCAACCCGTCAGGCGCTCCGGCTTCGACGGCGGCGGCGTTCAGGATGCGCACCGCTTCGCCAATGCAGTTCAGGGCCGAAGGATGGGGCGACACGATGAGGGCGTTGCCGGCCTTGACCGAGATCAGGGCCTTGAAAATGGTGGTGCTGGTGGGGTTGGTGCTGGGCACAAGGCCCGCCACCACGCCGACCGGGATGGCGACTTCCAGCATCTTCTTTTCGGTGTCCTCGCGGATGACGCCGATGGTCTTCGCGTCCTTGATGTAGTTGTACACCGTGCGGGCGGCGAAGAGGTTCTTGGTGATCTTGTCGCACTCCTTGCCGAAGCCCGTGTCGCTGACGGCCATCTGCGCCAGCTTTTGCGCAGCGCCTTCGGCCGCGCGGGCCATGGCGGCTACGATGCGGTCCACCTGCTGCTGATTCATCTCGGCCAGCACAGCCTGGGCGGCCTGGGCTTTCCTGACCAGATCACGCGCCTCCTGTATGGAAGCCAGGTCTCTGTCCAGTTCCATCGCGTTCCCTTCCTTTCGTTATAAGAAATTAATGCGTTTTATAGTATTCAGCCAGGGCTTCCATCAGCCTGGCCTTGTTGGCGTACCGGATCTCGCCTGGAACGAGCGGGAATTCGGGCAGCTTGCGCACGAAGCTGCGCAGCGTCAGCACCTTCCAGCCCTGGAGCTCCTCCAGAGAGGGGCGGGCGGGGGGCGCTTCGGCTGCGGGAGCCGGGGCTGGACCGGGGTTCGGGGGCGGGGCCGCTTCCGGCGCTGCAGCGGGGGCCGCCTTCTGTGCTTTGCCGCAGGCGCGGAGTTCGCGCATGCCGCCCTCGCATCCGCCGCAGGACGCACAGCCGCCCTGGTGGCGCTTGCCCGGCCCGATGCCGGGATCGCTGGCCAGCATGCAGAACACCTCGGGCATGGCCCGGGGGATCACATGGGAGCTGACGACGTAGCCGACCCGCTGGGCGGCGGCGGTGCCGGCATCCACGGCGGATTTGACCGCCGCGACTTCGCCTTCGAAACGCACCATCACCAAACCGCCGCGCACGTAGTCCGTGCCCAGCAGGCGCACGTCGGCCGCCTTCAGCCCCGCGTCAGCCGCTTCGATGGCTGTGAGCAGGCCGCTGGTCTCGATCATGCCCAGGGCAGTGATCTCCATGGCGCGTCATCCTTTCCTTTCGTCCTTCATACAGCACAGGTGTCAGTAAACCGAATAATCCAGCGGGTTCGAGGCGACGCTGATCACCGCCTTCGCAAAGGCTTCGCAGGCCGCCTTGCAGTCCGCCTGGGTGCCCGTCAGCAGTCCGCCGCCGAAGTTGGTGGGGGAGGGCGGGCCGTAAAAATCCACGATCCGCACCTGCGCCGCTTTCAGCGCCTTATCCATGGCGTACACGCTCTCCAGGGGCGGGGCGATCAGGTAGGCCAGGGGACTGCCCTCGGGAATCCCGCACTGGGCGGAGAGATAGCTGCCCGTCCGGCTGATGCAGTGGGCGTAATACACCACGCTGTCGTCCGCGTTGGCCGAATAAAAGCTGGCCTCGTACTCGATCATGTGGATGGCGGCTGCCAGGCCGCTCTCCACTTCGGCCGGGGAAGGCCCGGCCAGGATGCCCAGGAACTCGCCGGCCAGCGACGTGTTGGCGTTGGCGGCGCCCGCGTACATGGATTGGGCGTAGCACACAGAAACCATCGCCTTCTTGGTGGCCTCGTCCAGGGCGGTATAGCCCACGTCGTCGCTGTCGCAGGTGATCAGGCCCAGGGACTGCACGCGGGCGTCCAGCTTCAGGCGCTCGCGCAGCCCGCCGTCCACCCGCGGGATCAGGCGTACAGCCAGCACTTTGGCCGGCATCCGGTCTCCCAGCAAGCTGTACCCCCCTTTTGACGAGTGATGAGTGATGAGTCAGGAGTGAGGAATCAGGATCACTCACTCTTATATGGGCAGATCCGTGCCGCTGGCCTTCTTCTGCAGCATCAGCTGGATCAGGTCCACGATATGTGCGCCGGCTTCCACCGCCGGGGTGCCGCCCCGGTGGATGTTGGCCAGCACGGTGCGCCGGCTCTCCGCCATGCCGACGGTAGGCTTGTAGGCGATATAGGCGCTCATGCTCTCCGCGGTCACCAGGCCGGGCCGCTCGCCCAGGAGCACGCATACCACGTCCGCGCCGGTGGCCTCCCCGATCTGGTCCTGGGTGGCGACGCGGCCGAAACGCACGAAGAAGGGGTCGTTCACCTTCAGGCCCGCTGCGCGCAGGCCGTCCAGGATCACAGGCAGGATGTTGGCGGCGTTGGCGTGCACGGCGCTGGAAGACAGGCCGTCCGCCACGTAGAGCACCACCTGTGTGCCCTGGGGGATGGCGGCGCGGATCTTCTGCAGGGTTTCCGGGGAAAAGACGCGGCCCTTGTCGGGACGGGTGAGGAATTCCTCCCGGTTCTCACAGGTCGTCTGGAAGGCCTGCCAGCCCATCTGCTGCAGGAACTCGTCCGGTACGTCGGAGAAGACGGCGTCCTGCGCGGCGGCATGGTCCGCCTGGAAGCGGAGCATGGTCTCCGTGCGGTAGCGTGCTCCCGCGTGCCCCACGCCGATGCGGGCGGGGGTGCGCTCCTTCATGGCCAGGTAGGCTGCCTGGTCGTGCGGGTGCTCTACCAGGTACTGGCGCCGGATGTCCACCGCCATGATATCGGGCAGGGTGTCGCCGGACGGCTCCCGCGCCTGCGGGGGCGCCGGCTTATCCTCCTGCCGCAGCTGGCGGAGCACCTGCTCCACCACGGCGCGGATCTGTTGTTCGGTCATGTGCTTTCCTCCCTTTCCCCGCGCTTACAGGAAGATCGACGCGTCTCCCGCGTTGGGCCCCATATGCCCGTCCTGCCAGATGCCCCATTTCTCCATCCATTTTTCAAAGGCGGAAATGGGCCGCAGCTGCATGGCCTCGCGGATCGCGGCGATGTCGTGATAGCCGGTGGACTGGTAGTTGAGCATCACGTCGTCCCCGTGGGGTACGCCCATGAAATAGTTGCAGCCCGCCGCCGCCAGCAGCACCGCCAGGTTTTCGTTGTCGTACTGGTCGGCCCGCATGTGGTTGGTATAGCAGCAGTCGCAGCCCATGGGCAGGCCGTGGAGCTTGCCCATGAAATGGTCCTCCAGGCCCGCGCGGATGAACTGGCGGTTGTCGTACAGGTATTCCGGGCCGATGAAGCCGACCACGGTGTTCACCAGGAAGGGCTTGAAGTGCCGCGCGAAGCCGTAGCACCGGGCTTCCAGGGTCACCTGGTCCCAGCCGTTGTGGGCGTCGGAGGACAGCTCGCTGCCCTGGCCCGTTTCAAAGTACAGCTGGTTGGGGCCGTGGCTGGTGCCCTCCCGGGCCATCAGGTCTTTGGCCTCGGCGATCATGGCGTTGCTGATGCCGAAGGCGGCGTTGCCCTTCTCGGAACCTGCGATGCTCTGGAAGATCAGGTCGCAGGGCGCGCCCTGGCGCACGGCTTCCATGCCGGTGGTCACGTGGGCCAGCACGCAGATCTGGGTCGGGATGTCATACTTGGCTTTCAGCTCCGCGAAGCGGCTCAGGATGGCTTTCACGCTCTCGGTGGAGGCGTCCACCGGGTTCAGGCCGATCACCGCGTCGCCCACGCCGAAGGTGAGGCCCTCCAGGGTGGAGGCGGTGATGCCCTCCACGTCGTCCGTGGGGTGGTTGGGCTGCAGGCGGGCGCTCAGGGTGCCCGCTTCGCCGATGGTGGTCACGCAGGTGGCCGTCACCCGCATCTTCTTGGCGGCGTAGATCAGATCCAGGTTGCTCATCAGCTTGCACACGGCGGCGATGACCTCGCTGGACAGGCCCCTGCGCATCACAGCCAGCTCCTCCGGCGGCGCGGCCAGGATGCGCTCCCGCAGGCCGCCGATGGTCATGTCCTTGTACTGGCGGTAAATGTGCATGTTCAGGTCGTCCAGGATCAGGCGGGTCACCTCGTCCTGTTCATAGGGCACGGCAGGATGCTCGCAGATGTCCCCGACGGTCAGGTTGCTGAGCACCACCCGAGCCGCTACCCGCTCCTGGGGCGTTTCCGCCGCCACGCCGGCCAGCCGGTCGCCGGATTTCAGGTCGTTGGCCTTGCCCATGACCTCCCGGACGTCCCGGAAGCTGTAGGTATGGCCGCCCAATGCTGCGCTGAGCCGCATGTGTTACCTCCCTGTGTCCTGAGAGAATGCAAAAGTCTTGACGATCACCGGCACCACGCGGCCGCCGCCCAGCGGCGCGCCGATGTCCACTGTGTCGCCGTACATGAGTTCGATGCCGTCCAGGCATAAAAACGGCGTGTCTGCCGGCCATTCGCGGGAAAGGGCCTGTCCCAGCGCCTTGGCCATGTCCTCCCGCAGGATGATCACCTTGGGGGAATGGGGCGCCATGGCCCGGGCGATGACCTTCGCCGCGTCGGAAACCGTGCTCCACTGTGGGGAGGGGATCCCCTCCATATAGAGCGCGCACTCGCCGCCGAAAATGCGGTACTGGTTCTCAATGACGGCAGCGAGCCCCGGGATGTCCGCTTCGGAGCGGAAGGGCACGCTGGCGACGGGCAGGGACGCCATGGGCAGCTGCACGTTCCTGAACTGGATGGTGCTCCCCGATACCGTTACGCTGTACGCGCCGGCGCCGATGACCGTGGCATGGCTGGTTTCCTGCGGACGCACCACGCGCTGCTCCTCAAAGAAGCGGGAGCGCGCCACGGCGCGGCCCAGGGCCTCGCCCAGATCGCAGAATTCCGCGCTGTTCTGCGACAGGCCGTATACGCAGTCGGCGACGCCGCCGGAGAAGGTGTACAGGTCTGCCCGGATATCCTCCGGCAGCCCGTGCTCCACGATCAGGCTCCGGTACAGCGCGCTGCGCTCGCGGAGCATGGCAGCTTCCTCGAGCACCCGAGCCATGCGCTCCGCCAGGCGGTTCTGCTCCGCTTCGGTCAGGCGCTGGCCTTCCCGGAGCACGATGCCGGTATCTTCTGCGATCATCCTCATCGCGGACGTAAAGGAGAGCACGGTCTGCCGGTCCTCCGCGAAGCGCAGGAGCCGCCCGCCGATGTCCAGGCAGCCTTCGCACACGGGCTCGCCGCCCGCGAACAGCGCCATGTTGGTGGTGCCGCCGCCGATATCCAGGTTGAGCACCCGCCGGCCCTTTTTCTCGGAAAGCTCCGCGGCGCCGGAGCCGCGTCCGGCCAGGATGCTCTCCAGCGCGGGGCCGGCTGTGGCGACCACGAACTCGCCCGCCAGCTGGGAAAGCGCCTGCGTCACCGCCCGGGCGTTGGCCTTGCGGGCCGTCTCGCCGGTGATGATCACCGCGCCCAGCTTGATATCGGCAGGGGAGATGCCCGCCTGCCGGTAATCCTCGCGGATCATGGCCTCCAGGGCGGGGGCGTCGATGGTGTCTGCCCCCAGGAGCGGCGTCAGCCGGATGGGAGCACGGTGGACGATCTCTTTATCGACGATCCGGATACGCGGCACCGAGAATGCCGATGCCGTATTGCTCAGCGTCAGCCGGCTGAACACGCACTGCGTCGTGGAGGTGCCGATGTCTATGCCCACGCTGAGCAGCTGTTCTTCCCGCATCCGGTGCTCCTTCCTGCCTGAACGGTAGAAGCGTCAGTTTAAAAGCGATACAGAAAATGATACAGAGTATTTATATCATATCCAATGTACTGTTGTCAACGTGGGGAGCACGACTTTGG
>JBGUIY010000234.1:0-2168 GCA_045113475.1 Christensenellales bacterium | reverse complement strand
GGCAAACGCCGGTATCAAGGGTTCCCAGGCCGGCACATCCCTGCGTACCATCATGAACAACCTCGCCGGGGAAGTGAAAATCTGCGGCGATGCCATAGGGACGGTAACGATCCAGACCACCAACGCAGATGGCTCCATGAGGGAGCTTTCCGACATCCTTGCTGACTGCCGGGCGGCTTTCTCCCAGCTTTCCGAATCGGAACAGGCCGCCGCTGCCGAGGCGCTGGTGGGCAAGAACGCCATGTCCGGCTTCCTTGCGCTGATGAACGCTGGGGAGGGAGACATCAACAAGCTCTCCTCCGCCATTGAGAACTGTGACGGCACGTCCCAGAAGATGGCGGAAACCATGCAGGACAACCTGGAAGGCCAGCTGACCATCCTGAAATCGCAGCTCCAGGAGCTTGCCATTTCCTTTGGCGAGATCCTCATGCCCGTTGTCCGGGATTTTGTTTCCGGGCTTCAGAAACTGGTGGACTGGTTCAACGGCCTGTCGGACGGCACCAAGCGTCTGATCACCACGCTGGCTCTGCTGGTCGCCGCCATCGGTCCCGTGCTGATCATCGTCGGCAAGGTGATGAGCGCCGTCGGCACTATCATGACATGGGCACCGAAAATCGCCGGAGCCGTCAGCACGGTCATGTCCTGGGGACCGAAGATCGCCTCCGCCATCGGTGTGGTGAAAGGCGCGCTGTCCTCGCTGTGGGCTGTGCTTATGGCTAACCCCATCGTCCTGATCATCGCCGCCATCGCCGCGCTGGTCGCCGCTTTTGTGTATCTCTGGAACCACTCGGAGGCTTTCCGCAATTTCTGGATCAACCTGTGGGAGAACATCAAAAGCGCCGTAACCACGGTGGTGGAGGCTGTGAAGACCTTCCTGGAAAACGCCTGGAACGCTATCTCCACAACGGCGCAGACCGTATGGAACGGCATCAGCACGTTTTTCTCCGGTATCTGGGAAGGAATAAAAACTGTCGTCACCACGGTGACAACGGCTATCTCCACGGCGATTACCACGGCGTGGAACGCCATCTATGAGTTTTTCGAGCCGCTGCTGTCGGCATTACAGTACCTGTTTGAAACCATATGGCAGGCCATCCAGATTCTCATCGGCATGGCGCTGGACGCCATCAGCACAAAGGTACAGGAGATCTGGAACGGCATCGTTGCCTTCCTCACGCCTCTCCTTGAAGGCATCCGGGACTTCTTCCAGCAGATATGGACGGCCATCAGCACCACGGTTTCCAATGTGCTGAATGCGATCCGCACCGCTGTGACGAATGCCTGGAACGCCATAAAGGGAACCATCACCTCGGTGATGAACGCGATCCACAGCACGGTTTCCTCGGTATGGAACAATATCAAGAGTACCGTCACCAATCTGATGAACACCCTGAAATCTTCCGTGGTGTCCATCTGGAACAACATGAAATCCGCAATCAGCGGAGTCATCAGCCAGATCCTCAGCGTCATCCAGAGCGGGTTCAATTCCGCGGTCAATTTCATCAAGGGGCTGATCGGGCAGGCGTATTCCTGGGGGCGCGACCTCATCATGGGCATCGTCAATGGCATCCGCTCCGCCATCGGTGCGGTGGCTGACGCCGCCCGGAGCGTCGCTGACTCCATCCGTTCCTTCCTGCACTTCTCCGTGCCGGATGTGGGCCCGCTGACAGACTACGAAAGCTGGATGCCGGACTTCATGAAGGGGCTGGCAAAGGGCATCGAGAAAAGCAAGGGACTGGTCGCGGGCGCGATGGAAGGCGTGGCGGCTGGCATGAACCTCTCGCCGATGCTGACGGGGACTCCCGCCCTTGCGGCCGCGGGAGCCGGTACGGACAGCGCGTCCATGATGCAGCAGCTCATGACGGCGGTTGCCGGAATGGAGAACGGCTCCGGCGGGGACATTACCATCCCCGTTTATATCGGGCAGGACAGGATTGACGAGATTGTGGTAACCGCCGCGCAGAGGGCGAACTACCGGTCAG
This sequence comes from Christensenellales bacterium, assembly GCA_045113475.1. Lineage (GTDB taxonomy): Bacteria > Bacillota > Clostridia > Christensenellales > Aristaeellaceae > UBA4246. The sequence continues at coordinate 186 of JBGUIY010000234.1, read as the reverse complement.
GAGGCAGATGATGTTTAACGAACTGAAAGTGAATAACATTGCGCTGCCCCGGCCGGACGGCGACCTGGAATTTGTGAGCGAGAAGCTGAAGACCGAATATGAGACGGAGGCGGGTACCACCCAGGTTTCCGTCCGCCGAGAATCCAGGCTTACCATCGCGGGTACCTGGACGCTTTCCGGCGAATG